>CAZGVY010000009.1:21148-27901 GCA_964529215.1 uncultured Mordavella sp. | reverse complement strand
ATCCATGATACCTATGGCCTGGATTTTGACGTATTATTCGGCCCGGCATATAAGGGGATCCCGCTGGCCGTTGCCACTACGATGGCCATCAGCGGGCTGTATGGCGAGGATATCCGCTATTGTGCAAACCGGAAAGAAGCGAAGGATCACGGCGATGCAGGGATCCTGCTTGGCAGCGGCTTAAAGAACGGCGACAGGATCGTGATCATCGAGGATGTGACGACGTCGGGCAAATCGATCGAAGAGACGTTTCCCATTATAAAGGCACAGGCCGACGTGCAGATCAAGGGGCTTATGGTTTCCCTGAACCGCATGGAGGTGGGCAAAGGCGGGAAGATGAGCGCGCTGGACGAGATCCGGGAACTATATGGATTTGAGACCAGCGCTATCGTGACCATGGAAGAAGTAGTGGAATACCTGTATAACAGAGAATGTCTTGGAAAAGTTGTGATTGACGATACATTAAAATCAGCAATCGACGCATATTATGAAGAGTATGGTATTTAAAGAACTCAGGTTCACAGGAGGCCTGAGGGCCAGTGGACTGCAGGAAGAAACCAGATAGAAATAAGCGGACAGGAGGATGTTATAAGATGAACGAGAAGGCATTTAAGACGATGAGTATTACTGGAGCGGCTAATATTGCAATTGGGATTGTGATGATGTCTATAGGTGTTACTACCGGCGTGATCGCGGTCATATGCGGCGCGCGCCTGCTTAAAAACAAAGAGGGCCTGATGTTCTGATATGGGTAAAAGAGGGAGGAAACTGCGCTTTTTAGGGAAAATATTATTTGTTTTATATATCGGGTTTATCATTTATTTTCTGATTTTTTCAGAGTGGTATGGCCGGGGGATGATGCAGGAATACAGATATAATTTAGTATTGTTTAAGGAGATCCGGAGGTTCTGGGAATACAGGGAGCAGCTTGGCTGGTATGCAGTATTTACCAATCTGTCTGGCAATGTACTTATTTTCCTTCCATTTGGCTTTTTCCTGCCTATGGCGAGCAGATACAGAAGCTTTTTCCCGGCGGTATTCTACAGTTTTGCGCTGAGCTTCTGTGTGGAGACATTTCAGCTCCTTTCGAGGGTGGGAAGCTTTGATGTAGACGACATGCTGCTCAATACACTGGGCGGGGCTCTGGGGTATATTGTATTTTCCATATGCGCAGCGGTAAGGAGAAAACATGGGGTTAAGAACAAGAAAAGAGAAAACAGGCGGTAAAGCGAAGATACGCGGAAGCTGGAGACAGGAGCTTATACGGTACAGGCAGGAAAGGCAGAGGCGTAAACGGGAAAAAGAGAGGCGCAGGCGCCGTACCTATAAGTACGGGCAGGCTAAGCTCAGGCATTCTAAGAGAGGTGTGTATTCCTGCGGACTGGCATTTACATCGGCATTTCTGATGATGCTGATATTCATGGTTTCCTACATAAGCAGGGGAGAAGTCAATATCCTTATAGGATTTACAGGGCTTGGCGTCCTTGTGATGTCTGCGCTGGGATTGGAACAGGCCATCAAAGGCTTCAAAGAAAGAGAGAAGAATTATATATCCTGCAAGAGCGGGGTTGTATGTAATGCAATTCTGCTGATTATATTTACGGCAACGTATATCAGGGGGTTTTTCAGGTGATGATGGAGAGATATGAACTTGCGGCGGAGCGGATCAGGCTGATACCGGAAGAGGAGTCGGTGAGACTCCCCTTCCGTATGTATTTTAGAAAGGTTTCGGATTTTCTGATGATGCTGTCCAGGCTGCAGGAAGAACTGGCGGACGGAAGCTATGAGAAGTATCCGCTTGAAGAATTACAGAGGTGGAATCACAGGCTGTACGAAGATATCCTGCCGGAGAATTACGGGACAAGCTATGGGAATCCGGCTTATGCGGTACAGGTGCTTGGAAAGGAAGCGGGACAGCTTTTAAGTTTTTTATATGCGGAAATCAGGGAAGGGATCGCCTATGTGTTTGAAGGCAGACAGGAATACCTTACGATCCTGATGGAGCTCTTTATTGAGATATATAACTGCTTTGAAACCTATGCCAGGGAGGAAGAGACGGAGAAGGATCTGATACGGGAGCTTAAAAATATTATTTACTGGTATGCAAGCGATTACTGCGACGTGTTTGTGGCAGACAGGATCATCGGGCAGATTGATACAAAAGAGGATCTTGCAGGACAGATCATCCAGGATGCAGATCTGGCAGATCTTCGTTACCTGTACAGGTTTGGAGAGTATATCAGTGATAATGAGCTGCGTACGGCAAGCCATCTGCAGGAGCTTGACGCAGAAAAGATCCGGAAGATGGCAGATGTATATACCGAAGGATACCGTATGGGGTTTGTGAATACAGGGAAAGACCTGTCGAAGAAATCAATCGTAAATATCCGGTATGTATTGGGCTTTGAACGGGTGGTCAGGCAGGCAGTAAGGAATTTTGAAAAACTCGGGCTGAGGCCGGTGATCTTCCGGAGCAGCGGCAGCGCCCTTACAAAGAGCAGGCATGGCAGGGTGGGGTATTATGGCGGAAATCCCAATCCGCAGTATGAATATGACCACAGGGACGATCAGGGATTATTTCTGAATAAGCGGTTTGTGGAACGGAAGCTGGAGGTTTCCCGGCATGTATATGAGACGCACAGGGAACAGGCGGCTGAGGTTGCCGGACCGGCAGTTATAGAGGTATTTGGAACCAGGCCGTTTGTTCCGAAGGTAAAGAAAGAAGCAATACATCTGACCAGAAAACAGGAGGAGCTTCTGCTTTCGCTCAATAATAAAATGGGACAGCTGACGAATGAATATATCCGGGGCGAAGAACGCAGTTTTACTATCGTGGCCTATCCGGTGCCGGAGATCGGTCCGGATTATGAAGAGATTTTCGACGAGGTTATCCGGATCAATACACTGGATTCAAAGGTATATGGAAAGATCCAGCAGGCGCTGGTCGATGCGCTGGATGAGGGAGAAGCAGTGCATATCCTTGGAAAAGGAGAGAACAGGACGGATCTCATAGTACGGCTTCATCCGCTGGAAAACCCGGACAGGGAGACGGCTTTTGAAAATTGTGTAGCAGATGTTAATATTCCGGTGGGAGAAGTTTTTACGTCGCCGGTTCTGGAGGGAACGAACGGAAAACTTCATGTAACGAAAGTATATTTGAGGGAACTCCAATATCTGGATCTGGAGATTGATTTTACCGACGGGATGGTCACAGGTTACCGGTGCAGTAATTTCCCGGAGGAGGCGGACGGGAGAAAATATATAGAGGATAATATATTATTTAACCATCCGTCGCTCCCAATGGGGGAATTTGCGATTGGAACAAATACCACGGCCTATGTAGCGGCCCGGAAATTCGGCATGGAAGATAAACTGCCGATCCTGATCGCGGAAAAGACAGGGCCGCATTTTGCAGTAGGCGATACCTGCTACAGCTGGAGCGAGGATATTCCGGTATATAACCCGGATGGCAAAGAGATCATCGCAAGGGATAATTCCATATCTATACGGAGAAAAGAAGATGTGTCCAGAGCATATTTTAACTGCCATACGGATATTACCATCCCTTATGAGGAGCTTGGGGGTATCTGGGTGATGAAAAAAGACGGTACAAAGACCGCTTTGATCGAGGACGGGAGATTTGTGCTGCCGGGAACCGGACTTTTGAATGAACCTCTGGACAAGGCAGGGGAAAATAGATTGAATAAAAGATAACCCTTATGCTATGATAAAAGAATAGTATAGTGCAGGGACAGAAAACAGAAAGGATGAAGAACATGGCAAAAGTAGGTATTATAATGGGCAGTGACTCAGACCTTAAGATTATGAGTAAGGCGGCCGATATGCTGGACAAGCTTGGAATTGAATATGATATGACAATTATATCGGCACACCGTGAGCCGGATGTGTTTTTTGAATATGCAGGCTCTGCGGAAGAAAAAGGTTTTAAAGTGATTATTGCGGGAGCGGGAATGGCTGCCCATCTTCCGGGAATGTGCGCGGCGGTTTTCCCGATGCCGGTGATTGGTGTCCCAATGTCAGGAAAGAATCTGGACGGACAGGATGCGCTTTATTCTATCGTGCAGATGCCGCCCGGGATTCCCGTGGCGACAGTTGCTATTGACGGCGGGATGAATGCGGCGCTTCTCGCAGCCAGGATCCTTGCGGTTTCCGAACCGGAGATCCTAAAACGCCTGAAAGCTTATACGGCAGAAATGAAAGATACGGTTCAGGGGAAAGACAGGCAATTAAAGAAACTTGGCCACAAGGCTTATATGGAACAGAAATAGAGTTTCCCAAAGGAGGACGATATGGATTATAAGAATGCGGGCGTTGATATTGAAGCCGGTTACAGATCAGTGGAGCTTATGAAGGAGCATGTAAAGAGAACTATGCGGGCAGAGGTACTTGGCGGCCTCGGCGGATTCTCCGGGGCATTTTCCCTTGCCGGGATCAGGGAAATGGAAGAACCGGTGCTGCTTTCGGGAACCGATGGATGCGGAACGAAGGTGAAGCTTGCCTTCCTTATGGATAAGCATGATACGATAGGGATCGATGCGGTTGCCATGTGTGTGAATGACATTGCGTGTGCCGGAGGCGAGCCATTATTTTTCCTGGATTATATTGCGTGCGGCAAGAACTATCCTGAAAAAATTGCCAGTATCGTAAGCGGTGTGGCAGAAGGATGTGTGCAGGCGGAGGCAGCGCTGATCGGCGGGGAGACCGCGGAGCATCCGGGACTGATGCCGGAGGATGAGTATGATCTTGCGGGATTTGCAGTGGGAGTATGCGAAAAGAAGGAACTGATCACCGGAGAACATTTAAAGGCCGGGGACGTATTGATCGGCCTGGCGTCTTCCGGAGTACATAGCAATGGATTTTCCCTGGTGCGCAAAGTGTTTGAAATGACGAAGGAATCTTTGGATACGTACTATGGGGAATTGGGAAGGACATTAGGCGAAGCTCTGCTTGAGCCTACCAGGATCTATGTGAAGGCGCTGAAGAATGTAAAAGCTGCGGGAGTGACAGTAAAGGCATGCAGCCATATTACCGGAGGCGGATTTTACGAGAATATTCCCCGTATGCTCAAAGAGGGAAGCCATGCGGTGATCGAGAAGGACAGCTATCCGGTCCCGCCGGTTTTCGGGCTTCTGGCAGAGAGAGGCAATATTGCAGAACAGATGATGTATAATACCTTTAATATGGGGATTGGCATGGTGATCGCTGTAGACCCCGGGGATGCAGGAAAGGCAATGGAAGCTGCAAAGGCAGCGGGCGACACGCCATATGTGATCGGGCATATTGAGGCCGGGGAAAAAGGAGTAACATTATGCTAAGAGTATTGGTGCTGGTTTCCGGCGGAGGTACGAATCTGCAGGCAATTCTGGATTCTGTAGCGGATGGGAGGATTTCTGACGCCAAGATCGTGGGCGTTATCAGTAATAATCCAAATGCATATGCGCTGGAACGGGCGAAGAAAGCAGGAGTTGCAGGACAGTGCATCCAGCCGAAACAATTTGCTTCAAGGGAAGAATTTAATGAGAGGTTTCTTGAGGCGGTGGATTCTTATGAACCGGATCTGATCGTGCTTGCAGGATTCCTGGTAGTGATCCCGCCAAAGATGATCGCGGCGTACCGGAATAGGATCATCAATATCCATCCGTCGCTGATCCCTTCTTTTTGCGGAACAGGCTTCTACGGCCTGAAGGTGCATGAAGCGGCTTTGGAAAGAGGCGTAAAGGTTGCCGGAGCTACGGTTCATTTTGTGGATGAAGGAACGGATACCGGCCCGATCATCCTGCAGAAAGCAGTTGAGGTCCAGCCTGGGGATACGCCAAAGCTTCTGCA
Source organism: uncultured Mordavella sp. (assembly GCA_964529215.1). Taxonomy (GTDB): domain Bacteria; phylum Bacillota; class Clostridia; order Lachnospirales; family Lachnospiraceae; genus Claveliimonas. Next base: position 22,054 of record CAZGVY010000009.1, on the reverse strand, counting down.
GAAACGGGTGATGGAGCAGGCAGAGTGGATCATCCTGCCGGAGGCAATAAACCTGATCGCGCATGGCAGGGTACATGTGTCGGAGGGGAAAGCAGTTGTGTCAGATACCGGCAGATGAATGATGACAGGATTAAAATATATCAGGGATAAGACGTTTAGGAGGATTAGCAGATGAATATATTAGTAGTCGGAAGCGGCGGAAGAGAGCATGTGATCTGTTATGCGGCGGCAAAGAGCCCGAAGACGGATAAGCTGTATTGTGTACCAGGAAATGCAGGAATTGCAGAGATTGCGGAATGTGCGCCGATCGGAGCGATGGAATTTGATAAGATCGCCGCTTTTGCGAAGGAGAAGCAGATCGGTCTTGTGATCGTGGGAATGGACGATCCGCTGGTAGGGGGCCTTGTGGATGAGCTTACGAAAGCGGGTATCCGCACCTTTGGGCCAAAGAAGAATGCGGCAATTCTGGAGGGATCCAAGGCATTTTCTAAAGATTTGATGAAAAAATATCATATTCCTACGGCGGCCTATGAGAATTTCACAGATCCGGAGAAGGCGCTTGCCTATCTGGAAACGGCCAAATTTCCTATCGTGCTTAAAGCGGACGGCCTGGCGCTTGGCAAGGGCGTGCTGATCTGTAACAGCCTGGAGGAAGCCAGAGAAGGCGTCAGGACGATTATGCTGGATAAGAAATTCGGCGCTGCCGGAAACGAGATGGTTATCGAAGAATTTATGACCGGCCGTGAAGTGTCGGTATTATCCTTTGTAGATGGAAATACGATCAAGACTATGACCTCCGCTCAGGATCATAAACGTGCCGGGGACGGGGATACGGGACTGAATACAGGCGGCATGGGGACATTTTCTCCAAGTCCTTTCTATACAGAGGAAGTGGATGAATTTTGT
>CAZGVY010000009.1:0-21138 GCA_964529215.1 uncultured Mordavella sp. | reverse complement strand
AAGAAACATATCTATCAGGCGACGGTGGACGCAATGAAGGCAGAGGGACGTCCTTTTAAGGGAGTGATCTTCTTCGGGCTGATGCTGACGGAGGACGGTCCTAAGGTGCTGGAATACAATGCCAGATTTGGAGATCCTGAGGCACAGGTGGTGCTTCCGCGGATGAAAAATGACCTGATAGAAGTGGCGGAGGCATGTATTGACGGGACACTGGATCAGATTGACTTACAGTTTGAGGACAATGCGGCGGTCTGTGTCGTACTTGCAAGCGAGGGATATCCGGTCGCATATGAAAAGGGGATCCCGATCTATGGATTAGAAGAATTTGATAAGCATGAGGGGTATTACTGCTTCCATGCGGGAACGAAATCTGAGAACGGGCAGTTTGTGACGAACGGCGGGCGGGTGCTCGGCGTTACGGCAAAAGGAGCTGACCTGAAGGAGGCCAGAGCGAATGCTTATGCGGCTACGGAATGGGTACGGTTTGAAAATAAGTACATGCGTCATGATATTGGAAAAGCGATAGATGAGGTATAAAATATCGCTGGCTGCTTAAGCATACCATAACGGACGAAGTCCGCCAGCCCGGAGGGCATGCATTACGGGGTACTTTGGAGTATATCTTGGCGGACATATCAAAATGAGCCTGGACGCTGCCATCCGTGGCAGATGAATGCCGCCTGGGCGGGGCAGCGCTGCGGCAAACTAACTGCTAACTACACTTAAGACGCTCAGGAATGCCTTCGCGTCAAAGTATCCGTAAGCAGTGGATTTTGCCTCCGCTAAAAACGCCCCTTAAATACCCATGCAGCATTCATCTGTCACGGATGGCAGCTGCTTTGTAATCTGGCATTATACTATTGGGTTGTCCGGCTGTTCAGCAGAGGGATATCGATTCACAACATGGGGAGAAGACAGCGGAACGAAGAAGGAGTATATAGCGGATCAGACAATTTAGGAGCGCTTTTAATGGAGATGAAATAACGGTTTACAGAGACTTGGGCACGAAGGCGTTCCTGAGTGCCTTAGTCTCTGTTACCGATAGTTCATCGGAATGCTGCTCCGTCTGACCGCTATATACTCCTTCTTCGTTTCGCGTCCGCCGGGTGTATATTTCCTCTTCTAATAAATCTTAAGCTCATCCAGATATTCGTCAACTTTCTTTAATCTGTCCTCGATCCCTTCTACTCTGTGGCTGACTGCCTCTAATAGGCATTCTACCGCAAACTGGGCGGCAACCAGTGAATTATTAAAATGGTTAGAATCCACAGGTACGGTGATCAGCGCGGAGGCGTAGGGCGCCAGCAGGGCGCTTGGCTTATCGGTCATCACAATGATCCGGGCGCCGGCGTCTTTGGCCATTTTGACGGTCATATGATCGATAGAAGAATATCTGGGGAAGCTAAAGACCAGCAGGCAGTCTTCTTTTCCTATATTGATGAGCTGGTCTACCGGTGTCATACATGCGGAACTGGTATTGATAACGTCAGTGATCATATGTTTTAAATAGAGAGAAGCATAATCTGCCAGGGCAGTGTTGCTGCGGGTGGCCATAATATATTTCTGGCGGCTTTCTGCCAGGATGGCAGCAGCCTCTTCAAAGGTGTGAAGGCTGTTGCCAGAGAGAAGCTCCTCGATATTGCTCAGGATATTGCTGAAATGCTGTTTGAGATAGTTCCCGCTGGAACCAGCCTTCAGCCGTTGTGCCATGCGCTGGGAAGGAATGGTAATGGAGCTGGAAATCCGGTGTACCTGATCCTGAAATTCTTTGCGAAGATTTTTCTGGAAATCCATAAATCCGGTGTACCCAAGAGAACGGGAAAACCGGATTACAGAAGATTCACTGACGTCAAGCTTTTCTGCGATCTCAGAGGATGTCATAAAGCAGGCGTCGGAGGAATGATCCAGGACAAATTCAGCGATGGTTTTCTGGGTTTTGGTTAATTTTGCATTGTGAATGGTTTCACGCAATTCTTTCCTGTGATATCCTTACTCTTTCCTGCTTTCATACATATTTGGAAAGCATTCATCTTTTATTAAATCACGAATTAAATTATTATGCAATGATTTTGGTTTTAAAAACGTATTTCCGAAAAGAGCTGTATGCTTGCAATAAAAATACATCTGTGCTAACATGGGTATAACAATCGGTTATTCAAAAGAAAAGGTGTAGATATGTATATTGAAATTGATTTCAATAGTGAAGAAGCAATATATATCCAGCTCAGGAATCAGATTATTATGGGGATCGCGACTTCTGAGATCCAGGAAGGGGAGTCGCTGCCGTCTGTCCGCCAGCTTGCGGAGACAGTGGGAATTAATATGCATACAGTGAATAAGGCATACGCTGTATTAAAGCAGGAGGGTTATATCCAGCTTGACCGCAGGAAAGGCGCGGTGATATCACTGGATATTAACAAGATCGAGGCAGTTGAAAAGATGCGCGCCCAGCTCCGGATCGTGCTTGCCAGGGGACTTTGCAAAAATGTATCCAGAGAAGAGGTTCATGAGCTGGTAGATGAAATTTTTGATGAATATGTGGGAGGACAGTAGGAAATGGATTATACAAATCAGGCCAGGGAAGTGCTGAAACTTGCCAGGGATGCTGCAACGCTGATGCAGCATCCATATGTGGGAACGGAGCATCTTTTGATCGCCCTGAGTAAGACGTTTGCGGGTGTTGCAGGGCAGATTCTGGATATGAACGGCGTAGAGGAGGAAAGTATCCTTAAGATCATGAACGAACTGGTGACGCCCGGAACAGATGCTGTGATCACAGGAAAACCCCCGGAGAGCCCAAGACTGCAGTTTATTCTGGAGGAGGCCGGTATCGAAGCGGCGCGGCTGAAGGCGGCGGAGATCGGTACGGAGCATATGCTGCTGGCTGTGCTGAATGATATCGATTGCGTTGCCTGCCGGATCCTGCAGACACTGAATGTCAATATTCAGAAGCTGTATCAGGATATTCTGCTCACTGCCGGGGTGGATCCGGGCGACTATATGGCAGAGCTTCAGGGAGAAGGAAAGAGACGGGGAGTATTGGAACAGTTTGGAACGGATCTGACGGAGCAGGCGGCAGAGGGTAAGCTGGATCCGGTGATCGGCAGGGAGCAGGAGATCGGCCGGGTGATGCAGATCCTGTGCAGGAGGACGAAGAATAATCCGTGTCTCGTAGGCGAGCCGGGAGTTGGAAAGACGGCCGTACTGGAAGGCCTTGCGGCAAGGATCGCAGAAGGACTGGTTCCGGAGAGTATGAGGGATAAGCGGATCTTTACGATGGATCTGGCCAGCCTGATCGCCGGGTCCAAATACCGGGGAGAATTTGAGGAACGCATGAAGAAGCTGATCCACGAGGTGAAAGCAGCGGGCAATGTGATCTTATTTCTGGACGAGGTCCATACGATCATTGGCGCCGGCGGCGCAGAGGGCGCAATGGACGCCTCTAATATTTTAAAGCCTTCTCTTGCAAGAGGGGAGATCCAGCTGATCGGTGCAACAACGATTTCAGAGTACCGCAAATATATCGAGAAGGATGCGGCGCTGGAGAGAAGATTTCAGCCGATCACGGTTGAGGAACCCGACAGGGAGCATTGCCTGGATATCCTGAAGGGATTGAAATCCCGCTATGAGGCACATCATCATGTAGAGATTGAAGAGGAGGCGCTGGAGAGCGCGGTGGCATTGTCCGCACGCTATGTCAGCGACAGGTTCCTGCCGGATAAGGCCATTGACGTGCTGGATGAAGCCTGCTCTAAGGTCGGCCTTCAGGGGATCAAAGTGCCGGAAAATATTGGGAAACTGGAGCATCTGATCGAGAGACTGAAGAAGGAAAAGGAAGAATGTATTAAGCAGGGAGAAATGACGGAGGCGTCGGTACTCCATAAGGAACAGATTGCTGCGGAGAAGAAGCTGGAGGGCGCCAGGGAGCGTTTCCAGAAGCGGGCAAAAGGCCGTAAGGCAGTGGTGACAGAGAGTGATATCGCGGATGTGGTATCGGAATGGACTAAGATCCCGGTGCGCAGGCTTGCGGAATCAGAAGGAGAACGGCTAAAGAAGCTGGAGCAGACGCTGCATAAGCGGGTAATCGGGCAGGATGAGGCAGTTTCTGCGGTTGCTAAGGCAGTGCGGAGAGGACGCGTAGGGTTAAAGAATCCGGACCGCCCGACTGGTTCGTTCTTGTTTTTAGGGCCTACGGGAGTGGGAAAAACAGAACTTTCCAAGGCGCTGGCAGAGGCCATGTTTGGGAATGAGGACTCCATTATCAGAGTTGATATGTCGGAATATATGGAAAAGCACAGTGTTTCTAAGATGATAGGATCGCCTCCGGGATATGTGGGGCATGATGACGGGGGACAGCTGTCTGAACAGGTGAGGAGGCACCCCTATTCCGTGGTGCTTTTTGACGAGATCGAGAAGGCTCACCCGGATGTATTTAATATCCTTCTGCAGGTGCTGGATGACGGGCATATCACAGATTCCCAGGGGCGCAGGGTGGATTTCCGCAATACGGTGATCATTATGACTTCTAACGCGGGAGCGCAGGCGATTATTGATCCCAAACGGCTGGGCTTTGTTACGAAAGAGGATCCGGGGGATAACTATAAACGGATGAAAGCAAATGTTATGAATGAGATAAAACTGGTATTCCGTCCTGAATTTCTGAACCGGATAGATGAGATCATCGTATTCCATGCATTGGATAAGGATGAGATGAAAAAGATCGTTGGGCTGATGTGCAGGGAAGTGGTAAAACGCGCAAAGGAACAGCTTGGCATAAAATTAGTTATCCGGGATTCTGTGAAAAAGCATATTGTTGAAACCGGAACGGATCAGAAATATGGCGCAAGGCCTTTGCGCCGCGCCGTTCAGAATCAGCTGGAAGACAGGCTGGCAGAGGCGATTCTGGCCGGTGAGGTCAAGAGAGGAGACGAGATCGAAGCAGGACTCTCAAAAAAACAAATAAAATTCATTTCAAAATAGAAAAAATATGGTACAATGAACGCATAGCGGCAAACGCAATTTTTTAGGGCGTATCACTGGCCTTTTACAGGACGGTGGGACGGCGGACATCAAACATGAAATGATCATAACTTCAGGAGGAGAAAGACTATGGCAGTAGTAAAAGAACTGTTGAGAGCAGAAGAAGATGGCACACTGAGCTTTGGAGATTATTCCCTGGATTCTAAGACCAAGCTGGATGGTTTTGAATTTCAGGGGGATATATATAAAGTGAAAACATTTCATGAGATTACCAAGCTTGAGAAAAACGGTATGTTTGTGTATGAATCGGTACCGGGAACGGCAGTGGAGAACTTTAAAGCGGAGAGGGACGGAGTATCTTTTAAGGTTTCGGGAGAGAAGGACGTACAGGTAACACTGGAACTTGAGGCGGATACGGAGTATGTGATCTATAAGGATGCTGTGAACGTGGGGACGATGAAGACGAATCTCAGCGGCAAGATCAGCGTCAGCGCCCAGATGGATCCGGATAAGGCCGTAGAGATTAAGATCGTAAGAAGATAAAATTGAACCATTAAGAGAGAAAGAGAACAGGATACCCTCCGGGTATCCTGTTTTGAAAGAGAGGAGAAACGGTGGCAAAAGGAAAGAAAAGCGTATTTTTCTGTCAGAATTGCGGACATGAGGAAAGTAAATGGCTGGGCCAGTGCCCGGCGTGCAGGGAGTGGAATACCTTTGCGGAGGAGAAGATTTCCGTGCCAAAGAATGGCGTGGCAAGGAGCATGGTACAAGAGACAAAGGCCGTTACCTTATCCAGCGTGCCTGCCGGGCAGGAGGACAGGATGAAGACGGGAATTGCAGAACTGGACCGGGTGCTCGGAGGAGGGATCGTACCAGGTTCCCTTGTACTGGTGGGCGGAGATCCGGGAATTGGAAAGTCAACCCTTCTGTTACAGGTATGCAGGCAATTATCCGGGGAAGCAAAAAAGATCCTGTACATTTCCGGAGAAGAGTCTTTAAGACAGATTAAGATGCGGGCAAACCGGATGGGTAAATTCAACGATTATCTGCTGCTGCTATGTGAGACCAATCTGGAAACAGTCCGCCATGTTATCGAAACAGAGCGTCCGGCGGTGGCGGTGATTGATTCGGTACAGACCATGTACAGCGAAGATATTGGTTCTGCGCCGGGAAGCGTGTCACAGGTAAGGGAAGCCACGAATACGCTGATGCAGCTTGCGAAGGGATTGAATATTACCATCTTTATCGTGGGACATGTAACCAAGGAAGGGACGGTTGCGGGTCCAAGGGTGCTGGAACATATGGTGGATACGGTGCTCTATTTTGAAGGGGACAGGCATGCATCCTATCGGATATTGAGAGGAGTGAAGAACCGCTTTGGTTCCACGAATGAAATCGGGGTATTTGAAATGAGGGAAACCGGCCTGGAGGAGGTGCCCAATCCATCGGAGTATATGCTGAACGGCCGGCCGGAGAACGCTTCCGGTTCAGTGGTGGCATGTTCCATGGAAGGAACCAGGCCGATACTGATGGAGATCCAGGCGCTTGTATGCAAGAGTAATTTCGGGATGCCGAGGCGGACGGCGGCGGGGACGGATTATAACCGGGTGAATCTCCTGATGGCCGTGCTGGAGAAACGGATCGGCTTGCCGCTTTCGGGTTATGACGCTTACATTAATATTGCAGGAGGGATCCGGATGAATGAGCCGGCAGTCGATCTGGGGATCGTGATGGCCATTGTATCCAGTTATAAAAACCGGCCCATATCCGACCGGACGATCGTGTTCGGAGAGGTAGGGCTAAGCGGCGAGGTACGTGCAGTCAGTATGCCGGAGCAGCGCGTGGCAGAGGCAGAAAAACTGGGCTTTAAGACCTGTATTATGCCGGAGGTATCCAGGGAAATGCTTAAGAGCGTGAGAGGGATAGAAATCATCGGGATAAAGTCGGTCAGCCAGGCAATGAATCTGTTCTGACTTAAGGAGGAAGCAGTTATGGAAGTTACATTTTGGGATGAGAAAGAAAAAGATCTGATGATCGATGTGTCTGCGGGGAACGATACAGAGCGTACGACTGCGGTGGGAAGGATCACGGTCAGCCAGACAGTATATGATGCGGTTGAAGAAGGTACTGTAGGGAAGGGCGACGTATTGAAAACTGCGGAGACTGCCGGGCTGATGGGTGTGAAAAAGACTGCGGAACTTATTCCGATGTGCCAGTTCCGGCCGCTTGTAAACTGCCGGATACAATTCGAGATGGAACCGGAGGAATGTGCCATTTACTGCTATTGTACAGTGAGAGCGGCAGGAAAGGCAGGAGCAGGGATGGAGGCGCTGACTGGAGTCAGCACGGCGCTTCTCACGGTATATGATATGTGCAAGTCAATGGATCCGTTCATGGAGATCGGCGGGATATGCCTCTGCCGTAAGGACGGCGGAAGGAGAAGGGAAGCAGGTAATGTGAAAAAAGGCCGGAAAGCTTCAAAATCCCTGGCAGACCTGGACATCCTCTGATGAAGATGTGTATTGAGGGGTATTTTGGAGTATGTCTTAGCGGACGCGTATGGCAGCGTCAGGCTCATTTTGATATGTCCGGCAAAATATATTAAATGGATTAGAATTTACAGGAGGAGGGAAATCGGATGGAAAATTATACAGAAGAGCTGTTTCAATTTATTGAGGAGAGCCCTACGCCGTTTCATGCGGTAGATACGATGCGGCGCGTACTGGAAGAAGCAGGATATATGCGGCTTATGGAAGGAGAAGAGTGGCGCCTGAGGGAGGGCGGAGGGTATTATGTGATCCGCGGCGGGTCATCGCTGATTGCCTTCCGTATACCGGAAATGGATGCGGCGGGATTTCAGATGATAGCCAGCCACAGCGATTCCCCCTGCCTTAAGCTGAAGGAACATCCGGAGCTTGAGGCGGAAAAAGCGTACGTGAAGCTGAACGCAGAGAAGTATGGGGGGATGCTGTGCGGGACCTGGTTTGACCGGCCGCTGTCGGTGGCGGGAAGGCTGCTGGTACGGAAGAAGGACAGGATCAGTACAAAGCTTGTGAATATCCGGAGAGACCTGCTGATGATCCCCAGCCTGGCGATCCATATGAACCGGGAGGCGAACGAAGGATACAAGTATCATGTCCAGAAGGATCTCCTGCCGCTGTATGGGATGTATCCGGAGAAGGGGGCAAAAGGCTTTGTGGAAATGATCGGGGAGGAAGCAGGTGTGGATCCGGCAGATATTCTGGGAAGCGACCTGTTTGTTTATAACCGGATGCCGGGAAGCGTCTGGGGAGCGGATGAAGAGTTCATTTCCGCTGGCAGGCTGGATGACCTGGAATGTGTGTTTGCATCCCTAAAGGGTTTTATGGAGGCTCCGGCAGGGAAGAATATTCCCGTACATTGTGTTTTTGATAACGAGGAAGTGGGAAGTTCTACGAAGCAGGGGGCGGCTTCCACATTTCTGGCAGATACGCTGAAACGGATCAATGCGGCTCTTGGGGGAAATGAATCCGATTACTGCAGAAGGCTGGCCTCAAGCCTGATGCTGTCTGCGGATAACGCACATGCAGTGCATCCGAACTACCCGGATAAGGCCTGCCCTTCCAACCGCCCGCTTCCCAATAAAGGGATTGTGTTAAAATTCAGCGGCAATCAGAAATATACCTCCGACGGGGTGTCGGCGGCAGTGTTCAGGCGTATCTGCGAAAAGGCGGAGGTTCCGGTACAGGTATTTACAAATCATTCGGATGTGGCAGGGGGATCTACCCTGGGTAATATTTCCGGCACAAAGGTTGCAGTGAATTGTGCGGATATCGGCCTGGCGCAGCTGGCGATGCATTCCAGCTACGAGACTGGCGGAGCGAGGGATCTGGGATATCTGATCCGTGCGTCCCGCGTGTTTTATGCAGCGTCGGTAAGGGAACAGGACTGCGGAGAATATCAGATCGATTTTTCGTGACAGGAAGGGAACGCTCCTTAAAAGACGCCTGGTGTAGTAAATTGAAAAATGACATTAAAAATTGTTATGTTAAAATAAGTTTTTTTTATATTAATATTGCGCATTGATAAAAAATAAACTATAATATACATATAACCGCTATATATTTTCCCATGAGGGAACAGGGAAGCAGGCGGTATGGTATTGAGGTTTACTCTTCTTATTATCGGGGTAGGGAAAGAGCATTCATCAAGCATCGTATTATTAAAGAGAAAAGGAGAGATTTTTATGATTAATGCAATTATTATGGGTACGATTATTCTGTATCTCTGTCTGCTGATCGGCGTTGGTATTTACAACGGGAAGAAGAACAGCAATACAGAGGACTTCTACCTTGGCGGTAGAAGGATGGGGCCGTTGGTGGTTGCCATGAGCGCTGAGGCGAGCGATATGTCAAGCTGGCTTTTGATGGGACTTCCGGGAGTTGCCTATGCAACCGGACTGGCAGATCCCTTCTGGACAGCTGCAGGACTGGCGCTGGGAACCTATTTTAACTGGCTTCTGGTATCCAGAAGGCTGAGACGTTATTCTTACAAGGTGGATGCAATCACAGTTCCCTCATTCCTTGCAAAGCGTTTCCGGGATAAAAAGAATATCATTACGGCTCTTGCGGCGCTGGTGATCGTTATATTCTTTATTCCTTATACGGCTTCAGGCTTTGCCGCATGCGGCAAGCTGTTCCATTCCTTATTTGGAATCCCTTATATGACAGGCGTATTGGTTTTTGCTATTGTTATCGTAATCTATACGATTATCGGAGGTTTCAGTACCGTTGCGACCAATGACTTCATCCAGAGCGTGGTAATGTCTCTGGCACTGATCTCCATTACATTTTATGGAGTAACCCATGCGGGAGGTTTTGGCGCGGTAATTGATAATGCCAAGTCCCTTCCGGGATATTTTCATCTGAACCAGAGCTATGATGCGGCGATGGGAGCTGCGGTAGAGTACCCGGCGCTGAAGAGTGCATCAATGCTTGCATGGGGATTTGGATATTTTGGTATGCCGCATATCCTGGTAAGGTTTATGTCGATCGAAGATGAGAAGAAGCTGAAACTGTCCAGAAGGATCGGATCTATCTGGGTAGTGATTGCTATGACCGTGGCGGTATTCATTGGTATCGTAGGCCTGGCTATGTCAAATGCAGGCGCTATGGAGAGCCTGGCAGACAGCGAGACGGTTATCGTTGTGATCGCGAGAATGCTCAGCCAGCACGGCGCACTTGCGGCAGTTCTTGGAGGCGTGATCCTGGCAGGTATCCTTGCAGCGACCATGTCAACGGCAGACAGCCAGCTTCTGGTTGCAGCATCAGGTGTTTCTGAGAATATCATCCAGGATTTCCTGGGCGTGAAGCTTGACGAGAAGAAGAGCTTAAGTATTGCACGTATCACGATCCTGGTTATCTCAGTGATCGGCGTCATCCTTGCAAGAGATCCGAACTCCAGTGTATTCGGTATTGTATCCTTTGCATGGGCAGGATTCGGCGGTTCCTTTGGAGCAGTTATGATCTGTGCATTGTTCTGGAAGCGTACAACACTGCAGGGCGCACTTGCAGGAATGCTTTCCGGAGGTATCACGGTATTTGTATGGAAGTATTTGGTTGCTCCGATGGGCGGTCTGTTTAATATTTACGAGCTGCTTCCGGCATTCTTCGTATCTCTGGCATTCGTAATTGTTGTGAGCCTGGCGACAAAGGCTCCGGAGCAGGAGATCATCGATGAATTTGAGTATGCGAGAGCAAAATCCGAATAAATATTTGGAAGGATAATAACATAAAGAATAAAACGCTGCCGCGCCTGGGCTTATGAAAGCCTGGGCGCGGCAGCGTTTTGCCGCTAAAGTATCCGGAGGAAGCTGCCGGTGTCAGATTCTGCCTGCCTGATGTTATATATGAGGGGCGGCTTCCCATCGTCCGGAGGCGCCGCAGGGAAGGATAAGGCCGGTACTGGTTACCGGAAGGCCGATTTCCTGGGCTTCTACATGGCCGCCAAATTTTTTAAGCTCTGTGCCGAGCATATAAGTAAGTACCGCCGGGGCCAGTCCGGTGGTATATGAATTTACCAGAAAAAACAGAGGATCGTCGGAGAGGATCTTTGTACAGAGGCGGATAAATCCGTGGATGGAATCTTCAATCTTCCAGACCTCGCCCCCGGGTCCCCTGCCATAGGATGGAGGATCCATAATAATAGCATCATAACGGCGGTTTCTGCGGATCTCCCGCTGGACGAATTTTACACAGTCATCCACAAGCCAGCGGATGGGAGCTTCCCGGAGTCCGGAAGATAAGGCGTTTTCTTTGGCCCATCCCACCATGCCCTTGGAGGCGTCCACATGGGTAACCTGTGCGCCGGCCGCCGCTGCGGCAAGGGTTGCTCCTCCGGTATAGGCAAACAGATTCAATACCCGGACGGGCCGTCCGGAGGCTCTGATCTTTGCTGTAAACCAGTCCCAGTTGACAGCCTGCTCCGGGAATAGCCCGGTATGTTTAAAATTAAATGGTTTCAGATTAAAGATGAGTTCTTTGTAATGGATCTGCCACTGCCTGGGCAGGTCAAAAAATTCCCATTCCCCGCCGCCCTTTTTGCTGCGGTGGTAATGCCCGTTTTTGCGGCGCCAGCCGCTGTTTTCTCTTGGCGTATCCCAGATTACCTGGGGATCCGGCCTCACCAGCAGGTAATCGCCCCACCGTTCCAGTTTTTCTCCTCTGCTGCAATCGATTACTTCATAGTCTTCCCATTTATCTGCAATCCACATAATAACTCCTTTTCCGGTGTCCGTTGCCGTGGTTTCCGGCCCGTTGTCATGGTTCATTGTACCATGTGGGGATATAAAAAGGAAGGAAAAAGTCAGTTATAGACAGATTCTATAAGACGCGCAATATATAGGTTCTATCTATTTGAAGTAATATAAGCAGGATAATATAATAAAATTGCAGATAAAAATATTTACCTTTCAGGCTTGCAGTGATAGAATATATCTATAAGTGCCTGAAGGTATTTCTAAGAAAGGTGGAAATACTATGATTACAGTCAATGCAATGGGTGATAACTGCCCGATTCCGGTTATCAAAACGAAGAAAGCAATGCAGGCGCTGTCAGGACCGGAGACGATAGAGGTTCTGGTGGACAATGAGATCGCAGTCCAGAATGTAACGAAGATGGCTTCCTCAGGAGGCGGAAGGGTTACTTCTGAGAAGCTGGGAGATAAAGAATACAAGATTACGATCGTCATGGAGGGCGCTCTTGCAGCGGCAGAGGAGGAAGATGCTTCCTGTATCCCGGATATGAGAGATCATATGGTTGTGGTAGTTTCTTCTGACCGTATGGGGACAGGGAATGATGAACTTGGAAAGGTTCTGATCAAAGGTTTTATCTTTGCGGTTACTCAGCTGGATACCCTGCCGGAGACGATGCTGTTTTACAATGGAGGAGCAACGCTTACCTGCGAGGGTTCTGATTCCCTGGAAGATCTGAAATCCCTGGAGGCGCAGGGAGTTGAGATCATGACCTGCGGGACATGCCTTGATTATTATGGCCTGAAGGAGAAACTGGCCGTGGGTACCGTGACGAATATGTATAGTATTGTAGAGAAGATGGCCGGGGCAGGAAAGATTGTGAAGCCATAGGGATGTGAGAGGCTTTGCAGGAAGCGCTGGCCTGAAAGGAGACTAAAGTGATGAAGACAGATGTTAAGCTGACAAGTTTAAGTAAGACAGCAGGCTGAGCGGCTAAGATAGGTCCGGAGACCCTTGCTCAGGTTCTGAGTAAGCTGCCGAAATTTCAGGATGACAGGCTGCTGGTGGGAATTGAGACTTCCGACGATGCGGCGATATATAAGGTTACGGATGACATTGCAATGATCCAGACGGTTGATTTCTTTACACCTATTGTGGATGATGCATATATGTTTGGACAGATTGCCGCCGCCAACTCGCTGAGCGACGTATGGGCCATGGGCGGCGAGCCGGCAGTAGCGCTGAATATCGTAGGATTTCCGAACTGCCTGGATCCGGCAATCCTTGGCGATATTCTTGCAGGAGGCGCCGACAAGGTAAAGGAAGCTGGCGCAGTGCTGGTAGGAGGGCATTCTGTACAGGATGACGAGCCGAAGTATGGGCTGTGTGTGTCCGGCTTTGTACATCCTGATAAGATTTTTAAAAATTACGGATGCAGGCCGGGCGATGTGCTGCTTCTGACAAAACAGATCGGAAGCGGTATTGTAAATACGGCGGTCAAAGCGGATTTTGCATCTCCTTCGGCCATCCGTGAAGCACAGACTGTTATGGCTTCCCTGAATAAAAAGGGAAAACAGGTCGTAGAGAAATATGATGTGTCAGCCTGCACGGATGTTACGGGATTTGGGCTTCTGGGACATTGTGTGGAGATGGCGTCGGCCAGTGAGGTAACTCTTGAGCTAAGGGTTAAGGATATTGCTTATCTGGAAGATGCAATTGATTATGCAAAGATGGGGCTGGTTCCTGCAGGGGCGTATAAGAACCGGAGATATTCGATCGGCAGGATCGATGCAGGAAGCGTGGAAGAACATTATCTGGATCTGTTATATGATCCCCAGACTTCAGGGGGGCTCCTCATCAGTGTGAACCCGGAGCATCTTACAGAGATGCTGGCAGATTTTGATAAGGCCGGGATGGATACAACGGTATCTGTGATCGGGCGGGTAACTGAAAAAAGTGATAAACTGATACGGCTGTATTAGGCTGCTGTGAATGAAGGAAAAGGTATGAGTGCCTGAACATATAGTTGAGGTAAAGAAAGCGAAAGGCAGGAATATATGAATAAAAATATGTTATACCGCAGCATACCCAAAGTGGATGTGCTGCTGGAAAATGAATCCATCCGGAGAGCAGCAGAATTATATAGCCATGATTCAGTTATGGAGGCCATTCACATAGAAACAGACCGCCTGCGCAGCTTTATTGCAGGGTGTGAGGACGAGGAAGCAGCGCAGGCACGTATCCGGCAGCTGGCCTCGCGGATTGCAGAGACCGTGGAGGATATGCACACGCCGAATATGAAGAAAGTCATTAATGGGACCGGAACGGTTCTGCATACGAATCTGGGACGTGCGCCGGTCAGCAGAGAACATATGAAGAAGGCGTTTGATATCGTAACTGGATATTCCAATCTGGAATATGATCTGGAAAAGGGAAAGAGAGGCGAACGGTATTCCCACTTTGAGGAGCTGTTATGCAGGATAACAGGGGCAGAGGCGGCCATGGCGGTAAATAACAATGCGTCGTCAGTGCTTTTGATCCTGAGTTCTCTGGCAAAGGGCGGAGAGGTGATCGTATCCCGCGGCGAGCTGATCGAGATCGGCGGGAAGTTCAGGATCCCGGACGTTATGGAACAGAGCGGGGCGTCTCTTGTGGAAGTTGGGACGACCAATAAGACTCATTACGGCGATTATGCGGAAAATATTACAGAAGATACGAGAGCGCTTTTGAAGGTACATACCAGCAATTACCGGATCGTTGGTTTTACAGAATCCATTGGAATTGATGAACTGGTTCCCCTTGCCCGGGAGAAAGGGATCCCGGTGATCGAGGATCTGGGAAGCGGCGTACTGATCGATCTGTCTAAATATGGACTGAGTTATGAACCTACCGTGCAGGAGTCGGTTGCAAAGGGCGCAGATGTGGTATGCTTTAGCGGGGACAAATTATTTGGCGGTCCTCAGGCGGGTATTATTATCGGGAAAAAGAAATATATTGACCAGATGAAAAAGAATCAGCTGACAAGGGCGCTCCGGATCGACAAATTCACAGCGGCAGCGCTGGAACTGGTGCTTCAGGAGTATCTGTGCGAAGAAAAAGCGGTGCAGAACATTCCGGTGCTGCGTATGATCACAGAGCCCCTGGAAGAGGTGGCAAGGCGTGCGAGGAGCCTTGCGCGGATCGTCCGGGGGACCGGGATCGCTGCGAAGATAGATGTCGTGTCCTGCGAGTCCCAGATCGGAGGCGGTTCGCTTCCTCTGGAGAGGATCCCCAGCATGGCAGTGGCTATACGCCCGGAAAGAATCCGGGTGCCGGAGATGGAGATACGTATGCGCCATCTTCCGGTCCCGATCATTCCAAGAACGGTAAACGATACGGTAATGCTGGATGTAAGAACGATAGAAAATGAGGATTTCAAGCTGATCGCTGCCGGCTTACAGAAACTGATGGATGTGGAGAGCTGAAAATGAAGAATGTAATTATCGGAACCGCAGGGCATATCGATCACGGGAAAACGACTTTGATCAAAGCGCTGACCGGGCGGAATACAGACAGGTGGAAGGAAGAACAGAAACGGGGGATTACGATTGACCTTGGCTTTACCTGGTTTGATCTTCCCAGCGGAAACAGGGCGGGTATTATCGACGTGCCGGGACATGAGAAGTTTATCAATAATATGGTAGCCGGCGTGGTGGGTATGGATCTGGTAATGCTGGTGATCGCGGCAGATGAAGGCGTTATGCCGCAGACCAGGGAACATATGGATATTCTGGGGCTTCTGGGGATCGAAAAGAGTATCATCGTCCTGAACAAGTGTGATCTGGTTGATGAAGACTGGCTGGAGCTTGTGGAGGAAGAGATACGTGAAGAACTTGAAGGAACCTTTCTGGAACATGCGCCGGTGGTGAAGGTGTCTGCGGCAACCGGACAGGGGCTGGATGAACTTAGCTCTCTGATCGACCGGATGATGGCGGACGAGGTGAAGGGAAAAGATATTGATACCATTCCGAGGCTTCCGGTTGACCGGGCATTTTCTATATCCGGCTTTGGAACGATCATTACAGGAACACTGCTGTCCGGAACCATTTCCAGGGAAGACGTATTGGCGGTACATCCGGTGGGAAAGACCAGTAAGATCCGGAGCATTCAGGTACACGGAGAAGATAAAGAGCGGTGCTATGCCGGGCAGAGGGTAGCGGTCAATCTGTCTAATATCCGGAAACAGGACATTTACAGAGGATGCGTGCTGGCGCCGCCGGATAGTATGAAGAATACGGATCTGCTGGATGTAAAGATGGATATTCTGGGATCTTCCCAGAGGGTACTGGCGAACCATGCCAGACTCCATCTGTTTACAGGAACCAGCGAGATCCTCTGCAGAGCCGTTCTGCTGGATAAGGAAGAGATCGGGCCCGGGGAGAGTGGGTTTGTCCAGCTCAGGCTGGAAGAGAAGGTGGCGGTATGCAGAGGAGACAAATTTGTAGTCCGTTTTTATTCTCCCATGGAAACGATCGGCGGCGGCGTGATATTGGAGCCGAATCCCTCGGCCCACCGCAGGTTTCAGGAGACGGTTATTGAGGATCTGAACCGGAAAGAATCTGGTTCTGTTTCAGATATTATTGAGATGCATATCCGGGAGCATGGAGAAACGATGGTAACGCAGGCAGAGCTTGCCAGGCTGACGGCTTTATCCGCAGAAGAAGTGGCGCCGGTTCTTGAGGAACTGGAGGCGTCTGGGAGGATCCGGCTCTTTTCCACCAGAAAGGATGTGTTTGCATGGCACGCCGGTTCTGAACGGCTGGTAAGGCAGAATATCCTGGAGAGGCTGCGTGCGTATGAGAGGAAATACCCCTACCGGTATGGTATGAAAAAGGCCGAGATCCAGGCGGTATTTTTGAAGAAGATCAAGCCTGTGGTTTCTTTGCAGTATGTGGAATGCCTGGAAAAAGAAGGCGTCCTGAAGCGGACGGAAGAATACTTAAGCACACCGGATTATCAGATCTGCAAGGATGAGAAATTCCAGCGGGTATCTGGCCAGATCCTGGATACGGTAAGGAAAGCAGGATATGATTTTGTCCGTTATTCCGATATGTCTTTTGAGGGGGCTGCGCAGCCGGAAGCGGATGATATTTTAAATGTCCTGCTTGAAGAGCGGCAGATCGTAAAAGTATCGGAGGATCTGTATACGCTGACGGAATATATGGAAGAAGCAAAAAGAAGGATACAGGAAGAATTTGCAAAGCAGGAAGTGATTACAACGGCACAGGTGCGGGATCTGTTCCAGACCAGCCGTAAGAGTGCAAAGCCTATTATTGAGTATATGGACAGCATTAAGGTAACAAAAAGAGCAGGAGCAGAGAGTGAAAGGGTAGCGTACTAATGAATTTGAAGCAGTTAGAGGCATTTGTCGAGGTTGCGGAAGGAGGGAGTTTCTCCAGGGCGGCTAAGAATCTTTATCTGACTCAGCCTACAGTCAGCGCGCATATCGCGTCGCTGGAAAAAGAGCTGGAAGTCCGGCTGTTTGTAAGAAATACAAAGGAGGTCAGCCTGTCGGTGGAGGGGCAGACCTTGTACAAATATGCGATCCAGATGGTCGATCTGGAGAAGCGCATTGAAGAAGAATTTGGCGAGAGGCGGAAATTAGGCAGGCAATGCGTGACGATCGCGGCGTCTACGATTCCTTCTCAATATCTGCTTCCCAGGATCCTGACCAGATTTAATGAAAAATATCCTGGTGAACAGATTAAGATGCTGGAATCTGACAGTACTGATGTGGTAAACCAGGTGGTAGAGCATATGGTAGATATTGGATTTACCGGAACGGTACTGGAAAAGAAACATTGTAAATATATTCCGTTTTATAAGGATGAGCTGGTGATCATTACGCCGGATACGGAAGAATTTGAGAGAAGGCTGGAGAAACCAGAGGATATTTCCTGGGTTTTAACAGAGCCGGTGATCATGAGAGAGGAAGGCTCGGGTACCAGGAAAGAGGCGGAAAAGCAGCTCCGCGGCGCTGGGATCAAGCCGGAGCAGATGCATATCATTGCGAGCATTGAGAATCAGGAAACGATCAAAGAGTCTGTCTGCCAGGGGATGGGGATCTCCATTCTTTCCAGGCTGGCGGCTGCGGATAAGATTCATGACAGGAGTGTACTGTCTTTTTCTATTCCGGGTGCAGACAGGGGCCGTAATATCAATGTGGTATATAATAAGAATTATCAGCTATCTGTTTCGGCAGAGCGTTTTCTCAGAGTCGTTCAGGAGGTATACCCTGGAAAGCAGGGGGAAAAACACGGAATTAAGTAAATAGAGGAAAAGATTATGATATATATGGATAATGCAGCCACTACGATGCGTAAGCCGGAAACGGTTATCCAGGCGGTGGCAGATGCGATGCGGTCTATGGGAAACGCAGGAAGAGGGGCGCACGGCGCTTCTTTAAGTGCGTCCAGAACGATCTATGATACCAGGGAAAAGATATGCAGGCTGTTTGGAGGAACGAACCCCAGACAGGTAGTATTTACCAGTAATTCTACTGAGAGCCTGAACATTGCGGTTAAAGGGCTTCTGGATCCAGGCGACCATGTGATCACTACGATGATGGAACACAATTCTGTGCTGCGCCCGTTGTATGAGATGAGCGGAAAGGGCGTGGATCTGTCTATCGTGCAGTGTGATAAAAAAGGCAGGTTTGACATTTCTGAAATAGAGGAACTGATCCGGCCGCAGACAAAAGCGGTTGTCTGTACCAACGGGTCGAACCTGACGGGGAATTATGTGGATATTGAGAAGATCGGCAGGATTGCAAGAAAGCACGGAGTGCTTTTTATTGTGGATGCATCCCAGACAGCGGGAGTATTTCCCATTGACGTACAAAGTATGAATATTGACGTGCTGTGTTTTACCGGTCATAAGAGCCTGCTTGGGCCCCAGGGGACAGGCGGGATGTATGTGAGGGAAGGCCTGGCAGTCCGCCCGTTAAAGAGCGGCGGAAGCGGAGTCCAGACTTATAGCAGGAGTCATCCCAGTGAGATGCCTACGGCGCTGGAGGCGGGGACGTTAAATGGCCATGGGCTGGCAGGACTTCATGCGGCGCTGGAATATCTGGAGGAAGAAGGGATCGGCCGGATACGCGCAAGGGAGCAGGAGCTTATGTGGAGATTTTATGAAGGAGTAAAGACGATCCCGAATGTGAAGATATATGGAGATTTTGACACAAAGGAGCGCTGCCCTATCGTGGCGCTGAACATTGGAGATTACGATTCTTCGGAGGTAAGCGACGCGCTGCTTGTCGATTATGGGATTTCAACCAGGCCCGGAGCGCACTGTGCGCCGCTGATGCATGAAGCGCTGGGAACAGTAGGACAGGGGGCGGTACGTTTCAGCTTCTCCCATTACAATACGGAGGAAGAAGTTGATACGGCAGTCCGCGCAGTACGGGAACTGTCGGAGGATGAAGAATAAACAGGAAAGAAGCCGCAGGAGAAACAGTTTCCGGAGATAAGCCGGGGCATAGGAGGCGGCAGGAACAAGGAGAATATTCAGGGTATGAGAAAGAAAGAATTACGGCTTGTGATAACCTTCCACACTACGACCGATGCAATGGCGATGGAAAAGGCATGTAAGCAGCAGAAGGCGCCGGGCCGGCTGATCCCGGTGCCGAGAGAGATTTCAGCAGGCTGCGGCCTGGCATGGTGCGCGGGCTTAGAGGACCGGGAAGCGGTCAGGAAGGTTATGGATGAGATCGGGGTACAGGAACAGGATATCCATGAAGTGATGGCGTGAGGATGCCGCCATGAATAGAAAAAGGGATGCCGGCTATCAGATCTGATGGTTTCCGGCATCCCTTTTTGAAATTCTAAAATCCGTTAATAAAGCCTTCCAACACGTGCGGAAGCAGCCTGGCGCTGTATTCGGAGAGAGAGTACTTGCCGTTAAATAAAGACCAGTCATACAAAAGCGCCCGTTCAAACATAGCATAAATATTCATCAATTCATCCGCGGTGAGCGTGTCCATGAATTCTCCGCTGTTTAACCCTTCCTGCATAATCTCTGTCAGCCATGAGAAATAAAAACGCTTATGGTCGGAGAGGGAGCGCTTATCCTTTGTGACCAGCTGCGCAGAATACAGGTAAGCAATTAGTTTTACATCAATACTTGTCTCTATCATATAAAACAGCTCATGATTCAGAAACAGCAGCTTATCATAAGCAGATAATTTCGGATCCACAATTCCGGCTAATTCTTCGTATTTCTCATCGAATACGTTGGATAACGTGTTCAATAGTCCTTCTTTGCTTTTAAAATAGTGATAGAAGGTGCCTTTGGAGGTTTTGGAAGCCGCAATAATATCTTCGACAGTGGTCTTATCATATCCATTCTTATAAAATAGATTCCACGCAGATTTGATAATGCGGCTCTTAGTTGATTGGCGTTTTTTTGCCATATGAGTCATTCCCTTCGTTGGTTCTGACAGCGAGTTCCGGGTATTGCTATATGGATAATGAAGCCCTATATCCAAAAAGGCGGGCTCCAGTAGAACCCGCCTTTGTATGCTGTATAACAGTATGCTTAAATTATCCGATCAGGAAACCATATTTCAGAGAATCCTCTGGGTCGATCAGGTATGTACCTACGCCGGTAAGGCAGGCAGAACCTGTGATCATAGGAATAACTGCGTCATAGTCGCCAATCTTGGTCTCTTCCTTGATAACGCCCTTGAATGTGGTTCCGATGAAGCTCTCGTAGATAAATTCTTCGCCTACTTCCAGTTCTCCCCATCCGTGAAGGGTAGCAAGCTTTGCGCTTGTTCCGGTTCCGCAAGGTGAACGGTCTGCCTGTGCATCGCCGAATACAACTACATTTCTCATGGTAGCTTTGTCTGGATTCGGGGTTGGGCCGTAGAACTCAACCAGGTCAACTTCGGTGATGTCCAGAGTCGGATGCTGGATCTCAACCTGTTCGTTGATCAGCTTACGCATCTTCATGCCGAGCTCTATATAAGCCGGAACTGTCTTAGCGTTGATCTCGCCGATATCAAGCTTGGTGGTATCAACCAGAGCGAAGAAGCTTCCGCCGAAGGAAATGGTATAAGGGATTTCCTTGCCGTCTACGTTTACAGTCAGGTTGTCCTTATAAATGAATGCAGGCACGTTGGTGAGCGTAACGCCGGTAACTTTGCCGTCCTTAACGGTAGCTGTAGTACGGATGATTCCTGCAGGAGCCTCTAATACCACAGTGTTCTCGCCTTCGTGTGATTCAACAAGCCCTGCCTCGATGGCAACGGTAACACCGCCGATGGTGCAGTGGCCGCACATATTCAGGTATCCGCCTGTATCCATGAAGATGATGCCGAGGTCAGCTTCATCACTGATCGGTTTGCAGAAGAAAGCGCCGAACATATCGTGATGTCCTCTTGGCTCCA
>CAZGVY010000008.1:25573-28502 GCA_964529215.1 uncultured Mordavella sp. | reverse complement strand
ATGAGAACCACTATACCTGTGCCAGGGATATGGCGCTGATCGGGAGAGCGTTATTCCAGTATCCTATGTTCTTTCAGATCTGCCAGACACAGCAGTATACGATCCCGCTGTCGCCGACGGTAGAGGAGCATGTCTTCCAGCAGAAGCATCATATGCTGCTTGCGGGGAATAAGGATTATTATGAGTATGCGGTGGCCGGTAAAACCGGATATACGGAGGATGCGGAAAATACATTGATCACGCTGGCGGATAATGGAGAGAAACAGCTGGTGTGCGTGGTGCTGAAAACCTATGGCGGGCATACCTATCCGGATACCAGAGCGCTTTTAGATTATGGGTTCGGTAATTTCCAGAAGGAACTGATCGCGGAGCATGACCTGGAGGGAGAATATGAGGAGATCCCGGAGGGGGCGTATGTTATGATTCCCCAGGGATGTTCCTTTGGAGATCTGGACAGGGAGATCACACTTCTTGAGGACGGGAGTGACCGGGCGGCAGTTACATATTATTATGAAGATATGCCGGTGGGAACCTGTGAAGTGACAATGAGCGGCAGCTATTATAATAAGGAAGACGAAGAGAAGAAAGAACAGGAAGAAAAGAAACTGGAGGAGATAGAAGCAAGGCGGAAACAGGAGGAACAGGAGAAAAAGGCCAGGGAAGAAGGGTATAAAGCGCTGGCAGCGGTCGCAGTGGCGGGGGCGCTTCTGATCTGTACGGTGATATCCCTGGCGGTGGGGTATGTTTCCAGGGCAAGGAAGCGAAAAACATCTTGACGAACCCGGAAGTTGTCTATTATAATACTATGATGTAAAAAGATGTTGACGAAGACAGTAGGATGCTTTGAAAGCCAATAGCGAGCCGGGGATGGTGGAAGCCTGGTGTAAGTAGGGGCGGTCTGAATATCACTTCCGAGTTGCGGCTGTCGAACGGTTCATACTCAGTAGATACCGACGGATTTCCTCCGTTACAGGGAAGGCATATGACAGAAGTATGTTTAGGTGGTTTATAAGCGAGGCCTTAAGGCTCTTGTCCTATTCAGGACGGGAGCCTTTTATACTGTCAGGTTTCCGGCGGAAGCCGCCTGCGTACAGGAATTTCCAGAAATGTTTTTTAGTAAAGAAGGAGGCTGGTTATGTATAAGAAGGTTTCTACGGATCTGAAATTCGTAGATCGGGAAAAAGAGATCGAAAAGTTCTGGCAGGAGAATCATATTTTTGAAAAAAGTATGGAAAACCGCAGGGAATGCGAGTCCTATACGTTTTATGACGGTCCGCCGACTGCCAACGGGAAGCCGCATATCGGCCATGTGCTGACCCGTGTTATTAAGGATATGATCCCCAGATACCGTACCATGAAGGGATATATGGTTCCGCGGAAAGCGGGCTGGGATACGCATGGCCTTCCGGTGGAACTGGAAGTCGAGAGGTTCTTAGGGCTGGATGGGAAAGAACAGATTGAAGAATATGGACTGGAGCCATTTATCAATAAGTGTAAGGAAAGTGTCTGGAAGTATAAAGGTATGTGGGAGGATTTTTCCAGTACCGTCGGATTCTGGGCTGATATGGAGAATCCGTATGTAACGTATCACAATGATTTTATCGAATCCGAATGGAGGGCGCTGAAGAAGATCTGGGATAAGGGGCTTTTGTACAAGGGCTTTAAGATCGTTCCTTACTGCCCGCGCTGCGGAACCCCGCTTTCAGCCCAGGAGGTTGCCCAGGGATATAAGGATGTGAAGGAACGCTCAGCCATCGTCCGTTTTAAGGCAAAGGGAGAGGATGCATATATCCTGGCGTGGACCACTACGCCGTGGACGCTGCCGTCGAATCTTGGCCTGTGTGTAAATCCGAAGGAGGCCTATGCGAAGGTAAGCTGTGTGGACGGTTACACCTATTACATGGCGGAAGCGCTTCTGGATACGGTTCTGGGGCCTCTGGCAGAGGACGGAAAAGCAGCATATGAGATCCTGGAGACCTATACCGGGAAAGAACTCGAGTTCAAAGAATATGAGCCGCTTTATCAGTGCGCGGCAGATGGGATCGCAGGACAGAAAAAGAAGGCGTTCTATGTGACCTGCGATGAATATGTAACGCTGACAGACGGTACCGGTGTGGTACACATCGCTCCTGCATTTGGTGAGGATGATGCAAAGGTATGCCGGAAATATGATATGCCGTTTGTCCAGCTTGTGGATGAAAAGGGAAA
This sequence comes from uncultured Mordavella sp., assembly GCA_964529215.1. GTDB lineage: Bacteria > Bacillota > Clostridia > Lachnospirales > Lachnospiraceae > Claveliimonas. The sequence continues at coordinate 26,294 of CAZGVY010000008.1, read as the reverse complement.
TATGGCAGAATCCACACCGTTTGCCGGGTTATTTGTGAAAAAGGCAGATCCGGAGGTTTTAAAGGATCTGGAGGCAAGAGGGCTGCTGTTTTCTGCGCCGAAATTTGAGCATAGTTATCCCCACTGCTGGAGATGTGATACTCCGCTGATCTACTACGCGAGGGAATCCTGGTTTATCAAGATGACGGATGTAAAAGAGGATCTGATCGCCAATAATAATACGATCAACTGGATCCCGGAGAGCATTGGGAAGGGACGTTTTGGCGACTGGCTGGAGAACGTCCAGGACTGGGGGATCAGCCGTAACCGTTACTGGGGCACGCCCTTAAATATCTGGGAATGTGAGTGCGGGCACCAGCATTCCATCGGAAGTATTGAAGAACTGAGAAGTATGTCGGATAACTGCCCGGAGGATATCGAACTTCACCGGCCGTATATTGACGAGGTGACGATCCGCTGCCCGAAGTGCGGCAAGGCTATGCACCGGGTTCCGGAGGTGATTGACTGCTGGTTTGACAGTGGTTCCATGCCTTTTGCACAGCATCATTATCCGTTTGAGAATAAAGAATTATTTGAACAGCAGTTCCCGGCGGACTTCATCTCTGAGGCTGTGGATCAGACGAGAGGATGGTTTTATTCACTGCTTGCGATCTCTACCCTGATCTTCAATGAGGCGCCCTATAAGAATGTGATCGTGCTTGGGCATGTGCAGGATGAGAAT
>CAZGVY010000008.1:0-25563 GCA_964529215.1 uncultured Mordavella sp. | reverse complement strand
TGGTTTTGCTTTGGTTTTGCTGAGGTTCCGTTTGAGCCGCTTGAGACCTATGGAGCGGATGCGATCCGCTGGTATTTCTATGTGAACAGTGCGCCCTGGCTTCCGAACCGCTTCCATGGCAAAGCAGTTGTGGAGGGACAGCGCAAATTTATGGGTACCTTGTGGAATACGTACGCATTCTTTGTGCTGTATGCAAATATTGACGGATTTGACGCGTCAAAGTACGAATTGGAATATGATAAATTACCGGTAATGGACAGATGGCTTCTGTCGAAGCTGAATACGATGATCCGGACGGTGGATGAAGACCTTGACAACTACAGGATCCCGGAGGCGGCAAGAATGCTGCAGGATTTTGTGGACGATATGAGCAACTGGTACGTAAGGAGGAGCCGCGAGCGCTTCTGGGCAAAGGGAATGGAGCAGGATAAGATCAACGCCTATATGACGCTGTATACGGCGCTGGCTGAATGCTGCAAGGCCGCAGCGCCGATGGTTCCGTTTATGACCGAGGAGATTTACCAGAATCTGGTAAGAAGTGTGGACAAAGAGGCGCCGGAAAGTATTCATCTGTGTGATTTCCCGGAGGTTAAGGCAGACTGGATCGACAAAGAGCTGGAAGCAAATATGGAAAAGGTTCTGAAGCTGGTCGTAATGGGCCGGGCATGCCGTAACACGGCGAATATTAAAAACCGCCAGCCGGTAGGCAGGATGTTTGTGAAGGCTGATTTCGCCCTGCCAGAGTTTTATCAGGATATCGTAAGGGATGAACTGAACGTAAAGGCTGTAACTTTTACACAAGATGTAAGGGATTTTACCTCCTATTCTTTTAAACCTCAGCTAAAGACAGTAGGACCAAAATATGGTAAAATGTTAGGCGGTATCAAAACTGCGCTCAGTGAACTGGATGGCAATGCGGCTATGGATGAGCTGAATGCGGATAATGCCCTGAAGCTTGCGGTAAATGGCCAGGAGATTACGTTATTCCGGGAGGATCTTCTGATCGAAACGGCGCAGATGGAAGGGTATGTATCTGAAAATGATAATGGAATTACCGTTGTTCTTGATACGAACCTGTCAGACGAACTTCTGGAAGAAGGATTTGTCAGAGAGATCATCAGCAAGGTTCAGACCATGCGTAAAGAAGCAGGCTTCGAGGTGATGGATCAGATCGCCGTCACTTATGAAGGCGGTGAGAGGGCGGCCAGGGTATTTGCAGATCATGCGGATACGATCGGCGCTGAAACACTGGCCCGGACCGTAATAAATGCAGCTCCTGCCGGATATGTTAAAGAGTGGAAGATAAACGGGGAGAAGGTAACACTTGGCGTAGAAAAATTAGGATAAGAGGGAATGAAAGCTATGAATGCAAAATTTGACAAAGGGACTTTTAAAAAAGAGGTACTGGATAACTGCAGGCGCCTGTTCCGTAAGGAGCTGACAGAAGCATCTCCGCAGGAACAGTTCCAGGCGGTTTCTTATGCGGTGAAGGAGGCGATCATCGACGACTGGATGGCGACTCAGAAGAAATTTGATAATGAAGATCCGAAGATTGTATACTATATGTCCATGGAATTTCTGATGGGCAGGGCGCTTGGCAACAATCTGATCAATATGACGGCTTATGAGGGAGTGAGAGAAGCTCTTGAGGAGATGAATATCGACCTGAATTTCATTGAGGATCAGGAGCTGGATCCGGCGCTGGGAAACGGCGGCCTGGGACGTCTGGCGGCCTGTTTCCTGGATTCCCTGGCGTCTCTTGGCTATGCGGCGTATGGCTGCGGTATCCGCTATCACTATGGCATGTTTAAGCAGAAGATCGAGAATGGATATCAGGTAGAGAAGCCGGACAACTGGCTGCGGTATGGCAATCCATTTGAGCTTAGAAGGCCGGAATATGCAAAAGAGATCCGTTTTGGGGGCAATATCCGTGTAGAATATGACGATGTGACAGGAAAGACCGTGTTCAAGCAGGAAAATTATGAGTCGGTTCTTGCCGTACCGTATGATTATCCGATCGTTGGCTATAATAATGGCCAGGTCAATACACTCCGCATCTGGGACGCAGAGCCGATCGTAGATTTCCAGCTGGAGTCTTTTGACAGGGGCGATTACCTGAAAGCGGTGGAGCAGCAGAATCTGGCAAAGACCATTGTAGACGTGCTGTATCCGAATGATAATCATTATGCAGGAAAGGAGCTCCGCCTGAAACAGCAGTATTTCTTTGTGTCTGCGAGCCTCCAGGCAGCGATCGCAAGATATATGGGTAAGCATGACGACGTGCGCAAGCTCTATGAGAAGGCTGCTTTCCAGATGAACGATACGCATCCGACCGTTGCAGTCGCAGAGCTTATGAGGATCCTTCTGGATGACTATCATCTGGGCTGGAATGAAGCATGGGAGGTTACCACGAAATCCTGCGCGTATACGAACCATACGATCATGGCGGAAGCTCTTGAAAAATGGCCGGTTGACCTTTTCTCTAAATTACTTCCGAGAATATATCAGATCATCCAGGAGATTGACCGGCGGTTCCTCCTTGAGGTAGAAGCAGCATACCCGGGCAATCAGGAGAAGATCAGAAGTATGGCGATCATCAGGGACGGGCAGGTAAAGATGGCGCATCTTGCCATCGTTGCGGGATACTCTGTCAATGGCGTTGCAAGGCTTCATACGGAAATCCTGAAAAAGCGCGAGCTGAAGGATTTCTATGAGCTGATGCCTCAGAAATTCAACAATAAGACCAATGGTATTACCCAGAGGCGTTTTCTGCTGCATGGCAATCCGCTGCTTGCAGACTGGGTGACAAAGAAGCTGGGGACCGACGCCTGGGCAACGGATCTGTCTCTGATGTCGGGCCTTAAGAAGTATGCGGAGGATGAGAAGGCTCTGAAGGAATTTATGGAGATCAAGTACAAGAATAAGGAGCGTCTGGCGGCGTATATTCTGGAGCATAACGGGATAGAGGTTGACCCGCGTTCTATGTTTGACGTACAGGTTAAGAGGCTTCATGAGTATAAACGCCAGCTTCTGAACATTTTACATGTAATGTATCTCTATAATAAAGTGAAGGAGCATCCGGAGATGAGCTTCTTCCACAGAACATTTATCTTCGGCGCGAAGGCTTCGGCGGGATATATACGGGCGAAAGAGATCATCAAGCTGATCAATTCGGTTGCAGAGGTAGTAAATAATGACCGGAGCATTAACGGGAAACTGAAGGTTGTATTTATCGAGGATTACCGGGTATCCAACGCAGAGCTGCTCTTTGCGGCGGCAGATGTGAGCGAGCAGATCTCTACTGCATCTAAGGAGGCATCCGGAACCGGAAATATGAAATTTATGCTGAACGGAGCCCCCACGCTTGGAACGATGGATGGAGCGAATGTGGAGATCGTAGAAGAAGTGGGCGAAGAGAATGCATTTATCTTCGGACTGAGTTCTGACGAGGTTATGGCGTTTGAGAAAAATGGAGGATACAATCCATACGATATCTATAATAACGACGAGGAGATCCGCCGGGTGGTAAACCAGCTTGTGGACGGAACCTATGCGAATGGCGATACAGAAAGATACCGGGATCTGTATAACAGCCTCCTGAATACTAAGGACGGCAACCGTGCGGATATGTATTTTATCCTGAAGGATTTCCGCGCCTATGCCAAGGCTCAGGAGCAGGTAGAAAAAGCTTATATAGACCAGGACGGATGGGCGAAGAAGGCGCTTCTTAATACGGCGTGCTGCGGTAAGTTCTCTTCGGACCGTACGATTGAAGAATATGTCAGGGATATCTGGCATCTGGACAGGATTTCGGTGAAAACAGAAGCATAAAATCTGGACAGGATGTGCATAAAATAGCAAGTCCTCTCATACGTTAAGATATGGGAGGACTTTTTTTATGATGCAGAGTATAAAGCGGTTGGGGTGTTATCTGGTAATTATTGTGCTGCTTCCCTATATTATTACGGTTTTTTTAAACGGTCCGGTGGTAACGACTTCTGCAAAGGTAGACGAGTCTTACATAACGGTGGAACAGGAAGAAAAGGAAACGGAGATGTCGATAGAAGAATACTGCATTGGCCGTCTTGCAAAAGAAATGCCGGTTTCTTACGAGCCGGAGGCTCTGAAAGCCCAGGCAGTACTTGTGCGGACCGCAGTTTTTGGACAGATCCGGGAGGATGGAAGCAAAACCGTGCTGCCGGATGATTTCTGGGCAACGGAAGAGATGCGCAGGCAATGGGGAGCAGGGAAGTTCGGAACAAATTATGATAAGCTTAAGAAGGCCTGGGAGGATACGGACAGCCAGGTATTGATGTACGGGGAAGCTCCTGCCAGCGTGCCTTACTGCCGGCTGACAAATGGAAATACCCGTGACGGAAAGGAAGTTCTTGGGACGGAAGAGTATCCGTATCTGACCATTAAAGAGTGCCCGCTGGATATTGAGTCAAAGGAGCAGATACAGACGGTAATCCTGGAGGAAATGGACGCGGAGGTCACGGCGTCAGATACGGCCGGGTATGTCTTAAGCGTCCGTGTGGGAGAAGAAGTTGTAAGCGGGGAGGAGTTCAGGAAAACTTACAGCCTTGCGTCCAGCTGCTTTACAATACAGAAATATGACGGAAAGGTGCGGATCACAACGAGAGGCGTAGGGCACGGACTTGGGCTCAGCCAGTATACGGCGGACAGAATGGCAGAAAATGGAAGTACTTATGACGAGATCCTTGCGTATTTTTTTGAAGGAACAGAGGTAAGAGAAGTTGCGGATATTGTGATGGATACTGAATAAAAGAATATGCTTCTGGTAAAAATATAGCCAGAGGTGATGAATATGAAAAAGAGGATAATGTCTTCGAAAAAGAGAGGGGCGTCTGTTGGGATCGCAATCTGCTTTGCGGCAGCAGTTGCGATCGTTGGAACATATACGCTGAGAAGCGGTCAGGAATCTGGCCGGCAGGAGCGTAACGCAACGGATGAGGACTACACGGAAGAAGATATCAAACCATCAAGATCAGCAAATACAGACAAGCTGGTCATTAACACAGAAGATGACAGGAAAGAGAAGGAAAAGGAAAAAAATACAGAGGATACCGGGCTGGATCAGACGGCGGAGGAACAGGCACAGGAGCCGGCGCGGGAGTCGTCGGGCGTGGGAAGTTCTGCTGCGTTTACAGAAAACAGTGAACTGCTATGGCCGGTAAACGGGCAGATACTGCTGAATTACAGTATGGACAAGACGGTATATTTCTCTACGCTTGACCAGTATAAGTATAATCCGGCGCTGGTTATTTCCGGAGCCGAGGGCGATCAGGTGATCTGCGGCGCGGCGGGCATTGTGAAATCCATCGATGTGACGGCGCAGACGGGAACAACGGTGAACCTTGACCTGGGGAATGGCTATGAGCTGTTTATAGGGCAGCTTAAAGAGGTTCCGGTAAATACCGGGGATGCTGTCAATGCAAATACGGTTATAGGCTATGTAAGCCAGCCGACAAAGTATTATTCGGTAGAGGGCTGTAATATATATTATGAAATGAGGAAGGATGGACAGCCGATCGATCCGCTGCAGTTTGTAGGAGAGTAGCGACCGGTTATGTTTCGAGATCCAGGAGTGAGGGGCGATTTTTGTGCGGCAAGGCTTTCAATATCGCCCCAAACAGTAATCAATAGTAACTGCGCCCGGAAGAGCAGCCTGAGGAACCTGCAGGACGCTTGCGTAAAATCCGGTTTTGGGATATAGTATTCACAGAACTCTGGAAGACTGGCTGGAAGAAGAAGGAACAGGATATGAACTATACATATATCGTAAAATGCAGGGACGGAAGCCTGTATACGGGATGGACAACAGATCTGGAACGGCGCATAAAGATGCACAATGAAGGCAGGGGAGCGAAGTATACCAAAAGCCGCCGGCCGGTACAGCTTGTATATTATGAATCTTTTGAGACGAAGCCGGAGGCGATGCGCAGGGAGTACGGGCTTAAACAGCTTGGACACAAAGAAAAGGAACGGCTTATCGCGGATTTTAACTGCCGGAAGGACGTCTGATATTATATTGGCGTATGAAAAAGAAAAAACCCTGTAGTGGCTGGCTACAAGGTTTTTTCTTTTTGTTATAGTTATCTAAAAGGAATGAGAGTAAAGTGCGGCACCAAAGTCTATTTGGTGTTTTACTTTATGAGGGGGGATAGCTGAAGAACTATCAGCTATCTATTTTGTATTATATAAGCTAAATATGACAAAAGTATGTTAAATCTCTAAAAGAATTAGAAAATATCTTAAAAACAGCTTAAGAATATCAAAAATATCAGTTAATGCAGGGCCTCTTTCTTTAAATGACCTGTAATAATATCAAGAAATTCTCCAGTAGTTGGTTTGGACAGCAGTGGGTACAGGGAGATGGATTTTAGTAAATCCCGGTTCCCGCGTTCCCAGCATACACTTACAACGGTACGAAGATTTCTTTCAACACTGCTTGGCGTAGCGTGAAAGTTTCTGGCAATTTCAGGGTAGAGGAGCTTACTGACACTGAGCAGATATTCGTCATCCTCAAGACAAAGAAAAATAGCATGGGTTAAATAACGATACCCTTGATAGTTTCCTCCGATTCCCAGGGAGCGAACAAGGTATTGTATTTCGTTCATCTTAAGTGCGAGCCTCCTTTATAAAATTTCATGAGTACTTGATTAAATGATAAACTTATAAAATAGAAATGGAAACATTTAGGTAATCTTCGACATATAACGACATAATTAGGCGGTGAAGCAGGAACCATTTTACGGTATACGCATATTATAATAGGAAGATATGGTGCGGCGGGGACAAGAATAGTATGGAAATCCGGGAGGTAAGCGAAATTCAGGGAACGGTTGACTGGAAGAAAGAGAAGGAAAAAGGGGTCTCGTTTGCAATGCTGCGGGTGGGCTATGGGAATGGTGTAACCGACCTGCAGTTCAGGAAAAATGCACAGGGGTGTAATGATATGGGGATCCCCTGCGGGGCTTACTGGTTTTCCTATGCCTGGACGCCTGAGATGGCGGAGCGGGAAGCGGAGCACTGCGTGGGGATGCTCGAGGAATATGAGATCGCGGGCCCGGTATGTATTGATCTTGAAGAAACGTCTCTCCGTTACGCCAGATCCCGGGGTGAGGAGATATCCGGAGAAACTGCGGCTGAGATCATAGAGAGATTCGGTAAAAGGATAGAAGCATCCGGTTATCTGCCCGGATACTACAGTAAACGAACGGGGATCTGTGATCTTGAGCAGATCTGCGCGGAATATAAGAAAGAAAAGCGCCGGAATCCGGGAATTTAAAATTTCTTAAGAATTTTCATTACCAGAACTTAAAAATTATACGCTATGATCAGTTTGTAAAGAAGCCGGGGAAAAGCCTGACAGGCAGAGACGTTATTGATTGCGCTTCCTGGCAGGATGATCTATAGTTAAGGGGAGGTGATGAAAGTTATGTATAGAATATTAGTATGTGATGATGACAGAGAGATTGCCGAGGCAATAGAGATATATCTGAAACAGGAAGGATATGAGATCAGTAAGGCTTATGACGGCGAAGAGGCGTTAAAGAAGCTGAAGGAGGAGCAGATAGACCTTCTGATCATTGATGTGATGATGCCAAAACTGGACGGGATCCGGGCGACGCTAAAGATCCGTGAAAAGAACAATATGCCGATCATCATCCTGTCGGCGAAGTCGGAGGATTCGGACAAGATCCTGGGGCTGAATGTGGGCGCAGACGACTATGTGACCAAGCCTTTTAACCCACTGGAACTGACAGCGAGAGTCAAATCACAGATCCGCAGATATACGCAGCTTGGAAGCACCGCGGGAGCCATGACGGGAGAGGCCGTGTACAGCACGGGAGGCCTGACGGTAAATGATGATCTGAAGGAAGTTACGGTGGACGGGGAGCCGGTGAAGCTGACGCCGATAGAGTATAATATCCTCCTGCTGCTGGTGAAGAATCAGGGAAGAGTATTTTCGATTGAGCAGATCTATGAGAGTATCTGGAATGAGGAGGCTCTTGGAGCGGACAATACCGTAGCGGTACATGTACGTCATATCCGGGAAAAAATTGAGATCAACCCGAAGGAGCCGAGATATTTAAAGGTAGTATGGGGAGTCGGATATAAAGTGGAAAAGCTTTGATATAGGGCCGCATATCCGCGGCGGAATGGAGTATATATGAAGAATAAATGGTATAGGAAAAGCCTGGTAAAAGGCTTGCTGATCATATTTATGCATGTGATGGCAGTTTTGCTGGTTATCAGTATGCTGTGGATCCTTGCCTGTCCAGGCGCAGCGGAAGGAGCGCTTGAGAACCGGGAGATAGAATTTGAAGAATCAAAGGCGCTGGAGGATCTGATCTGCAGGGATTCCTGGAATATTATCCGCGGGCTGCAGGCGGAAAAGGAACTGGAGGCAGAAGGAGCGTTTGATGAAAACCGGATCGTAGATATTGAAGCCTTTTGTAATGATGGCACCATGGAGAAGCAGGGTGCAGACGGTGAAGATGAACAGAGCCGCCTTGCCTATACACTGGGCGATCTGAGGAAATGGCAGCAGGCATATACGGAAGGTAATATCCGGGACAGTTATAGCGCGGAACCTGGGGATGAGATCATCGTATGCCGGAAACCGGACAAAAGCTATGAATATTATTACTATAGTGATTTTAAACGCAGGGTCGAAGAAGGAGAGCTGCTGTTCGTAACCGAGGACGATGTGACGCAGCAGAGTATTCTGGAGGATATGAGGCAGGGAGCCTTCTATGAAGGAAATACTTCTGCATATACAGTGATGGATAAGGAAGGAAATGTAAGATATACAAACTGCTGGAATTATGACGGTTATTGGCTGGAAGAAGCCTGTAAGCCTGCCGGGTCCAGAAGCGTCCTGGAAATTGCCAATCAGAATCCGGAATGGAACGGCAGGCTGGAGGAAGCCTATCAGATGCTTGGCAAGGCGCTTGATAAGTTAAGCCATAATTTTTCTGCATATGAGACACTGACGGATAATTATGAAGAGGGGAATACGAATCTGACGTATCTGCTTGCCGATAAGACGGAAAAGAAAATCTATACAAACAGCAGCGGCTATGAACAGTATGATACATGGAAAGAAAGCATTGAGTCTCTGAAACGGGCCGGGAAATATATTATCGTTATGCCGAAACTTGCTGATTTTGAGAGCAATATCGAGGGTATCAGCGCGGATATGTACGGGCATGGTCTTTTTGGGGAAAATGAGGATAAGGATGCCTATGTTTTTGCAGTTGCGCTGGATACCACGTATCCGGTACAGGATACGTATTATCAGATGAAGGAGCATTATCAATATTTTTCAGGAAAGAGCGGGCTGATGATCGGATTGTCCGGATGCAGTGCGGCTGCTATTCTGGCAGGCCTGGTCTGGCTGACGGTTATTGCCGGCAGAAGGCCGGAGGATGAGGAGATCCATTGTAATCTTTTTGACAGGTGTAAGACAGAGATTGCGGCGGTTCTTGTAATTGGGATCTGGATCCTCTGTATGCTGGCGCCGGCGGAGGGGATGAGGAATCCGGGTTACTATATGAACGGAGAAGTGCCTTATGGGTATGCTTCGGTTGTGGCATGGAGCGGGGAGACCATTGCCGCGGGAACCGCGGCGGCTCTTATAACCTGCGGTTTGTTCCTGGCCGGTTATCTGAGCCTGGTACGGAGGATCAAGGCGAAGACGGTGTGGAAGAACAGTTTTCTCCGGTGGTTTATTGTATGTATCAGACAGGGGCTAAGGCATATTCCGACCGTATGGAAGTCGGTGGCGCTGTTTTTTTTGTTCCTGTTTAACCAGGCCGTATTATTTCGTTCGGGCGTATTCTTATGGGTACTCCTCAGTATTATGATCGATGCGGCGGCATTTTACTATGTTGTGCGCCAGGCGGTTGGAAGAAAGAAGGTGAAGGAGGCTCTTACACGGATCGCGGAAGGGGACGTGGAGTATCAGATCGACCTGGAAGGATTAAAAGGCGACCAGCTGGTCATCGCGGAGCAGCTGAACCGGATCGGAGAAGGCCTGGAGGCCGCGGTGGAAGCAAATGTGAAGAACGAAAGGATGAAGACGGATCTGATCACAAATGTGTCTCATGACATCAAAACCCCGCTTACATCCATTATCAATTATGTGGATCTGCTGAAACGTGAAAACATCCAGGATGCAAAGGTGCAGGATTATCTGAATATCCTGGAGGCAAAGGCCCAGAGGCTGAAGGTACTGACGGAGGATGTGGTAGAGGCGTCGAAGGTAAGTTCCGGGAATATTGTCCTGGAATGTATGAATCTGAATCTGGTAGAAATGGTGCAGCAGACCAGCGGCGAATTTGCAGAACGGTTTGAAACACGGGGCCTGAAGGAAGTGTTAAGGCTTCCGGAGGAGCCGGCGGTGGTATGGGCAGACGGCAGGCGGATGTGGCGGGTACTGGAGAATCTATATGGAAATGCGGCGAAGTATGCTATGAAAGGAAGCCGTATTTACGCGGATCTGAGCCAGTCAGAGGATGAGGTGGCCTTTTCTCTTAAGAATATTTCTGAGCAGCCGCTGAATATCAGCGCGGATGAACTGACAGAACGGTTTATCAGAGGAGATATTTCGCGGAGCACGGAGGGGAGCGGCCTCGGGCTCTCGATCGCCAGGAATCTGGTATCGCTTATGGGCGGTGAATTTGAACTTTATCTGGACGGAGACCTGTTCCGGGTAACGCTTACATTTCCGCGGGTAAAAGACGGAAACTAACGGAAACGGATCCCGTAATTCTCCTATTTACTATATAGAAAAAACCGGATATAATATCTGCATGGAGAATTTAAGAATATTATTGCAGGATAATTTGAATAGAGACTTTCTATCCGCTGTGCTGAGTAATCCGCGCAGGAAAGACAGTGTAAGGAAGGTAAAAGTGCGTCCTCTGATGAAGAAGGACACACTTTTCTTTCAATTGGAGATTTTTAAAGGGAACCAGGCTTTTCATAAGAACCTGGCGCCGTGGGAGGCTCTGGAAGATATCCTTTTTTATATGGAGGATATGAGGCAGTTTCAGATGGAGACGAAGAAGCAGAGCTGCACGGCGCTGGTAAGTAAGAAAGGAAAAGTATCCGTTAAGACAAGAAAGAGAACAGAACCGGTAAAGATGGCGGCGCTGTCTCACAACCGGGAGAAGCGCTATATCCTGAAGGAAGGGGTCTATGTGCCGTTTCTGGAGGATCTTGGCGTGATGACCAGGGAGGGGAAGATCGTTCAGTCCCGGTATGCGAAATTCCGCCAGGTGAACCGTTTTCTGGAATTTGTAGAGGACGTTCTGCCGGAGCTTCCAAAGGATCGCGAGATTACAGTTCTGGACTTTGGATGCGGCAAATCCTATCTGACCTTTGCCATGTATTATTATCTGCATGAGCTGAAGGGATACGATATCCGTATGATCGGCTTAGACCTGAAGGCGGATGTGATCCGGAACTGCAACGAACTGAGCGTACGCTATGGATATGAGAAACTGAAATTCCTGGAGGGAGATATTGCAGAGTATACGGGAGAAACAGCCGTAGATATGGTCGTGACGCTGCATGCGTGCGACACGGCTACGGACTATGCGCTTGCAAAGGCCATAAGATGGGGTGCAAAGGTTATCCTGTCTGTGCCCTGCTGCCAGCATGAGCTGAATGGGCAGATTGCAAATACGGTGCTTGAACCGGTTCTGGAATACGGACTGATCAGAGAAAGGATCGCGGCGCTGGTAACGGACGCTGTGCGGGCGCAGTATCTGGAGAGGGAAGGATACCGTACCCAGATCCTTGAATTTATTGATATGGAGCATACGCCGAAGAATATTCTGATCCGGGCGGTAAAGACGGAAAGACGCCGGGAGAATAGAGAGGCGTTAAAAGCCTGTGAGGATGCGCTGCATATTGCACCTGCGCTTGGGAAACTGCTGGACGGAAGAGACATGAGATAAAACAGGAGTTTGACGGACAGATGAAAAAGAAGGTAATACATATTATGGCGATGGCGGCTCTTTTTGCCGCAGCCGTTCTTTTCTTTGAATATATGACGCATAAAAATAACGAAGATATGATGACTGACATTGGGAATGCTACGCTGCCGAGAGTATATTTTTCCGTGGAGGGGTATGGGCTGAATCCGATGAACGGATATGTGGAGCAGATGGATGTTTCCACGATGCGGGATGCAATCACTCCGGTAACAGGCGGCCGGCTTGTGATGAATGTGGACGATGCGGATAAACCGGCCTCATCGATTGATTATGCGGTCTGCACGCTTGACGGCGGGAAGGTGCTGTATGAGAATCATATTCCGAAGGTGTCAGAGCAGGTAACCCTGACCTTTGACGAGGGGATCCTTGGACAGGAACGTCTTATGACCGTCACGCTTCATGTGGACGGAGGAGAGGTATATTATTATACGAGGGTCGTAGAACCGGCAGATTTTCATTTAAGCGAGTGTCTGGAATATGTGTACAATTATCATGAGAATGCGCTGGCAAAACGGGAGAATGTAGGAGTCGGCGCAGCGCTGGAGCCCAATGATGAAGAGGATAACACTTCTTTTGCTCATGTGTCGATCCATTCGGATTACGATCATGTAACATGGGGAGGGATGGAACCGCAGGTGACAGGCGAGGAGCGCTGGAAAATACTGGAGAGTAATCCGACGTACACGTCGGTCCTCCTGGAATATGAGGTGAGCTGCACGGGCGAGGAGAATGAGACAGACCTTTATATGGTCAGGGAATTTTTCCGGGTGCGTATGGCGGCAGGCACTATGTATCTTCTGGATTACGACCGTACTGCGGAACAGATTTTTGACGGAAGTGAAAAGACGCTGAATGAGAAGGGGGTTCTTCTTGGGATCACACAGCCGGAAGTGCCTTATGCGGTGAACGGGGACGGTACGGTAGTGTCTTTTGTCCAGGCGAATGAACTGTGGAATTATAACCGTGACAAAGATGAGCTGTCGCTGGTCTTCAGTTTCCGGGATGCAGAGAATACGGATATCCGCAATAAGATATCGGATCATGAGATCCAGATCCTTAATATGGACAAAGAGGGAAATACTACGTTTTCTGTAACAGGATATATGAACCGCGGTTCGCATGAGGGCCGGGTAGGATCGGCTATTTATTATTACAGCATAGAAAAGAACAGTATTGAGGAAAAAGCATTTGTCCCCAGCAGCAAGTCAGCGGCGGTGACCGAGAAGTCGCTGGGGGATCTTACATATTATAGTGTGAACAGGGATTATCTTTATATGGTAGCCGGCAGAACACTTTATGAAGTTGATGTGGACAAAAACTGGGACGAGCCGGTGGTGGAAAATCTGCAGGAAGGACAGTATGCTGTATCAGACAGCGGGAAGTGGATCGCGTATCAGTCCGGAGATACAAAGAAGGCGCCCCGGGGAGCCATAGTAATGAATCTGGAAAAGGATGAGACGTATACGGTGGAGGCGGCCGCAGAGGAATGTGTCGTGCCGCTGGGTTTTGTGGAGGATGATTTCGTATATGGTTTTTCAAGACTGTCAGAGGAAGGAAAGATGGCGGGAGGCGAAAAGGCAGTCCCTATTTATCGGGTTGAGATCTGTAATGATCAGAAAGAAGTGATCATGACTTACGATGCAGAAGATATTTTTGTGTCAGGGGTGCAGATCCGGGACGGTATGATCACCCTGAACCGCATCCGGAAAAGCGGGGATATCTATGTGGCGGCCGCAGACGACTACATTACGAATAATGAAGAAAAAAAAGAGAGCAATATTACGCTGGAGCCATATACGACGGAATTGAAGGAGACGCAGATGCGCCTTACTTTTCTGGACGGGATACAGGACAAAAACGCCAAGCTTCTTAAGCCGAAGCTGATCCTGCAGGATGAGCCGGCGCTGCCTGATTTTCATGATGAAACAGGCGGAACGGTGTACTATGTATACGGGCTTGGCAAACTGCAGGGGATGTTTAAAAAAGCGGGAGAGGCGATCCAGGCGGCGGATCATGTAAGCGGTGTTGTGATTTCGGAAAACGGGCAATACGTATGGGAAAGGGGGAACCGTTATCTGGCATTTGTGATCAGCGGCCAGGATGAACTGCTGGCGTCCCTGCAAAGCCAGCTGAAAGCAGGGGAGGCGCCTCTGGAGATCGTAGATAAACTGTCGGAGGAAGAAGGGCTGGAGCTGACCGGCTGCAGCACAGAGCAGGTGCTGTATCTGATCAATAAAGGAACGCCGGTGATCGGCGTGAGGGACGGCGGAGCGCCGGTCATACTGACGGGATACAGTGAAAATGACGTGACATATATTGATACTGGCGACGGGCAGTCCTATACGGTGCCGGCAGAACAGATGGATCAGATGATGCAGGGAGGCGGAAATGCCTATATCGGTTATCTTCCTGGAATATAATATAAAGGGGATGTGCGAAATCGTTCGCGCATCCCTTTGCATCCAGTGCAGCTTTTGCAGACGTCAGGCCGCAGGGCGGAAGATCGTGGTCTTGTAACGGCTCAAAGCAGTATATAAAACCATACCCAGAATACCACAGGAAAGAACCTCGCCAATACCGACGGTAAGCATCATGAATGGAACCGGCAGATTCACCCCATAGCCAAACCGGAGTACAAAAGGAATGATCACCGTGTTTGACAGGATAGGAGGAATGATGCCGGCGACCGGCGGATGATCCCTTAACAGATATGTAAATACAGCGCCGGTTAGTGTGGCAATACTACCGAATATGATATCCGGAAGGACCGCCCCGCCCAGGATGTTGCCTGCCAGGCAGCCAATAAAAAGTCCCGGTACTGCGGCGGGAGTAAAGAGCGGCAGAATGGTAAGCGCTTCGGAAATACGTACCTGGATCTCGCCGAAAGCAAAAGGTGCGAACAGGTAGGTAAGGACGACGTAGATGGCGGCAATCATAGCAGCCTGAGTTAAAAAAGCTACATTTTTGTTTTTCATATTCAATTCTCCTTTAGTTTTGTTTTACGTGTGGAAGGTCTCGAACACACGCGCCTTTGTTATTACGTTACACTGGCGGATAAAAAGATTCCCTCATTAATTCCCGGTTGGAATATACGGGCGGATCGCGCCGGCCACATTGCTGATCGGCATTGTCTGGAGCCAGATCCTTCCAGGGCCGGTAACGATGGTGTTGAACAGCCCTTCCCCGCCGAACAGTATATTCTTCATACCAGGAACAGACTGGACATCCATATTGCAGGTTGCCTCCATAGCGGCCAGATGGCCGGTGTCGATAATGATCTGCTGGCCCGGCTGCAGGTTGTATTCGACAACATGCCCGTCAAATTCAGCGAACACGATTCCCTGCCCGCTGACCTTCTGCATGATGAACCCCTCCCCGCCAAACAGGCCGGAAGCCAGTTTCTTGCGGAAATGTACGGATAGTGTTATGCCTGCTTCACTGGCAAGAAAAGCTTTCTTCTGGAAGATCATCTCATTGCCGGGAGATATATGGAAGGCACGGATAGAGCCTGGAAAACTGGAAGCAAAGGCAATCATACCGGTGCCATTTTGTGCGGTGTATATATTCTGGAACATCTTTTCGCCAGAAAACGCACGTCCTACGGCATTGCCAATGCCACCGCTTGTAGTGGTTTCCATCTTCATATTCGGAGACATCCATGACATGGCGCCGCCTTCTGTGATCATCTTTTCATTTGCCTCCAGTTCGCAAATGACAACTGGTAATGTCTCTCCTTGTATCTGATATTTCATAAGAACCTCCTCTTCGGTTTTCTTTTATTATAAAACCACAGGAGAGGAAGGTCAACAAACACTTCATAAAAGACAGGTTCTGTGTTATAATAAAAAATACGATTTATACATCGGATGACAGAGAATGACAGAAAAAGGAGTTTGTGGTATGGATTTGATAACGATCAGAGAATTATATAAGGATCCGGAGAAATACCTGGATCAGCAGATTTCCATCGGAGGATGGGTGCGGAGCATCCGTGATTCGAAGACTTTTGGCTTTATCGTGGTAAATGACGGGACATATTTTCAGCCGCTTCAGGTCGTGTACAGTGATAAACTGGAGAATTTTGCAGAGATTTCCAAATTAAACGTCGGCGCGGCAGTGATCGCCGCTGGAATGCTGGTTGCCACACCGCAGGCAAAGCAGCCCTTCGAGATCCAGGCGGAAAAGGTAACGGTGGAGGGCGCTTCTGCACCGGATTACCCGCTGCAGAAGAAGAGGCATGGATTTGAATATCTCAGAACGATCTCGCATCTGAGGCCGAGGACGAATACCTTTCAGGCAGTGTTCAGGGTGCGTTCGCTGACAGCATACGCGATCCACAGATTTTTCCAGGAAAAGGGGTTCGTATATGTGCATACGCC
This sequence comes from uncultured Mordavella sp., assembly GCA_964529215.1. Taxonomy (GTDB): domain Bacteria; phylum Bacillota; class Clostridia; order Lachnospirales; family Lachnospiraceae; genus Claveliimonas. Next base: position 9,149 of record CAZGVY010000008.1, on the reverse strand, counting down.
GCTGATTACGGCCAGTGACTGCGAAGGCGCAGGAGAGATGTTCCGGGTAACGACGATGGACATGGACTGCCCGCCCAGGAAGGATGACGGAAGTGTGGATTATTCGCAGGATTTTTTTGGTAAGGAAACCAGCCTCACCGTAAGCGGGCAGCTAAACGGGGAGACCTATGCCCAGGCGTTCCGCAATATCTATACGTTTGGCCCTACCTTCCGCGCGGAGAACTCCAATACAACACGCCATGCGGCGGAATTCTGGATGGTCGAGCCTGAGATGGCATTTGCGGATCTGAATGATAATATGGATATGGCGGAGGAGATGCTGAAATACGTGATCCGGTATGTGATGGAGGAAGCCCCGGAGGAGATGAAATTCTTCAACTCCTTTGTGGACAAGGGATTGACTGCAAGGCTTGAAAATGTGGTGTCCTCAGAATTTGCAAGGGTGACCTATACAGAGGCGGTTGAGATCCTGGAGAAGAATAATAATAAATTTGAGTATAAGGTATCCTGGGGGGCAGACCTGCAGACCGAGCATGAGCGGTATCTGACGGAACAGATCTATAAGCGGCCAGTATTCGTCACCGATTATCCAAAGGATATCAAGGCTTTCTATATGAAGGTAAATGATGATAATAAGACGGTTGCGGCTGTAGACTGCCTGGTTCCCGGCATTGGCGAGATCATCGGCGGAAGCCAGAGAGAGGATGATTATACGAAGCTGTAAGCGCGTATGGAGGAACTTGGAATGAAGACGGAAGACTAGCAGTTCTAGTTGGATCTGCGCAGATACGGCTCCACCAGGCATTCAGGCTTCGGGCTGGGATTTGAGAGATGTATTATGTATCTGACGGGAATGGGCAATATCCGGGATGTGATCCCATTCCCAAGGACGGTAAATAACTGCGATCTATAGGGCGGAGAGGACACGGGGACAGGCAGGCCTGGTTCATTTAAGACATTGTATCTGAGCATAAGGAGGGACAGCATGAATATTTTAGTAGTGGATGACGAGAAAGAAATTGCTGATGTGATCGAACTGTATCTTCAGAATGACCAGTATTCTGTGTTCAAATTTTATACGGGGCAGGAAGCCCTGGCGTGTATCCGGGAAAAGAAGATCGATCTTGCGATTCTGGACGTGATGCTGCCGGATATCGACGGCTTCCAGATCCTGAAAAAGATCCGTGAAAAATATACGTTTCCGGTAATTATGCTGACAGCTAAGACAGAATACATGGACAAGATAACAGGTCTTACCATGGGGGCGGATGACTATATCCCGAAACCGTTCAATCCTCTGGAACTGGTGGCCAGGGTGAAGGCGCAGCTGCGCCGGTATACCCAGTATAACGACGGAGGCAAAGAGCCAGGGGAAGTGATCGATTTTGGCGGGCTGTTCTTAAACAGGACTTCCCATGAGTGCGTTTATAATGAGGTTCCACTGACGCTGACGCCGATCGAATTTGATATTCTGTGGCTTTTATGCGATAACAGGGGGAAGGTGATCAGTTCGGAGGAGCTGTTTGAGAAGGTATGGAATGAGAAATATTATAAAAACAGCAACAATACAGTTATGGTGCATATCCGGCATCTCCGGGAGAAACTGAGCGCACCTACCGGAAATTCTGATTTTATCAAAACAGTGTGGGGAGTAGGTTATAAGGTTGAAGAATAGTTATACGAAATTGAAGTTCAGCATTCTGTTACAGACAGTACTGATCACGGCGCTGACGGTACTTGTGGGCGGGTTTATCCTGAATTATTTTGTGGACGGCGTCTATAACGATACCTTTGCCACGTCGTTTGTAAAGATAATGGTATCGTTTCATATGGAAGAACAGGCGGCGATCGACCTGTACTGGAGGCTGATCGGGAATAATAAAATGTTTTTTATGACGGTCGGCTTCCTGCTTTTGTTTGCGCTGTTTTTCTATATTGCGCTGTCCCAGATGACCAGATATCTGGATCAGGTGGGAGACGGGATCGAGAACATCTTATCAGAATCTACAGAACCGATCCGCCTGATCACGGAACTGAAGCCGATCGAGATCCGCCTGAACGAGATCAAGGCTACGATCAAGAGACAGGAACTGGAAGCGGTTGAGAGCGAAAAGCGCAAGAACGACATGGTCTTATTCCTGGCGCATGACCTGAAAACACCATTGACGTCTGTTGTGGCATATCTTACGATGCTTGACGGACACGCGGATATGCCGGTAGAAGAAAGAGCCAAGTACACGCGGATCTCCCTGGAGAAGGCGATCCGCCTCGGCGAGCTGATCAACGAACTGTTTGATATTATGAAATACAGCCTCCAGGAGTTTGACCTGGAGCCGGTGGAGCTGAATCTGTCCATGATGCTGGAGCAGATCGCGGACGAGCTGTATGCGGTCCTGCAGGAGAAGCATCTGACCTGCCAGGTAAAGGCAGATGAGAATCTGGAGGTAGAGGGAGATCCGGACAAGCTTGCCAGGGTATTTGATAATCTTTTGCGGAATGCGATCGCCTATTGCTATGAAGATACGACGATCGGCATTGATGCACATATGAACCGCGGCAACGTGGAAATTATTTTCCAGAATGTGGGGAAAAAGATTCCCGGAGCGAAGCTGCAGACGATATTTGAGAAATTTTACCGGCTGGACGATTCCCGCTCAACGGAGACGGGCGGAGCAGGTTTAGGACTGGCGATCGCCAGGGAGATCGTAGAGCTCCACGGAGGGCGGATCATTGCGAAAAGTGATGATGAGAAGACACAGTTTATTGTAACGCTGCCGCCGAAGAACAGACAGGAAGAAGGGACGCAGGATGAGGTTCATACACATCGCAGACGTACACTTAGGAGCAAGACCGGACGCCGGAAGGGCATACACCCCAGGGCGGGAAAGGGAAATATGGAATAGTTTCGAAGAAGTGATCAGGCTGTGCAGGGAGGAACAGCCTGAACTTTTGCTGATTGCAGGAGATTTGTTCCATAGGCAGCCGCTTCTCAGGGAACTTAAGGAGGCGGATTATCTGTTTTCCACACTGACAGGCACGCAGGTAGTGCTTGCGGCGGGCAATCATGATCACATCGGGAGAAATTCTCATTACCGGTCTTTTGCATGGAGTGAGAATGTACATATGATCGCCAGCAGGGAGATAAGCTGTATCAAGCTGAACGGACTGGATACGGCAGTATACGGGCTTAGCTATTATGATAAGGAAGAGACAGCGCCCGTATATGAAAAGATCCAGATCCGGGATTCCTGCAGATATCATATCCTGCTTGCCCATGGAGGGGACAGCAGGCATCTGCCCTTCTGTAAGGAGACGGTAGACAAGATTGGATTTGATTATGTGGCGCTGGGACACATCCACAAGCCCCAGGAACTGATCCCGGGCCGGATGGCTTATGCCGGCGCGCTGGAGCCGGTCGATAAGAACGATACAGGGAAGCATGGCTTTATCCGGGGGGAACTTGGAGAGTCCGGATGCAGGATCACATTCTGTCCGATGGCCTCCAGGGAATATGTACATATGACGGTCCGGGTTGATGAGGGCATGACGGGATTTTCCCTGCGTTCAAAGATCCGTGAGGAAATAGAAGCACGCGGAAGGCAGAATGTGTATAAGATCATCCTGGAAGGCCAGAAGGATCCGGAGACCGTATTTGACCTGGAGAATATGGACGTCTGGGGTAATGTGACAGAATTTGCGGATCACACAAGACCGGCCTTCGATTTTGCACGGCTGCTGTCCAAAAACAGGAATAACCTGCTGGGCAGATATATAGAGAGCTTTCAGGATGCGGCGCCTGGGAGTATAGAATACGAGGCATTATGCGAAGGAGTTCTTGCGCTCTGGGAGACAAAAAGGGGTTAGGCATGAGACTGCTGGAATTGGATATAAAAAATTTTGGAAAATTTCATGATAGACAGATAGAGCTTCAGGAAGGGATCCACCTGATCTGCGGAGAGAATGAAGCAGGCAAATCCACCCTGCATACCTTCATCAGGGCGATGCTGTTCGGGCTGGACCGGGGGAGGGGGAGAGCATCTGCAAAGGATACCTTCTCCAGGTATGAACCATGGGAGAATCAGAATTATTATGCCGGGAATCTGAGATTTGAATGCGGGGGAAAGATTTTCTGCCTGAAGAGAAGATTTGACAGGTATGGAAAGGGAGCGGAGCTGATCTGTGAGACAGACGGCGAGGTTCTGTCGGTAGAAGACGGGGATCTGGAAATGATTCTGAACGGACTGACGGCGTCTTCATATGAAAATACGCTGTATGCGGGAGAGTTCCATACTGCGGCCGGACAGGCGCTGGCGGGAGAACTTAAGAATTATGCGGCCAACTGCTATGTGTCCGGGGACAGCGGCGTAAATCTGAAAGAGGCCAGAGAGGCGCTCCTTGGCCGGAAGAAAGAGGCCGACAGGGAAGCAAAGCAAAGCGTTACCAAAAAACAGAGGAAGCGGGAGGCCATAGAACAGGAGGCTGCGCACATCTGGAGGGATATCCATAATCTTGACGCGGAGCTGGAGGACGTCCGTACGGAGCTTGAACTGCGCAGGGCAGAGAAGGCAGAGGACAGTGCGGAGACGGGAATGGAGAATGAATGGGTGAAGCAGAGGATTACAGATATTCTCAGGCCGGCGAAATGGCGGATCCATCCGGTCGAGGTGATCATGATCCTGGCAGCCATCGTGTGTGCGTTTCTGCTTCTTCCCAATCCATGGAATGATTTTGTGACGGTGGTGGTCGCGCTGCTGGGAGCCATCTATGTCTGGAACCGTATGAAGCTTGGGAAAAGCCGGAGGGAGCCGGAGGCTATCCCGGAGGATGTATCCCAGAAGGAACTGATCTCTACGGAAAGGCTGTCCTGGAAGCTGGAGCATCTGAGCGCGGAACGGATGGAAAAGCAGATAGAATATGATAATATCCAGGAACAGCTCCAGGAAATGGACGAGGCGGAAGACCATTATCTGGAACTGATCCGCAGAAGGGAAGCGCTTGTGCTGGCGGAGGAACGTCTGGAGGAGGTCTCTGCATCCATGCAGAAGCAGCTGATGCTGAGCCTGAATCAGAAGGCTTCGGAAGTGATGGCGGAGGTTACCGGCGGAAGATATACCCGGATCACGATGGATGAGGAATTGAATATGAATATTTTCCAGAATGACCGGAGGATCGCCCTGCATCAGGCAAGCAGGGGAACCGCGGAGCAGGTCTGCTTTGCGCTGCGTATGGCGGCGGCGGATATTTTATATGAAGAATCATATCCCCTGATCCTGGATGACGCTTTTGCATTTTATGACGACGCGCGTCTTGCAGAGACGCTAAAGTGGCTTGCAGGATGCGGGCGGCAGGTAATTATTTTCTCCTGCCAGGGGAGAGAGGAGCGGCTTTTGAAAAGAAAGGGAATCTGTTATGCAAAGACAGTTTTATAAGCAGATCTGGGGGCTGATCGTGCCGATTGTGATCCAGAATCTTCTCAGCGCGGCGGTGAACTCGGCGGATGTGGTCATGCTTAACTACGTCGGCCAGTCGGCGATCTCTGCAGTATCGCTCGCCGCGCAGTATGCCCAGATCCTGTTTATGTTTTATTATGGCCTCGGTACAGGGGCCAGTATTTTGTGCGCCCAGTATTACGGAAAAGGAGAGTGGGAACCGGTCCGTGTAGTTGAGGGGATCGCCATGCGTTTTTCGCTGGCCGCATCGGTGGTGTTTTCCGGGGCGGCTCTTACAGTACCCAGACTGATGATGAGAGTATTTACCAACGATGAAGAGCTGATCGGGCTGGGGGCGTCTTACCTCAGGATCATGGGGATAACCTATTTATGCTGGGGGATTATCGAAGTGTATCTGGCCATATTAAGAAGCGTGGGCAAGGCGGTAGTCACCATGTCCCTGAACGTGCTTGCTTTTTCCGTGAATATTTTACTGAACGCGGTATTTATCTTTGGCCTGTTCGGGGCTCCGAAGCTTGGCGTCGTGGGGGTGGCGGCCGCAACGGCGGCTTCCCGTGTAATAGAGCTTCTGGCCTGTATTGCCGTATCGGTGAGGATAAAGGAAATAAAGCTGAATCCGGCGTATATGTTTATCCGGAGCAGGGCGCTGTTTCAGGATTTTGTCAGGCTTGCCGTCCCGGCGCTTCTGAACGATGTGCTGTGGGGCGTAGCCTTTTCTATGTATTCTGTGATCATCGGGCATATGGGAAGCGATGCGGTGGCGGCGAACTCACTGGTTACGGTGGTGCGGAATGTGGGTACGATCCTGTGCTTTGGCGTGGCAAGTGCAGGCGGTATCCTTGTGGGAAATGTACTGGGTGAGAATAAACTGGAAAAAGCGAGAGAATATACCTCCAGTGTGATGAAGCTGACGGTTATCACAGGCGCTGTGGGAGGCGCGGTGATCCTTGCAGCGACGCCGTTCGTGCTCCGGTTTGCGGATCTGACGCCTGCTGCGATGGGGTATCTGAAGGGAATGCTTCTGATCAACAGCTATTATGTAATGGGCATTGCCGTAAATACTACGCTGATCGCGGGAATTTTCCGGGCGGGAGGAGACAGCCGGTTTGGCTGTATCTGCGACGGGATCACGATGTGGTGCTACGCGGTGCCGCTGGGGTTCTTTGCGGCGTTTGTACTAAAGCTTCCGGTGCTGTGGGTATACTTTCTGCTGTGTACAGATGAATTTGCCAAATGGCCGGCAGTGATCCGGCGGTACCGGAGCGGGAAATGGCTGAATAATATTACGAGAGATACGATCGCATAAACATAAAAAGACCGTCATAGATGACTATGGCGGCCTTCTTCTCATTCCCGGTTTTGTCTGCTGTGCAGGCGAGAGTCACTCTTCGTCTGGTTCCAGCATAGCTTCTTCGTATTTCGTGAGAATTATGCTTTGAATGCGCTCCCTGGTGTCAGAGTTGATCGGGTGCGCGACGTCGCGGTATTCGCCGGAAGTTGTCTTCTTGCTGGGCATAGCGATAAAAAGACCCTTTTCCCCGTCGATGACTTTGATATCATGTACCACAAATTCTTCATCCATGGTGATGGAAACGACAGCTTTGAGCTTACCTTCTTTTGTGACTTTGCGTATGCGTACGTCTGTAATCTGCATGATGTGACCTGCTCCTTTCTTCTGGCCGGTATATGGCTATACCGGCCAGTTCTCCTTTTTTGCTATTATCTTCACAGCACCCTCGCCAACATGACGGGTATTGGCACGAATTGTATCACGACTTTCTATAATGCAGTTTTCAATGTAAGTATTGTTTCCCAGATAAACATCGTTCAGGATAATGGAATTCCTGATTACACAATTATTGCCTACAAACACTTTTTTGAATAATATAGAGTTTTCAACCGTACCATTGATAATGCATCCGCTTGCAACAAGGCTGTTCTTAACCACGGAACCGGGATTATATTTTGCAGGTGGCAAATCGCTGGCCTTGGAGTAAATACTTGGATACTCCTTAAAGAAATACTGTCTTACGTCCGGTTTTAAAAAGTCCATATTTGTCCGGTAATACGCATCAACTGTTGCAATGTTGCTCCAATAGCTGTTTATCTTATAACCATATATTTTCTTCAGATTTTTATATCTGATCAGAATATCGGTTACAAAATCGTATCGGTTTTCTTCTGCACAGTGCTCGATCAGTTCGATCAGTTCCTGGCGTTTTATTACGTAAATGCCGGTGGAAATAATGTGGGAATTGGCCATCATCGGTTTTTCCTCGAATTCATAGACTCTCATATCATTGTCCATCTTCAGGGTTCCGAAACGGCTGGCATCCTCCTGCGGGTTAAGCTCTGTACAGACTACGGTGATATCTGCATTTTTCGCAATATGATAATCTAAAACTTTATGGTAATCCAGCTTATAAACAGCGTCAGCAGAAGTGATGATGATATAGGGCTGGTTGCATTTGTTTAAAAAATCCAGATTCTGGTAAATGGCATCGGCAGTTCCCCGGTACCAGTCCCCGTTCTCCTTCGTGATGGTTGGCGTGAACACGAAAAGCCCGCCATTCTTTCTTCCAAAATCCCACCATTTGGAAGAATTCAGATGTTCGTTCAGGGAACGGGAATTATACTGCGTCAGTACGGCCACCTGCCGTACATGGGAGTTAGACATATTGCTGAGGGCAAAATCAATGGCCCGGAAGCTTCCGGCGACCGGCATTGCCGCCACAGCGCGTTTGTTTGTAAGATCCTTCATACGGTGGCTGTTGCCGCCTGCCAGGATGATTCCTGCTGCTTTCATATACGATCACCTGCCTTTATCAATGTTTCGCCGCTTACCAGTGTTCCGTCAGGGTAATCTGCTTTGGAGGTAACGCCGCTGATGGCGGTATTCTTTCCGACTGAAATACCATCCGGGATGACGCTTTTTTCTCCGATGGTTACCAGGCCGAAGTTATAGATATCCGGTTTCATACGGTTTGGCGTATCGGCTCCGATGCCAAGTGTTACATTGCTGCCAATCGTGACGTTCTCGGCAATGATCGCTTTGTCGATCACGCAGTTTTCCCCAATGGTTACGTCCTTCATGATAATGGAATCCCGTACGACAGACCCCTTTCCTATATAGACGCCGGAACCGGCCACGCAGTTGTATACACGTCCGTAGATCTCGGAACCATCGCCGATAATGCTCCGCTCGATCATGGCTTCCTCAGAGACATATTGAGGAGGGATCAGATCGCTGTTGGTATAGATCTTCCAGTATTCCTCATATAAATTAAAATCAGGAACGATATCGATCAGCTCCATGTTTGCCTGCCAGTAAGAGGCAAGAGTTCCCACGTCCTTCCAGTATCCATCGTATTCGTATGCAAACAGCCGCTTCCCCTGTTCGTGGCAGTAGGGGATGATGTGTTTGCCAAAGTCGCATCCCGGTACTGTGTTCAGTTTTAACAGGGCTTCCCTTAATACGGGCCAGCTGAAAATATAAATACCCATGGAAGCCAGATTACTCTTGGGCTTCAGCGGCTTTTCCTGAAATTCCCGGATCCGTCCGTCCCCGTCTGCAACAACGATACCAAAACGGCTGGCATCCTCTGGGGGGACCGGCATAGCGGCGATCGTAACATCTGCCTGACTGGCTTTGTGGTAATCCAGCATGATCTCATAATCCATCTTGTAGATGTGGTCGCC
>CAZGVY010000007.1:0-29444 GCA_964529215.1 uncultured Mordavella sp. | reverse complement strand
CTCATAGAGCGTATGGAAATGGCTTTCCTTATTCTCAAGCGTCTCCAGCACTTTTTCTGCAAGGCTGATACCGCCGCTGCCGCCCTTTTCCCACACCTCAGAAAGTGCAAATTCACAGCCCCGCTCTTCACAGAACTTGCGGATATATTCATTTTCTGCCTCTGTATCGGATACAAATGAATTTAAGGTAACTACCACCGGCACGTCATATTTCTGGATATTTTCGATATGCTTCTCCAGATTGACGATCCCTCGTGCAAGTGCATCTAAATTCTCTTTAGACAGTTCTGATTTCGGCACGCCGCCGTTGTATTTTAATGCACGGACCGTTGCAACCAGTACTACCGCGTCTGGCTTCAGGCCCGCCTTGCGGCACTTGATATCCAGGAATTTTTCTGCGCCCAGATCCGCGCCGAATCCGGCCTCTGTGATCGTGATATCCGCAAGCTTTAAAGCGATCTTCGTTGCCCGCACGCTGTTGCATCCATGGGCAATATTCGCAAAAGGCCCGCCATGTACCAGCGCCGGCGTATGCTCCAGAGTCTGGATCAGGTTCGGCTTGATGGCATCCTTAAGAAGCGCCGTCATGGCTCCGGTTGCATGAAGCTGCTCTGCCGTCACTGGCTCCCCTTTAAAATTATACGCCACGATAATGCGTCCCAGACGCTCTTTCAGATCATGGATATCATCTGCAAGGCACAGGATTGCCATGATCTCAGATGCCACAGTAATGACAAAATGATCCTCCCTTACCATACCATCCATCTTATTGCCAAGCCCCACTACAATATTCCTGAGATTACGGTCATTCATATCCAGGCAGCGTTTCCATACCACCTGCCTTGGATCGATCCCAAGTTCATTTCCCTGCTGGATATGGTTATCCAGAAGTGCGGCAAGCAGATTGTTTGCAGATGTGATCGCATGGAAATCTCCGGTAAAATGAAGATTCAGATCCTCCATCGGCACGACCTGCGCGTATCCGCCTCCTGCTGCTCCTCCCTTAATTCCAAAACACGGGCCAAGAGATGGTTCCCTCAGGGCAATAATGGCCTTCTTACCCAGCTTTGCCATGGCCTGTCCCAGCCCGACCGTCGTCGTCGTCTTTCCCTCTCCTGCCGGAGTTGGATTGATCGCCGTTACCAGAACAAGCTTCCCGTCCGGGTTATTCTTCGTTTTTTCATATATATCGTCAGACAGCTTTGCCTTATATTTACCATAAAATTCCAGATCCTCTTCCGGGATCCCGATCGATGCGGCAACGTCTTTGATATGAGCCATACTGGCTTCCTGTGCAATTTGAATATCTGATTTCATCTTTTCCTGTCCTTTCCGGATACATAATCCCTTTGCTGACATCCTGTTCTATGTATTTTCATCAATGTATGCCTGAAACTCCTCCATTGACATTAATACCTTCCTCGGTTTCGTTCCTTCCTCCGGACCCACGACCCCGGCCTCGCACAGCTGATCCATAATCCTTGCCGCCCGGTTAAATCCAATTTTAAATACCCGCTGCAGCATTCCTATAGACGCTTTTTCCTTTTCTATAATGAATTTACCCGCTTCTGCAAAATGCACGTCCCGGCTGTCCTCACCGGCTGTCTCCATCCCCGGGCTCACAGCTCCCGCCGTGCTGGAATTCATATGCTCCGTCACTTCTTCACTGTAAGAAACGTCCCCATTTGTATTCCTCAGGAAATCCACCACATCCTGTACTTCTTTATCCGAGACAAACGCGCCCTGTACGCGGGCCGGCTTCTGATATCCGCTGGGATAGAACAGCATATCTCCTTTTCCCAGCAGTTTTTCTGCCCCATTCATATCGATGATCGTCCTGGAGTCTACACCTGACGACACGGAAAATGCGATCCTTGAAGGCATATTCGCCTTGATCAGTCCTGTAATAACATTCACCGAAGGCCTCTGGGTCGCAAGAACCAGATGAATGCCGGCTGCCCTGGCAAGCTGTGCCAGACGGCAGATGGAACCTTCCACTTCCCCGGGAGCCACCATCATAAGATCCGCAAGCTCGTCCACGATAATAATGATCTGCGGCATCTTTGCCGGCCGTGCGCCATCCTCTCCCGGTTCAGCATATTCAACTTACTGATTATATCCATTCATGTCCCGGACATGATAATCTGCAAACGATTGATACCGCCGTTCCATCTCTGTCACGGCCCAGTTCAGAGCGCCCGCTGCCTTCTTCGGATCCGTAACTACAGGGATCATAAGATGCGGAATGCCATTATATACGCTTAGCTCCACAACCTTTGGGTCGATCATGATCAGTTTTACCTCATCCGGCGCCGCTTTATACAGAATACTCATCACAAGCGTATTGATACACACCGATTTGCCCGACCCTGTGGCTCCCGCCACAAGCAGGTGCGGCATCTTTGCAATATCTGTTACCACAACCTTTCCGGCAATATCCTTACCTGCCGCAAAGGAAATCTTAGAAGGGCTCTCCTTAAATTCCCGGGTTTCCAGCAGATCCCTCAGCATTACGGTGGAGTTCTCCTTGTTCGGCACTTCGATGCCCACTGCCGCTTTGCCTGGGATCGGCGCTTCAATACGTATATCAGCCGCCGCAAGATTCAGTTTGATATCATCGGACAGGCCGACGATCTTGCTGACCTTGACTCCCTGTTCCGGCTGAAGCTCATACCTTGTCACAGAAGGCCCGCAGCTTACATTGGTCACTGTGACCTTCACGCCAAAGCTGTTTAATGTATCCTGGAGCTTCCTTGCCGTCTCTCTCAGATGAGCATCGGAATCTCCTCCATTTGGTTTCCCACGTTTCAGCAGTGATATGGGCGGATACTTATATGCAGTGGCAGGCTTTTCAAACTCTTTAAAGGCTTCCTGGCCCACGGCGGCTGTCTCTTTTGCAAGTTCACCGCTTTCCGGCCTCGCCCGCCGCTTCTGCGCCGTCATCTGTGCTCCTGCCGGCGCCTCTGATTCCCCGGACGATTCCATAAATTCTGCCGGATTCTCTGTATCCGCACGGCTGATCACAAACTCCTGCGGCTGGCTGCTTCTGTCTGTTCCCTGTTCCTCTGCCTCCTGTCTGCGCAGATCCTTTGCCGCCTTTTGGCTCCCTGCCTCCGGAATAAGTTCCTTCACATCCGGGGATTTCTTTTTGAGCGTTGTATCAAAGGAAACTCCTTCCACATGCCGGTCCTTCCTTCTGGAACGTCCGGCAGCGCTTGCCTGGGCGGCCCTGATTGCAGCAGTCTCTTTTTCTTTGATTTCCTGACGTGCTTTTGCCCGTTCCCTGCGTTTGGCATTCCCCGCTTTTGCCCTGGTGTATGCTTTGCCGCCCTGCTGCCTGACGCCTTTTAAGGCCGATTTCCCAGTGATCACCACCATACAGATGATCACAAATATCATCAGTACCACATAGGTCCCAATGATGCCAAGCGCCGGGGTAAGCATTCCTGCAAGGGATTCTCCCAGAGAACCTCCCGCCTTGGAAATCATCTCAAACAAACTGCAGAACAGCACAAATAAAATGATCCCGGCGGCTGTTTTTACATAAGCTGATCTATTGTGTTTATTGGACACTGTAAATGCAGTCAGTCCAAACAGCAAAAATGGAAACAGGTATGCGCCTGCTCCAAATGCTTCCATCAAAAATAATGATATCTCCTCTCCCACGCTTCCGCCAAATCCAAAATTACTGACTAAGATCAGGATACTGACAGCAAGCGTTATCCATATCAGAATTTCGTCCAGTACAAAGCTTTCTTTTGTTTTATTTGTTTTATTCGTCTTCTTCGTCCTTTTTTTCTGAGACTTCGAAGCCATATAACTCCCCCTTACCCGTCTGTACCGTCTATGCTGAAGTATAACAGCACATACTATTTTTAGTATAACATCTTCAAATGTGGCTGTCATTATCTAATTTAACCTGTTTTTTTTACAAATTTTCCTCTGCTTTGTCCCGGTATTTCATGCAATTTGCACAGCGTTACAGAGATTTACTATCTTTTAAAATCCGGTAACTCATAACGCTTATCCATTTTGTTATGCGGAAACAGCTATGCTTAAAGAAAAACAACAGCAGCCGGCGTGGTATAATGCCGGCCTTCCAGTTATAAGAAAGAGCCTGGACATATATTTCATTTTCCTGCATTATTTTACACAATTTACAGTTTTCATGATAGGTTCTGGTGCTCTGAGGATTAAAGATTCCCCTGATCAGATTGTCGGCCATATTAGAAAGCACGCTGCGATAATACTCCTCAGGTAATTTCTCAAGAATATGGCTGTCCTCCAGAAAGTCTTTCAAATATGCCTGATAGCGCATATCATTTTCCAGATAATCCGGGACAAACCCCCGCATTGCTGAATCATGGCGTATCTCCATATAATATACGGTTTCCGGTATATACATGCAGAAAGTCATATTTTCAAAAAAAGAAAGATTAAACAGACGGTCCTCCCCGATCGCAAGATCTTCCGCAAACCGCAGCTTACCTGCTTTGATCACAGAGCTTTTATACGCCTTGGCACAGGAGGAAAGAAGACTGGTTTTTCTGCCGTCCAAAAGCGGACGGCTGTTTAAGAATTTACGGAAGAAACGGATCCGGTCGTCCTCTCCATAAAATACCGGAAAGGCCTCTGGTTCCAGGCCATCTCTTACTTTTAATTCCCCGTCTCCTCTGTGGTATCTGGAATATTCAAAAATAAGAAGCTCCTGGCTCTGGCAGACAGGGTGTACGATAAAAGAAAAAAAATTCTTTGATATAAAATCATCCGAGTCAATAAATACCACCCATTCCCCCAGACATTCCCCGATCCCTCTGTTTCTTGCCGCAGATACGCCGGAGTGCTCCTGCCTGAAAAGACGGATCCTCGGATCCCTGCCGCAATACTCCTGACAGACCTTTTCGCTTCCGTCCGTGGAGCCGTCGTCAATTAGTAATACTTCAAAGTCCTGATAATCAGAAGCGAGGACAGAATCTATGCAGCGTTTCAGGTATCGCACTGTATTATAGACTGGTATTATTACTGAAATCATAGTATCTCCTCACCCTACCCACTTCTGATAATCTGACAGCACCGTATCCGCGTCGCCCATTTCCACCATCTTTCCCTTCTCCATCCAGAGGATCCTGCTGCAGAGCCCGTGGAGAACGGATCGGTTGTGGGAGCAGATAACTACTGTTTTTTCCTGATCCATAATCAGCTGCTGCATTTTTTTATAGCTTTTTTTCTGGAAACGCTCATCTCCCACACTCAGCACTTCGTCGATCAGCAGAATATCCGTTTCCAGGGATGCGGTGATGGCAAAGCCCAGCCTTGAGTACATCCCGCTGGAATAGGTCCGCACCGGCATATCTATAAATTCTTCCAGTTCGGAAAAATCAATGATCTCCTGCTCCTTTTCCTTGATTTCCCGCTGGCCAAATCCCAGGAGAAGACCAGCGATATATATGTTTTCCCTGCCCGTCATCTCCGGCTTAAAGCCCACGCCGATCGCCAGCAGCGAAACGGACTGTCCGTACAGGTCTACGCTTCCCCCGTCAGGAGCAAGCATTCCTCCCACTGCCCGGAGAAGCGTAGATTTCCCGCTTCCGTTCCTTCCCACCAGGCCGAAGATTTCTCCCTTTTCCACCTCAAAGGACAGATGGTCGATCGCCGTATACTCAGTTCTTTTCGTATGTTTCTGAAAGAAATTTTTCTGTATTGACATACCTGTAAGCGATCGGTATTTGATTGTAAGATTATCTACCTTTATTGAAGTCATATTTAAATCACCTTTGCATAGTTATTTTCATTTCTGTGGATCAGCCTGACCCCAAAGGCCGACAAAGCGGCCGATACCAGACACCAGATAAGCAGCCAGGAAAACGAAGGAATTTTGTGGTAAATCAGAAGGCTCCGCACGGATGCGATAAAAAAAGCAGCCGGATTGGCTCTCTCAGCGATTTTCCCATATATTCCCTCTATCCTTCCTTCCACCGAATAAAAAATGCCGCTCAGAAACATAAGAAAATTAAGAGCGATTGTTATTGCATATGTCAAGTCATAGATATATACTCCAAAATGCATAAGAATAGAGGCGCATCCAAATGTAAATAAAAAGAAGCCTGCCAGAAAAGGAATAATATATAACAGATGCCAGTCAGGTCTGATACCATATAAAAATATCATAATAAATTCAATCAGCATACCGAAGCAGAATTTAAACGCATACTGATACATCGAACTGATCAGCAGGATATATTTAGGTACATAAATACGGGAAATAATCGAATAATTATTCCTTACAATAGATATGCTAGACTTTATCACCCCGCTGAAAAAATTCCACATCAGGATACCCACAAACAGGAACACCGTATAATTCGGTTCGGAGGCTCTGAAAATCCATCCGAATACGATCACATAGATAATCATAGTAAGAAAAGGTTCCAGCACCCACCACACCCAGTTCAGATAAGAGGATGCCACCTCTGATTTCAGCTGTGCCTTCGCCACATATACCGCATAGCCGTGATATTTTTTTAGATATTCAAAAAAACGTATCATTCCGATCCCCCTTAACAAACCGTCTTGCAGCTTATTTACAGCCTATTTTTCATCCAGAATAACAGCTTGCTTCTGGCTCTGCATAAGATTGCGTAACATTTCCCACATAGGATTCTTATTCTCCAATATACCCAGGTCTTTTTTCTGAGGTAAAAGCCTTTAATACCAGAAAAACCATATTCTTTTACCATCTGCCTGCCGGCGCTCCCACAGATAAAAAGATGGCATAATGCGCCCGCCATTTTCCATTTCTGGTTATATTTCCGGGCGAGCCAGTATCTTCGTTTCATCTTCCAATAGCAGATATGCTTCCTGGAAGCTCTGTCATTTATCTTACAGAGCTTTGCAATCTCATCGATCATTTCTTCATAATGCCGGAACTTTTCCTCCTCTTCTTCTCTGGTAAGCGTCCTCCGGGAATGGCTTCCTTCCCGCACGCAGACTCCGTACAGTTTCTCTCTGATCGTCGGACATCTGTGATAATACATAAAGGGCAGCAGCATCTGAAAGTTCTGTCCCACAGGGTATTCCGGAATATGGCGCTCCCTGTATATTTCAAAAAAGCGCTCCGTACGGAGCATATAGCACCCGCAGCACACAAAGGTCTTTGATTCCAGGATATCCCAGAATAATTCTTCCTTAGACAAATCGCCGCTCTGTTCATCCGCCTTACATTCCTTGCCTGTCTTCCCGTCAAAATAATAGGACAGCGACCTGACGCACTGATATTCAGGATGTTTCTGGAGAAATTCCACCCGTTTCCCTACGGAATCCGGCTCCAGCCTGTCGTCTCCGTCGGGCCAGATCAGGTATTCTCCCGTCACGTAAGGCAGCCCTTGATTGATTGCCGCGGCCGCGCATTTATGCTCATCCTGTACTACGCGGTATCTGTAGCCTTTTGCTTCAAACCTTTCACGGTAGCTCTCAGCAGCAAGAAAAGTCTGATCGGTTGAACCATCGTCAGCTACGATCATTTCTATAAACGGATAGGTCTGTTCTAATACAGAATCCAGAAGACGGTATAGATAAGCCTCTCCGTTATATACCGGCGTAACTACCGATACCAGCCCTTTTATGGTTTCCTTATGATCTGCATTCATTTGCACATTTCTCCGTTCAGAAAGGTCACATAGTCAAAGTCATCCATATAACGTCTCATTAAGAATTTCTCCTTAAAATTAATAATAACCCCAAGCTCGCTTTTTTCTTCAAACCCTTTTATATAATGTACTGATGGAAATTCGGGATGTGGTAAATGCGAAAAAAGCACCTTATTTTTATATGGAAGTTCCTCAAAATGCTGCATCGTCTCGCGGGTACATCCGTCTTTATCCGTTCCCACAACAAAAACATTATCCCAGTTGATCCGTTTTTTCCGTTCCTCCCATTTCCAGGCCGCTTCCTCAAAGGTCTTATAATGCATAAAGCATATTTTTACGTCTCCCAGCATCCCGGTCGGATATTTGCCTTCTCTCCCGGCGTCGGAAAGGGGAAGCTTCATATACCATTCCAGATTTCCCACAAGCCGTACAAAGTCATCCATCCCCATAGACAGGTTAATGGTAGGCGAAGTGAAAAAAAGCCCCAGGTCATGATACATGATCGTTCCACAGCAGTTGGAAGCCAGAATCGTAAAATCATGGTTTTTCAGTTTCTTCCGTTTTCTTTTTTTGTATCTGTCCCATTCCCAGTATTTGAACTTTTTTATCATTTCCTGTATATCCTGCATATCCTAGATATTCCTTTCAAAATATTGAAACATCAGTAAAGGAGAGATTCTATATAGTTTCATGAAATTTCCACGCTCCTCAGCCATGTCCGTGGAACTGGTAAGCCGGGGCTGAAGGATATCTTCCCGCTCACATTCAAAATAATCCAGTTCCTTCAGGATCGCCTGCCACCACCTCTTTGCCTTCTTTGTATGGAGGATCACAACCGACTGTCCCATCCCGTCCGCCCACTCAGGCCTTACCTTCTCGATTCCCCAGAAATCACCTATCGTAACGTCGCTATCTCTTGCAGTAGTACAAAATCTGCAGCTATGGCAGGAAGGCCGCAGCATATAGTTTCTAAAATACATCTGGCAGTAAATGTCATGGTACATGGAATCCGCATATTCTTTTCCACATATGACATAAGAACGGGTATGGCCGTCATCCTGATTCCTCTTATCCCGGAAGGAAAATGCCGTCATTTTCCCGCCCTTTTTCCGCTCAAGATACCTCACGTAGGCTTCCCATATCCCGGGAGAAGGTACCCCGTAGCATATGATGTCCATTATGAGAAGTTTTTCATATTCATGCCGCAGGAACAATTTCAGCCCCTTCGCCTGGCAGGGAGTTCCGCAGAATAATACGGCTCTTCCTTCTTTTAACCTTTGTTCGATCCGGCGGTAGGTTCCTGATAAATCACTCTGGACATATTTGGTCCTTCTGATATCTTCTAAATCATCTATCTTCAGGACTTCTTTATGGACAACCCTCATATCCTGTCCATAGCCCGCTCCATAAACGGCTCCCCCGCTCTCCAGCATATATTTTGCAGCCGCCGTGAAAACTCCGCCGGAGGTACTGGTATATCTGACCCCTTTATCCCTTGCTTTTGCTCCAAAATACTGGCGTTCCAAGGGTAGTTTTTCTATGTCCCCGCCCTTCAGCGGACAGACCTGTTCGCAGCTTCCGCACCGAACGCAGAGGCTTTTTTTTACACGGGGATACCAGAAGCCTTCCTTATCCCTGCGCATATGGATTGCTCCTGTCCGGCAGGCATCCATGCAGGCGCCGCATCCACAGCAGTCTCTCTTTTCCTCATATATTCGCATATACTCCTCCACTCACAGTTCAAAAATATTACGCTTCAGAAAATCCTCCGATATCTGAACCTGTTTTTCGGTTCTTTTTTTCACCTCATGCCAGTCAATCGGAGCGTCTATATCTGATGATCCATCCTCCCGGTACATCCTGCCTTCCAGTCCATGTACATGGAGAAGGTTCTGTGTTCTCTCCCCCAGATGGCTGTGAGCGAATACCAGGAATTGTTTTTCATATAGGATGCTAAACGCAATCATGTGGAAGGAGCTTGTAATTATGTATTCTGCCTTATGAATATAACCCAGAAACTCTGCCGGCCCGGCTGTGTATTCCATATGAAAGCCTGTCTCAGGATTTCCTGCCTTTATTCTTAATTCAATGACTGGAAGCTCCTTCTCCTCTGACAGCATTTTCACGTATTCAACCAGTCTCTGATTTGCCTCCGTTGTATATACAAGAATATACCCTTCCTGCTCTGGCTGATTTTCTATTTGTTCCCACTCCCTTTTCCTTAGAAAAAATACTGGATCCATAACGGCACAGACATTTCCGCCGTAGAATCTCTTTATGTATGGGATAGCGCCTTCTTCCCGTACAGAAATAACATCCACATGCTTTAGCAGCTCTGAAAATTCTTTATCATATCTGTCTGGAAGCGCCGCCCCTCCGATGCTTGCCGCATAGGCCACCACTTTTTTCTTCCATCGATTTTTAAATGCACCGAAGTATGGTTTTCGGAAACCGCAGGTAATATCCGGGTTCCAGATCTGATCGCTTCCCACGATATAGCATGGATATCGGAGATATCTAAGTCTTTCGGAAAACAGGATCCTCCGGAATCCTCCTTTTACCAGATACCGTCTTCTGAACCTCCTCATATTGGCCCGCAGCCTGAAGAAGTCCTTTCCCATACGGCGATGGTTTCTCCATTCATATAAACTAACCTGTTTTCGCCTCTGCAGCGTCCCTTCTATAGGTACATAGGGAAACCACCAGTGCCGTCCTGTCATATATGGCGGCTCATAGCAGACAATCTCTGCCCTGATGCCATTGTGGCATAAATATGTTTTCAGTCCATACGCCTGAAGCATTGCTCCATAATTATCTGCGCAGTGAAATGTTAATATCCCTAGTTCTGCCATTTCTTTCTTACTCCCTTTTTCTTTTGTTTCATACCGGTCAAAACGGTCTGTTATGTCAGGAACCATACTCCTGCAGATCAGGACAGCAAGCCATTCCAATATCAGCTTGATTTTTCCAAGTATCTGCTTGATCCTCCAGAGGTTAGCCCACATCTTAATTATCATGTCAGCCAAATTTAAGGAAACATGATATAATTCATATGCTGGGCAGATACTAAGAAGATAAAACCTTAATCGCACATATTTACTTTTCCGATAAAAAGACAGGTTATCCCGTTCTATAGCGGAAAGAAATCTTATATATCTCATCAGCCGCTTATTGAGGCTGTCATGAGCAATTTCATACCAGGCAATCATTGTATTGACAATCGTTTCTTCCAGCGCGGCGGCATTTTCCATTCTTCCATTTTCTATCTCCTGATCACGCATATACTGCTTCACCGCGTATACACTCCTGCATGCCTGGACGGACAGCGTATTGGTTGTGTTCTCCCTATATTGCCTGTAATAATACCAGGGCTTACATAAAAAAGAAATATCCGCCCCATTTGCAATCAGCTGGTAAAGGAACATGGTATCTTCCCCATGGGTCAGGCGCTCGTTAAATCTGGCCTTACATGCCGCCGTCCGCAAAATCATTTTCCCGCCTATTCCATAAAGAGCCATCTCCCTATCGCTGAAGACGCCATAATCTGACGCTCTGGAATTTTCTATGCAGAAGCTATCTTCTGCGCATACCTGCGTACACTCCCATTCTTCCGGTATGCGGAAATCTCCTCCCGGAGCACGGTAAAATTTTCCGGCTGCAAGAACCGTTCCATTCTTCTCCTGAAGCTGGCAAAGGGTTTCCAAAAGCTTTGGATGGATCAAATCATCACTGTCCAGGAAAAACAGATATTTTCCCCTGGCTTCCTGGATTCCCCTGTTTCTTGCGGCAGATACTCCGCTATGCACCTGCGTTAATATACGGATCCGCTTATCCTTTTTCCCCGCATCCTTGCAGATTTCCAGGCTTTTATCCATAGAGCCGTCATCAATCAGAAGTATCTCATAATCCGGATAGGTCTGAGCCAGAACGGATTCGATACATTCACAGACATATTGTTCCTGATTATAAACAGGGATAATGACCGATACTAATTCTCCCATTATTTCCTCCTTAACAGTTCTGCCTTACCGATTGACAGATCTTTTGTTTCATCCTCCACACGATCCTGAAAAACGAAAGATACGAGCAGCCATAATATAAAACAGAAAAGAACAGCTTTCTTCCGGCCGGGAACATATGATATACCGGATGCTGCATCTCCGTTTGTATCCGCCTTTTTATGTAGCGGCTTTCTTCTTTCTCCTTCCTGATTTTCACATCCAGATATTCCGATAGCAATATCCATACAAAACGATATTCCCACTCCATCACCCATCCATAACGCCCTTTTTGCAGCTCGTTATTCCGGATCCTTGAAAATACTTTAAAATCACGTTTTTTTACATTGCCCGATGTAATGCTTTCCGAATGCCTCCGATAATAATACCAATCCATATCAAGATAAGCCATACGTATATTCCTGCAAAGCTGATATAAAAAGAACGTATCCTCTCCATTACTGAGTTTCTCGTCAAACCGGAGCGCCCCAAGGCATTCCCGGCGGATCAGCTTCCCTCCAATACAGGACAGCTCCTTTTCGTATGTGATGTGAAACCACTCCTCCGCCAGCCTTTTCTTTCCGATTACCCACTTATCCCGGATGTCTTCCTTCCCCAGGTCATATTTTTTCTTTTCCATATCCTTCGCAGGCACCCTCAGGCATTTGCAAAATGCAAGATCTGCCTGGGATGCCTCGGCCTGATCCATAAGCCCGCCGATCAAATGCGGATGGATCATATCGTCGCTGTCCAGGAAAAAAAGATATGTTCCTGTGGCTTCATCCAAGGCTCTGTTCCTTGCAGCTGAAACTCCTTTATGTTCTGTTGTAAAGCATCGGATTCTTGGATCCGCCTGGCCGGCTGCCTGGCAGATATCCAGGCTTCGGTCCGTTGACCCGTCGTCCACGATCAATACCTCCAAATCCTGGTATGTCTGGCTTAATACTGACCGGATACACTGCCTGATATAGCGTTCCGCATTATACATTGGAATAACAACCGATACCTTCTCCATATTCCTCTCCAATCAGAAATCAGAAGCTTTCGAATAGCTTCTCCCACACATCCAATATCCCTTCTTTATCAAACCGCCTTACAGAGTCCTTCGCCCTGTCTCCCATTCGTTTTCTCAGCCCCTGATCCTTTATCAGCATCTCCATTCTGTCTGCAAAGGCGTTTGTATTCCCTGGCTCTACAAGGAATCCGGTTTCTCCGTCTTCGATGATCTCCCCTGGTCCTGCCATACAGTTATAAGCCACTGTGGGAAGGGCAAAGCGCATTGCTTCCGCCAATACCATTCCAAATCCCTCATCTCTGGATGGAAGTACAAAAAAAGCCGCTTTTTCATAGTATGCTTCGATATCCTGAACATTTCCTATAAATTCCAGCCTCCTGATCCCTGCTTTTCTTACGGCTCTTTTCAGCCTGTCTCTTTCCTCTCCTTTTCCCGCAACCACCACAGACCATTCCGGATAACGGCGCTCTAATTTCTTCCAGCTTTGGATCAGCAGATCAAACCCCTTTGCCCGGGTCAGCCTCCCAGCCGCAAAAACAAACGGCTTCTCCTCTTTTTCATAAGCTGCGGTCTGGTAAGGAACTGGATCGTAGATGCGTATGATCCTGCATTTTAAGTTCAGATTTTTCTGATAATACCCCTTGTCCTCATCTGTCAAGACGACCAGAACGTCGGCATGCCGGACCACCAGCCGTCTTATGATCCTACGCAGGAAGCTATTCCGCCTGAAATGATAATAGTAGTTGAAATGTTCCCAGGAGATCCAGCGCATTCCCGGCGTCCTCCATTTTAAGAATATGGAGTAACAGCCAAGGATCATATCCACGTCAACCAGGAAATCCGGTCTCTCCCTTTCCAGGATCCGGATAAGATAACAAAGCGTCCCTGTTATCCCGGGTGTGGCCCGTTCCTTTTCTGCCCAATAGATCCTGATATCCCTTTCCATTGGGAAAAAAGTATCCCCGCCTCCCCAAAGGCTCACGATAAAAACATCAAATCCCCTGTCAGACAGCCCGTCCGCGATCAGGGATAATACCCTCTCCGTCCCCCCGGACTCACTCATATTGCCAATAAAAAACATGATTTTTTGCATTCTTTTTTTCAATTTATATGGTCTCCGCAGATTTGGATCTTTATTGCACAGTCATCGTTCCGATATGGTATCCATACTGTTTTTCATCCTCCTCATTGGCAAACAGGATGTGATTACCTGTATCGGAATCTACCACTGAAAAATAAACCTCATAGGTTCCTTCCTCCAGCTCCTTAGCCTGAATGCTCCAGCTTAAGGCTGCCGTTCCGCCATCCCCGCCGGACAGATCGTGCAGGGTGTTTTCTACCGGGTATGCAGACAGGTTTTCATCCTCCTTGCGGTACAGTATGATCTTTACCTTCGCTTCTTTATACAGAGGTGCAAATCCAACATTTTTCACAGTAACGGACGCAGATACGTTCTCCTTCTCTTTATCGAACGTAAGATCCGTATCCGTGATCACCAGCCGGTAACCCAGATGCCGTTCTATGTAACTATAACCATCCATTCCAGAGAAGCACCCTTCTTCGGCCACGACGCTCCTTTTCCACTTATCCAGGACTGCAAGGTCATAATCCCTGTTCAGATATGTAACCTGCATGGTCCCAAGATCCCGTACTGCGTTTTCAAAATCGTTGTATGGATTGTCATTGATGACCTCTCCCCCATTTGGCGCCTGGCGGCATAGCTCCTGCTGAAAGATCAGCTCCTCCTGGCGGCTCCTGCAGGGCATCGTAAGCCACTGCGCATTTTCCTCTGTCCTATAGGTCCCATAATCACTTTCATTTCCCAGCATCCCGTCATTATAGAGTCCAAGCCGTCCCGCCAGAGAATGTTCCTTAAGAGACTCCCCATCCGGATATTCTAATTGTGTAATCATCCTCCATTGTGCCGGCATCCGCACGGCGAGATAAATGGCGGGATCCGTTACCTCTGCAAGCTGCATTGCAAGCCTCTGCATATCTTCTGCAGAACTGTAATTCGTACCGTTCATCTCCCCCCAATTCCCGGTAAACAGTCCCTGCATGGTAAAGATCTGCCCACTATGTTTCCTCAGGATATCTCCTACCTGTTCCATATGCAGAAGAATAATATCCAGGCTTTCCGGTTCGTACAGCATACTCTGTCCTTCCATGTCATAGGTAAACCGTAAGATCAATTTCTTATTGACCATCCCCAGGGACTGAAACAGTGAATCTATGTTGGAAAGTCCTTCTGCACTTACCGGCCCCTGCCGGTAATTCTGCAGGCAGATCTGGATCTGTGCAAGCTTTGTATCTGTGTCCTCCTGGAACATTCTGGTAATATAACTCTGATAATTCTCGTGTTCATCGGAAATCATAAACTTATATATTTTGTAAAATCCTCTGTTTGGGTTCTGCAATTCCCTGGCGGATTCCGTAAACGGATAAGCCTCTGTTTCTATCTGCGGGCCCGGATCGCCTGTCAGAATTTCAAATATGACAAGTACCGCCATAACCGCCAATATAAAAAATATCATCCTAAGAGAATTACGCGTCTTTTCTCTTTGCATCATCATATTACTCTATCCCTAAATTATATCGTTTTCCTGATTTCTGGCTAATCTCATAACAGACAAAATTCTCATCCTCATAATAGATATCCATATCAGCCGGATGCTGCTCTAGGAACTGCTGGCACCAGTCATATAACTTTGACTCCAGGATCGTACGGTTCTCAAGCCGTGTATACAAAAACCATCTGTTCCAGATTTCCGGTATTTCCTTTTCTGTCTCCGTTTCGGACACTTTGGAAGCTTTTATATGCGGTGCCTGGCTGGCTCCGCTGTCCGGATATTTCTTGGAATACTTATCCCAGTAAATATCCATATACTTTTCCTCAGCGATCCAGGAGGGGCCTTTAAAGAAATAAGCCTGTGCATATAGCAGCGGTCTTTTCTCCACATAGATGAAAATATGCTCCGCTTCCATTGTATAATCCTTATTCTCACTCTTCTCGATAAATCCAAGCATTTCCTCATGCCATCCATAGTCAATGGTCGGATACAGCTCATCCGTAGGCGCTACCAGGATAAAACTTCCTTTCTCATAGGAATCAATAATCGAATTTGTCACGTCAACCACTTCATTATATCTCGTTAATTCATAAAACAAAAATCCATGATAATTCCCAGACAAAACCACCAGGATATAGATACCCGCTATCGAAACCAGCGACAAGATCTGCAGCGCCGTTTCCCTGCCTGAAAAAGCCGGAACGGAAAACAAGATGTCAGCCGGCATTACCACGACCGCAAGCGTCATCATATGTCCCACCATACAAAACCGGGAATCCGATATCACAGAGGGAAGACCGATATAAGGCGCTGCGTACATCAGCATAAAGACAAGCATAAATACAATGAGCGGAAAATAATTTCTGCACGCCTCCCTAAGCCACTGCCAGCCCCTCCAGCCGGAGATTAGATACAAAAGCAGGATACACACGGTAGTAAACAAAATCCATCCTGAACGGTTCTTTCCATATAAGGCAAGAAAACTATTTTCATAAAATTCCTTCACCATATCCAGGCATGCGGTTATCCTCTTTTGTATAGCCTTCATCCAGCCGGTTTCCGTATTTTCATCTTTTCGTTCCCCTGTCCCGGAAGCTTTTCCATGATCTGATGTTTTCTCTGTTTCCGTCAGTTTCCCAATTTCTTTTCCCGCTTCTTTCGATTGCGTACTCTTTTTTTCACCCATTTCTTCCGGCTGTTTTATGCTTTTCCCTCCTGCTTCTACCTGATTTCCTTCTGTCCCGGCATCCTCCTTTGGAATGTTGCCAAGCTCTTTTTCCTCCCCGCCGTCCATCGACTGAATCGCCCAGTCAATCGAATAGTTAAAGGGAAGTCCCGATGCAAGGGCGCCCGCCATCGGCAGGGCCGCGACAAGACACCCACAAAGAACAGCGCACGCAATTGGGACAAAATGGACTTTGGTAAATAACTTTCTTACCGAAAATATTACAAAGGAAAAACACATAACGAACGCCATGATCACCGTATAAAAATGAGTAGCCACCGACGCTGAAAGCGCAAGCATAAATAGCAGCAGATTTTCATCCCAGTAAAACCGGGTACTTTTCCCCTTCCTGTTCATAAAACCAGAATATTTCAGATACCGGATCAGATACAGCGCACACAAAAACTGCGTGTGTATCCCAAATTCCTGGGGGAGCGTAATCTGCAGCCGGAACATACTGTATATCTGATCCGCATTCAAAAGATCCAGGGTAAGGAACACTGTAAGCACAAAAACAGGCGTATACTTCCAATGAAAAACCTCCCGCAGGAAAAGATATGCAGAAATCAGAAATGCTGTCACATGAATGCCTTGCAGAAACAACAAAATATTATAAACACGTATTCCGAACAGCGCTTCCATGCAATATACAAAGCAGTGCATTGCTTCCGGATAGACTCCTCCTGAAAAAACCTCGCCCTGCTTCAATCCGTAGATCCATTCATGATGGACATAGAGGTCTCCAAATCCATAGGAATGTACCTGAAAGGCTCCATAAGAAAAATACAGCATTCCAAAAAGCAGTACAGCAGCAAACGCTCCATATTCTCCAAGCCGCAGATAAACCGTCCACAGCATTTCCTTCACATACCTTCTGGTTTTCCACAATATGAGCCGGGGTGTCACAGGCTGCCAGGACTTTGCAAAAAAATTCCTGCGGAAAGCCTTTGCGGCAAGGGCAATTGCAAATACTCCATAGAACAGGCAGGCAACAAGCCTCTGATCCAGTATGTGAAACAATCCAAGCGTCAATACGGTCACATTTACCAGTATGATCTGCATGGTCACACAAAAACTAAAACGGAAGGCCGCCTGTTTTTTTCTCAAATATGTTCCAAATACAACAGAAGGCCAGAGAAACATTAAAAACAGATAGCCGGCAAATACCCTCACATATTCAGCGATCCAATACCCTTGTTCCATTCCCTTTTCCTCCTGTAATGCCTTTTATTCCCCCAGGCCGGCAGATTCTGAGGCTATGCCTGTAAGGCGGCCAATCTGTATGGCTTCCCCAGCTCCCCTATTTGCAAAGCGTATAATTCTTCCATCTCTTTTTCTCTCCAGCTGTAGATAGATCCGGCAGCCAGCTTTCTGACATTCTATTTGCTTAAGGGGAATTTCCAGCTTTACGGCCTTTCCGCTGTTCCAGCTTCGGACGTCCACATCCAGGCTCCTGCGGAGCGTCTCTCCACCCTCATTTTCAACGATCAGAATACAATCCGTATCTTCATAAATTCCCGCAAATCCACAATTTTCTATCAGGATCTGAATCCTCATGCCGGAAATAAGCCTGACGTTCTGTACTACAAAACGATAGCCAAGGTGCTGGCCGATATATTCGTAGAGGCTCTTCCCCCTCCAGCACCCGGCCTGCCTGATCTGCTCCGTCTTCCACTCCTTTAAGCGTTCCGGATGCCAGGTACGGTTCAGATAACTTAGATGCATCCGTCTGATATCCTCTATCATCATCCGGCAGTCAGAAAATGCTGCCCCTGATACCGCTTCTCCGCCGTTTGGGACTCCTGCCACCGCACGCTCCTGCCATGCAAGCTCCGCTTCCCGTCTTCCTTCTCCGTAAGTTCCAAGATCGGTGGGGGAACCGAAGATCCCGTCATTAAATAATCCCAGGACTTCCTTAATCCCCGGGTCGGTTTTTCTGGAATCTACGACCGCTCTCCACTGGGAAGGCGTACGGACCGCCAGATAACAGCTCTTTCTCACTGACCGGTACAGACAGCTGATCAGCTCTATCATATCTGAAACCGAAAGAAACTTTGATCCATGCATCTCCCCCCAGTTTCCCACAAAAATCCCCTGTAATACATGGATATCTGCTGCATACCGGCAAATAACGTCCCCGGTCTGCTCCATATGCCTCCTGACCAGGGAAATCGTCAAGGGTTCCCTCTCAGGCCCCCTGCCTTCCGTATCATAGGCAATCCTTAAAATCATTTTTTTCCCACTTACATGGACTTCCTGAAAAATATATTCGATACAGGCGCAGGCTTCTTCCGTAATTTCCCTCTCCCGGAAACCTCCGATATCGATCAAAATCAGTACCAGCTGTTCTTCCTCCCCGGTATCTGCGAGAAAGCTTCTAAGCTCTCCCGGATCCCACGCCCCGTCAGGCTGCAGGCGGAAGGGAAATATCCGGTACCAGCCGCATCCCGGGTTGTTCAGACATTCACTGGCTTCCCGGCATTCCGCTGCTTGAAATCTTATTTTCTTCCTGAACATTTTCTGTATCCTCTAAATCTGTCATCGGATCAGATTTCCTCAATTTAATACGCAAAACAATCACTGGGATATCCACAAACATCCAGCACATATACCATACCGCCCGCCAGCCCTTATGCATACTCTGCCCGTCTGTCCTGGCATGCATGACTGCCGGGACCGCTACAACATGAAACCCCAGCAGCAGCATCTGGATCACCATATTTGCATCCGGGTATCTCTGGTCAAAATGGTGATCTCCGGAATAATATAGGAAAGCCCTCCGGCTCAGTCCCTGCAGGCCTGTGGTGGGATCCGGAATCTTTCTTCCTGTTATAGCCCATATAAGAAAACGGAACCAGGCATAAGCGATTTTCTTAAATACCGAAACCTGAAATTTGGAGCTTCCCTCCATAAATCTCGAAGCGAGCACGATATCCGGATATCTTCCGTCCGGCTCCCTGTCCTTAAGCCTCTGCAAAATAGCAGGGATATTACACGCATCATGCTGGCCGTCTGCATCCATCTGGATCACATACCGGTAATCATTGTGTACGGCATAGCGATAGCCCGCCTGTATACTTCCCCCGTATCCAAGCCTGGTTCTATTGGTTATCACCGTACAGATTCCCGCCTCTGCAGCCAATCTCCCCGTAGAATCCGAAGACGCGTCGTCAACAACAAGGATATCCGCGATTTCCACAATCTGACAGGCTTTCAGCTGATCCAATACTTTTGTGATATTTGGTTCTTCATTGTAAGCTGGTATCAGTACCAGCACGTCCTTATCCACCCTCGTTTTCCTCTCTCTAGTCCAGCAGCTCCATCAAAGCCGGGCAATGCCCCCTTGGGATCTCTTTCATTGCAGCCGTCCGGCCAAGTTTCTCCCTCTTTTCCCTGTCTTTTAAAAGACCTGCAATACTATCCGCAATTGCCTGTGGTTCCAATTCACAAAGTATGCCATCCTCCTGATGAACGACCCGTTCCCGGTTTCCGCTGCAATCAGACGCAATAACCGCGCAGCCAAGGATCTGTGCCTCCATAGCCGCAATGTTGCTTCCCTCATATCTGGACGCGTGTACATAAATATCAGCCTGTACATAATATGGATAAGGATTCTTTACGGCTCCTAACAGTATAAAATCCTTATCCAGCTTAAGCGCTGCAATTTTCTTCGTTAACGCGCTTCTCCTGCTCCCTTCTCCCAGAACATACCAGCGGACAGGATAGCCGGAGTCTTTTAATATTTTCATGGCGTCAATTGCCACATCATGTCCCTTCTCATAAGTAAGCCTTCCCACTGTCAGAAGACGGAATCCGTCAAAATGATCTGTAAATCCGCCCGGTTCCCTGGATTTTCTGTAAATAGATTCCCGGTCCACCGTATTATAGGAAATAGATACTTTCTCCGCATATTCCGAATAAACCTCCAGAAAATGCTTCTTGGCATCCTCAGAAACGGTAAATATCCGCTGAAAGCCGTCCCAGCATT
This sequence comes from uncultured Mordavella sp., assembly GCA_964529215.1. Taxonomy (GTDB): domain Bacteria; phylum Bacillota; class Clostridia; order Lachnospirales; family Lachnospiraceae; genus Claveliimonas. Next base: position 9,002 of record CAZGVY010000007.1, on the reverse strand, counting down.
TCTGATCCATCTCCCTGGTATAGCCCGCCTGTTCGTAATCTGTATGTATAAAGGCTGCTTTTTTCAGCGCCTTTACGTGATCGGCCACATAGTAAGCAGAACTGCCCTCCAGCCACGCGACGGCAAGATCAAAGCAGGAATCAAAACGGCCAGCTCCATCCGACACCATGCGCCACAGAAGTTTACTGATCTGAAAATTTCCCGTCCCACACATTGACAGAAGCGCTCTGGTCATATCCTGTATTTTTTTCAGAAGCCCTCCATTTCTAAAAAAACATTTCACCACTGTTTCCGCCATCTTCCATCTGCCTTTTCCAGATAGCACAGAACAGTTGTCATAATCCGGATTTAAGAGCGTAACATAAGGGGGGATACTGTCGAGTAATTCCCCCTGTCCCATCATTACATAAAGGTATATATGGTATTTCCTGTGGTCAAGCTCCTTAAGCAGTCCAATAAGCGCCGTCTCCGCTCCCGCCTGACCCATCGTATTGACAACAAACAATATTCTTTTCATCGGATCTTTCCAAAGCTATGAAGGAACGCTTTCCTCTCTTTTGTTATGTTCTCCGCCGGATGCGGAATACACTTTGCTTGGCGGCGCTGGCGTTTTTTCTTTTTTCAGGATGATCCCCCGGCAGAATGTATGCGCGTCAAGATTTCTCTCTATCCAGCGCAGGCGCGTATAAGCCGCGGTCCATCCGCAGAACGATCCCAAAAGAAGACCCATCCCCCACCAGATCTCCGGCAGCCGCATACAAAAAATACATCCCGCAGCCGTGAATCCGAAAAAGCACAATACGGTAATCACCGCTCCCGCCAGATCGTTAAAATAATATAAGAACAGCATTGCCGCATACATCAGGAATAAGATAAAGTATGCCGCCGCAAGAGACGGATAGATCCGCATGACCATCCCTGCAAATCCAATCTGCGGAAGGAATATAATGCAAAGCAGATATATAACTACAGATATAATAAACTGGACACGCACCAGGTTCATCAATTCACTGCTCAGCTGGCTGAACATCCGCTTTCTGGTACTTTCAATATCCGCTCTTTTCCCGCCGATTACCGCCTCGGAATAATTTTTGTATTTGTCACGGAAATGCATCTCCATATGCGTAATAAAGATAACGGTAGCAGATATATTGGTAAACATAGCGATACAGGAGGCCATATCATAGGGCTGGTTAAATACAAAGGTTCTCACGAGCACACTTCTTGTGCTGCCCGTCCAGAAGATAAAATTATGGATGTATAATCCAAAAATATAGAAAAAATTTGTGACTACCAGCTGCCAGTATTTCCTGAAGTAACGCAGTACCGGCCTATACCGGTTGCTATTCTCCTTAAAATATCTTTTTACCGTCGCAAACTCCAGCGTTCCGGTCAAAAAGAATCCTGCCATCAGGGAAAACGACATACTGTACTCGGTTTCCCATTGAAATAAGAACCGCAAAACGGCGGAAAGGATAACGGACCCTGTTATTCCAACAAGGAAAAATACCGTTATTTTTTCATAATCTTTACAGATAGACAGGTAGATCAGAGAATAAAATACAAAGATCATAGAAATATAGGAGCAAAATCCTATAAATACAAAGAAGACCTCTACTCCGCCTGCAAAATGCTCCCATAAGCAAAACGGTATTCCAAGAAGACATCCAAGAAGTACCGTAAGCAAGAGTCCAAGATCATAGCAGGGACGGATATCCTGATACCGTTCCTCATAAATCGCATCCTGCATATATTTGGATAAAACAGCATTAAACGGCGACACCGACAGCAGGGAAAACGCAAATACGTAAAGTACCGTACATGAAAACAGTTCCCGCTGAAGATAAGGCACCTGATTAAAATCCAATATCCGCCCCATAAGCAGGATGCCAAGTATTATGACCAATATAGGGGCAATCGTAATGATAATGCTATATGTAAATCCGGCAATATCTGCCGCAATCGATTTTTTTTGAAATATATGGTTCAGTTTTACGCCTACTCCTGCCATAGATTACATTCCTCCCATCCTCATGACCGTATTATGATTCCCGCTCCATCTCTAATTCGCAGGCAAACCTCTGGTAAACGCCACGGTATGCTTCCTGCATATACCTGAATTGATATCCATCCATGATTCTTTTATATCCGGCTTCTCCCATCTGCCTGCGCAGCTGCCCGTCCCGTGCAAGCAGAAGCATGGCCTGGGCGATCTCCTCCACATGCATGATGTGGGTCACGATCCCAGCCGCTCCATAATCGTCATTTTCTCCAAGGATCAGTCCTTTGCAATTCCCCACGTCCGTTGATATTACCGGTTTCTTTGCCGTAAAACTTTCCAGGATCGTAAGGGGCTGGCCCTCGCTGATACTGGTGAGAACCGTCATATCCATTCTTCCGTAATATTCCCTGACGTCGACCCGCCCGGTAAATACAACATCTGAAAGCCCCAGCACATTTACCATTTCGAAGCAGTCCCTGGCATATTCCTCTTCCTCGTTCCACGGGCCCATAACCCACAGCTTCAGGGATGGTTCCTGCTCCTTCGCAAAGCCGAATGCCTGGATCAGTGTCATAACATCCTTTACCGGAGCAATTCTAAGGACAGCTCCAATATTGATCACACCCTTGTCTTCCTCTGTCTTACCCGGAAGTTCCCGATATTCCTCCGTACGGATCCCATTCGCAATGATCCTTATCTTGTTCGCCGGACAGCCAAGCTCTATCTGAAGCTCTCTGGTGTCCCTATACAGGCTGGTAACAAGATCTGCCCTTTCATATGCCAGGGCAGACATCTTATGGAATTGTTCGATCCAGATATTCTTATAGATTCCCTGCACCCATCTGGCCTTGATCAGTTCCTCTTCCCTTTCCCTGGTATACACGCCGTGCTCTGATATCATCAGCCTGCCTCCATAGAGGTATTTTGCCAGGCTTCCCAGTATCCCCGCATACCCCGTACATGTACAGTGATATACATCCGCCTTTGGTATCCGCATGTTCAAGGTGATAAACAGCGGCAGATAAATTGACCGCATCATCCACAGAAAGTCAACAAATACCATCTGGCTGTAATTCAATTTATAATATTCCGTAACCGCATGCAGGAAATCTTCTCCCATCAGCATTTCGTTCATCGAAATATCAGATCTCTGGAAATAGTCGAATAACTGATCCCACTTTACCTGATATCCCAGTATCAGGCTCCGGAGCGCTTCGTATTCCTTTTTGTTCATCCGGCTCCTGTGCATTCTTTTTTTCATTTTCCATTCCGAATCATTCAAATACAATTCGTGTATCTCAGCTACATTTGACGGCAGCTCATATACATATTTCCCACGCAGGGAGCGGTCTGCCACAATGGACAGTATTACAAACTCATGTTCAGGAAATGATTGTATCAATCTATGTATCCATTCGGATACTCCTCCTATTACATACGGATAACATCCCTCTGCTATGATACAGATTCTCATTTTGGACCTTCCTTTTCAGTCATCTAAAATTCTATCGTCACTTTCTCAGCTTCCGCCTCGATCAGATAAACACCGTCTTCCAGCATTTTCCAATCTCCGCCTTCAACATGCTTTACCGTTCCATTGTCTGTCCGAAGGATAAACCAGACGGGCATCCCGGTTCCGGTCAGATCTATATGAATGCCGTTTCTATCCTGGCTGTATGCAAAATCTGCCGCAAGAAAATTACGGATGCGCTGATCGCATTCTGATACCGTAGTTCCTGAAAAAAGCTGGTAATCCCTCCAGGAATTTCTGATATTTCCGTTAAACTCTGATATGGTCTCCGTCAGAATATCCTGGCCAGAGCCGCTCTCCGGATAGAAAACACTGCTCATATCCAATGATACGCTGGAATATCCCAATGCCGTCTGTACGCTTCTCATACGCAGATCGTCCCGGTATGTATGTTTCGTCCCATCGCTTAATATGCTCTGCCTGGTCATATATTCCGACAAATATCCTATCACTTCATCTTCCCCGTTATAATCTGTGATCACAGTTCTGGCTCTTTCCAGTATATCCTCCTGCGCCACAGACTCAATCTCCTCCTTCTCCATGCTTCCGGCGTAAAAGGAAGAAAATTTGTAATCCGGCAGAGCATCTTTCATAAAGTGTTCATCCTCTCTCAGTTTTTGCATAACCGGAGTATCCGAAACGCATTCGCACGACAGTCCCGCTTCCGCGCTCTGCTCCTTCAGCCGCTTCATATAATACTCAAGCTCTGCCTGATTCGGAACGTTCTCGTCCTCGTAATCAAACTGCGGAGTTATCATGCAGGAAAGACCCAGAGGATTTTTCCGATAAACGGCTATAATAGACGGCCATACCGTATTCTTTGCAAATTCCTGTGTAGAAGTATAATACCGCTTTTGCGTTTCCCCGTCATTTTCAGACGCCATGCCGGGATAATTCGTAATGACCATGTTCTGGGCGTTTACCACTGGATAAATATCGTACTTTTTTGTCTTGGATTCCATCGCGGACAGGATTCCTAATCCGGTGGCGTCCTCCATATAACTGCCGTTAATGGCAAAGACCGACGCGCTTCCATAGCTTTTCCCCCAGATGACCGCAGGATATTCTTTTTCTTCCACCGTATTCCCGGGAATGCCGCACAGATACATCTCTGTACCTTCCTCCAGAACATACCATGGAAACGTAAGCTCAAGATCCTGTTTCTTTCTATTTTCTTCCTGGTCTTCTGTCTGGTATATTTTTTCTCCTCCCAGCAGAAAACCGTCATGTAAAAGGATACCCTCTACTGTCGTTTCCTCTTCCCTGATCCTTCCGATCCCCAGAAGCTTCTTAAAGCCGGTATTCTTCTCGATCACATCAGCACTCGGAAGACTGCCAAAGACAAGGTTTATTTCTGCCTCCAGATATTCCTCCATCTGTTCCTGGATCCCGTCTTTTTCCCAGCTCATGCCTTCTCCGCCTATGATCAGCAGCTTTGGTTTTTCTTCTTCCGCATCCTGGAAATCGCGTTCGTACTGATCCAGGGAATCATAATATTTTATGTTTTTCTTCGTATAAGCGGCCCAGGAACCTGCAATCCTTCCGGTCTTTCCCTTTCTGTCGCCCACATACGCGACAAGATCCCGCAGCTCGCCGCTGATAGTATTTTGATCTTCTCCTGGCCTGTAGGCGTCGTTCTGCGTGTATAATTCCTCTCGTTTTCTCGCGTATGGATTCTTTTCATAGCCGTCCCAGCTTTCCAGCACAACATTGGTAAACTGAAACATAAAGAATAACACACACATCAGCACCGTTATTACAAAATAATTTCTCCGTGAAACCATTATCATTCTCTCCTCAGTTGAAAGCTCTGATCATTTCCAATGTTTCGTTGTCGATTACAACATCCGATTTCTTCAATGCATCCAGCGTCTGGAAAAATTGCAGTTTATCCTCCATCGTAAAATACAGCTTCAGCCTGCATGTATAGGAGTAAAGCGATTCCGGATACTGCCCGGTAAGCCTTTTGCTCCATTTTTGCGCATGTTCAAAATCTTCCATTTCCAGGAGCCTCAAAAACACTCCCTCATACTGCTCTCCGGTAAGAAGAGACGGATTCTTCTGATAAACCGAATCTGCAACCGTTTCCATCATCCGGACAAAACCGCTCTGCTCAATCTTTGTAAATACGCTCTGTTTCAGATAAAAATTCATATAATCCAGAAGTTCTCCGCCCTTTCCGTCCTCCGGGCCTTCTTCCAGAAAAGCCGTATGCATTTTTCTTACGTTCATCCGGAACTCATTGAGCTTATCACTCAGAAGCGACGCTGCATAATGGGCGGTTTCCGTGTCTTCCGCCTCCAGCGCCAGGGTAACCGATGAAAGAGAGCTTTGCATTTCTCCTCTGATAATGCTCATCATAGCGGTGCGCATACTCTTTTTATCGTTGATCGCAATCGCTTCTTCGATCGGGATGATATTCCTCTCCTTTGTCTCGCTTGCTTTCACCTGTGTCTCCACACGGGTCTTGTCAAAAACCACATCCCCCAGTTCCACATGGAACCTGAAAATTGTCAGATATAAAATCTGTGCCGCCAGGAAAAATAAGATTCCGATTACAGGGCATAAAACCATGATCACAAAGCGGATCAGATAAGTTCTCCGATTATCATATAAGAGTTCTGATCCTTCTTCCTGATTTTTCCTTTGGCTTATCTTTTTTCTGACCGGCGCCGCAAGAAACATCCCGTATAGCAGATACAGAAGCGCCACAATAAAATTAATCATCAATATGACCAGAAATATGTATTCTTCTTTTGCCAGGATCATTGATCTTCCCCCTTTAGGCAGCTCTCATAGCCCAATGCCTGAAAACGCTCCAAAATACCTTGTACGTGATTGGCATTTGTATTTGAGAGAAGCACATATACTCCGCCGTCTTCCAATATACCTATATAGTCTGTCTGCCGGATTCCTCTTTCCAGAGCATCCGATACCTGCTCCAGGCTCTGTCCTTTTGTCTGTATCTTTAACAGGGCACATTCTGTCAGCCTTTTTCCCCTGGCATCAAAAAATGCTTTTACCAGAGGTGTGAAAGCTTCCTCCGCCAGTATATTTGTACCGGCAATATAGCGCTCGCTCCGTAATGTTTCCAGATAACGGCTGGCACGCAGCATAGCACCCTGGATCAGCATACCTATCACCGTCAGCCGGTTGCCCTCTGCCAGCGTCATGCGCTTCCACGGAATGCCCCATATCATAAGGATCAGCTGCATCCTCCCATCCGAAGATACGGCGCTCGCCATCATAGGAAGTTTATCTGTCATTGTTTTATTGATATAGACTCTTCCCTCCTTCAGATCGCCGTATAACTGATCCATCTCTGTATATTTAATAGAATTGCCCAGCTTCCGCGCCGTGACAGACGTAGCTGAAAACAGTCTTGCATAGTCTTCATTCGCCACCCGGTATACCGCCACATCCTTACTGTTCATCAGTTGTCCAAGCATCCTTGCCGCGTAAAAGAGAACCTCCTCCGGACCGTACTGATCCAGCTTTGAGGTGATCTCATAGATTTTTCCAAGGCTGTCTTTCTGATTGACAAGCTGCTCCTCAAAGTTTTGTTTGATCCGTACATTACTGTTATTGATCTCTGTAATCCCTTCTATCTTCTCATTCAGATACTGGATCTCTGTTTCCTTATCCTTTTTGAACTGTCCAATCTGATCTTTCAGGTAACCCACAAGCATTCCTACGATAAACAGCTGCGCCATCCACACATAGGTATTGTAATCCAGAAGGACGTCGTATCCGCTCCGCTCATATGACTGACTGATACAGTATCCGGCCACCGCCAGCAATGCCGAGAAAATTGCCTGCTGCTGTCCGTGAACCAGCGCAAAAAGCAGGACGTACAATAAATAAAAATCCAGTTTCCCGAAATACCGGCTCCCCACTGCCGCATTGTTCAGCATAAAGAACGGGACAAAGCAGATCAGGCTTTCAATAAATGGAAGCAGGCTTTTAAAAGCCGCCTTAATACTATGCCAGATCTTTCCTCTCCGGCCGCCGCCCACATCTCCTTCCCTGATAAAACTATCCATATGCTGTTTCATGTACCGTACAATCTTTTCCACCCCTTCATCATAGTGAGTAAATATCTTCTGGTCATACTCCTTTGCAAAGATGCTTCCGTCTAATATCCGCCGTTTATTTTCATCCTGGGAGTTGTTGGCAACAGCAATCCCTTCGCCCATTTTAGCGCTGATCATCTTTGCAAGCTGCAGTTCGCTGATCTCCTCCATTGAGGAGATATGGTAACAGCCCTGTTTCGTGTCTTCCGCTTTCATCACCTTATAAACCAGCTCTATTGCGTCATTCAGATAAAGCATGGAAAAAGTCCTATTCCCTTCTGCCGCGATCCGTCCTGTACGCAGCGCCTCCAGGCACATTTCAAAGCATCTGCTTCCCTTTTTCTGATCCTTTTCCGGAACTCCATATACATGGTCAAGACGCAGTACCACCGTATCTATATTCTGTAATTCTCTGTAATTATTGCAGATCCCTTCTCCCTGGGATATGGCCGAAGCTTTCATACCCTTAGGAGATACGGCCATACTTTCCGGAATATTATTCGCATAAACCCCGTCGTACACTTCCTCTGAAGACAGATAAATAAACCGTCCGTTTCCCAGCATGGAGTATACGGACAAAATATGCATCAGCGACGTTGTATAACGCACCGCTTCCTCAGGCTCATTATGGATCCAGTCAAAATTCGTATCAAAAGCTCCCATAAACAGGACTACTTCCGGTTTTACGCTTTCTATGATGTCTTTGATATTGCTATCTGTATACGAAAAATTATACTTCTCAAACACACGTGAATGAGAGTGGTTCTCCTTCTTTCCTGTCAGCCAGTATACCCTGTCATTACTCTTGTTCAGCTTGTTGATCATAGAATCCATTATTTTATTGCTGCCGCCAATCAATAACACATTCATAGTCTAATACTTCCCTTTCCTTTATTTTACGTTTCAGGCATCCCATAAAAAGGCCTGCCCAGTTAAAATCTTATTCAGCATTCACGCATCAGCTCCACCATACCGGCAATTTCATCAAATGCATTACGGTCATTTTCATCAAACCAGGTCTGCCGGCCAATGAGAATATAAGGAGCACAGACAGATAATTCTGACAATATTTCCCCTGCTGTTTTTCCCGTCATATCTGTCCGGATAACCCATTGGCAATTTTTATCATCCTTCAGGACCAATTCCCCGTCCATATCCTTTGTCAGATCCGTAATCTCCGGCTCATACCATCCTCCTGATACTTCATCCTTAGTTTTCAGGCTGGCTATTATAATATGCTCATAGGGAATTTTATATTTTTTCCGATTAGAAGATATCATTTCCATATCCGTCTCAGTAAAACCGACCGCTTCCGGCCTTATTACAATACTCATTCTTTTCCTTATGACCTCCTCAGACAGCCAGACCGTCTTTTTACATTTCTCTGCCATGTTTC
>CAZGVY010000006.1:0-29505 GCA_964529215.1 uncultured Mordavella sp. | reverse complement strand
AAAAAAGGCAATTGATTATACTCTCCGGTTAAGAGAGATTTTAAAGACACTGCCGGATTTTTCCAGGGATTATTTCCGCGCGATCGAATCTACGTCGTCTATCCGGACCAGAATGAACTACGCATATGATATCCGGGTGTTTTACCATTATTTAATGGAGAATAATCCTGTTTACCGTTCCTATTCTATCCAGCAGTTCACCCCGGCAGACCTCGAACGCCTGGAGCCTGTAGATATTGAAGAATATATGGAATATCTGAAGGTATATAAACGGGAGGACGACGAACTTATGACCAATGGGGAAAAGGGGCTTGCCAGGAAAATGTCTGCACTGAGAAGCTACTATGGATATTACTATAAACATCAGATCATCTCGAAGAATCCTACACTTCTGGTTGATATGCCAAAACAGCACGAAAAGGCGATTATCCGGCTGGATACAGATGAGGTGGCTATGCTCCTTGATTTTGTAGAATCTGCCGGAAGCCAGTTAACCGGGCAGGCTCTTACTTATTATCTTAAAACCAGGCAGCGCGATCTGGCTATTCTTACATTGCTTCTGGGAACCGGGATCCGTGTATCCGAATGCGTCGGCCTGGATCTAAACGATGTGGATTTTAAAAATAATGGGATTACGGTCACACGGAAAGGCGGTAATCAGATGGTTGTATACTTCGGCGATGAAGTTGCAGATGCACTGATCAATTATATTGAAGGAGACCGCAAGGCCGCCTCTCCCCTTCCCGGACATGAGAATGCGTTATTTTTATCAACCCAGCGCAAACGTATGGGCGTACAGGCCGTAGAAAATATGGTTAAAAAATATGCCAGGCAGGTAACTCCGAACAAGAAGATCACTCCTCATAAACTCCGCAGTACCTATGGCACCTCTTTATACCGGGAAACCGGGGATATCTATCTGGTCGCAGATGTTCTGGGACATAAGGATGTGAATACTACAAAGAAGCACTATGCAGCAATTGATGAGGACAGGCGGCGCCTGGCTGCTTCTGCCGTCAGATTAAGGGAAAGTTAGGGAAAGATGGATGAAATTACAGCGATTATTAAGTTATACAAGGAAAGCTGCTGATGAGTATCAGATGATCCAGGACGGCGACCATATTGCAGTTGGGATTTCCGGTGGGAAAGACAGTCTTACGCTCCTTTACGCATTACATGGACTCAGGCGTTTTTATCCCCGGCAATTTGAGTTAAGCGCCATAACCGTCGATCTCGGATATGAAAAAAGTGATTTTTCTTCTGTAGCAGAGCTATGTAGCGAGTTACAGGTCCCATATCAGATCATCCATACAGATATTGCACATATCTTATTTGAGGAGCGCAAAGAACAGAGCCCCTGCTCTCTTTGTGCCAAGATGCGGAAAGGCGCGCTAAACCATGCTGCAAAGGAAATGGGCTGTAATAAAGTCGCCTATGCGCACCATAAGGATGATATTATAGAAACCATGATACTTTCCCTCTTTTTTGAGGGACGGTTTTATTCTTTTTCCCCACGGACTTATCTGGACCGTATGGATCTAACGGTTATACGCCCGATGATGTTTGTGGATGAAGCAGATGTGATCGGTTTTCAGCATAAATATAAGCTTCCTGTCGTAACAAGCCGGTGTCCCATTGACGGATACACCAAGCGTCAATATGCCAAGGAACTTTTAGCTGAACTAAACAGGGAACATCCCGGGGTAAAGCAGCGCATGTTTACTGCTATCTTAAATGGCAATATTAAAGGATGGCCGGAACGGTCAGAAAATATCCGCTCAACATGATCCATCCTTGAATATCAGATATGCAAAGTATGCAAAGGAGTAAGGATCAGATTCTCTTATCCTTACCGCTTTCCTTTAGTTCAACCAGCTTTAAGATTGCCTCTGCAGTTCCTTCCAGCCCCAGCAGGGAGCTGTTCAGGCAGGCATCATAGCTCTCGGAATCTCCCCAGCGCTTATTTGTATAATAATTGTAATAGCTGGCGCGTTTTTTATTTGTTTTCTGGATCATTTCTTTTGCCTTCGCATCCGATAGATCGTATTTTCTTGCGATTCTCCTGATCCTGGCGTCCAGATCTGCATGTATGAACAAACGGAGCAGATTCGGATTATCTTCCAGTGCATAATCGGCGCATCTGCCAATAAGAATGCACGGGCCTTCTGCCGCGATCTTCTTGATCGCGTTGAACTGTGCAAGAAATACCTTGTGGTTGATCGGCATGTCGGTGTAATTTCCAACAGAGGAATATCCCAGGGAATACGTATCCATTACAAGTGAATACAAAAAACTGTTTGTTGGTTTTTCATCATGAGCTTCAAACAGTTCCTGGCAGATCCCGCTGTCTTTGGCCGCACGGTCCAGCATTTCCTGATCGTAAAGCTTGATCCCTAATTTCTCAGCAACAATATAACCGATTTCACGTCCGCCGCTTCCAAATTGCCTGCCGATAGTTATCACAGTAGTTGTTTTAGCCATACTTCTCACTCTCCCTTATTCATATGCATTATGCTTTATATAGCTTTATATATATTATTATAGCGCAATTTTTCAAAAATGCATAGATAATTTTTGCATGATCAGCCTATTCGTCAGAAAATTTTTTGAGAAGCTCTTGAAAATAGGCGGGTAATGGCGCTTCTGCTTCCAGATACTCTCCTGTTCTCGGATGGTTAAATCCCAGCGTTTTTGCATGGAGCGTCTGTCCCGTCAGACCGGCTACCGGACACTTCGCAAATCCGTATAATGGATCTCCAAGGATCGGATATCCGATGGATGCCATGTGTACACGGATCTGATGTGTACGCCCTGTTTCCAGTTCGCATTGAATATAAGTATATTGTTTAAACCGTTCCAGGACTTTGTAATGTGTGACTGCCCTTTTCCCGTTAGCGCCAGAGGGGAGAACACTCATCTTCTTCCGGTGTACGGGATGTCTTCCAATATTCGTACAAATGGTTCCTTCCGCCGTTTTAATACGCCCGCACACGATTGCTTCATATGTCCGTCTGATGGAATGTTCCTTTAATTGTTCTGCCAGTTTCTGGTGTGCATAGTCATTTTTGCAGGCTACAAGTGAACCCGTGGTGTCCATATCGATCCGGTGTACAATACCTGGACGCATGACGCCGTTAATCCCGGAAAGTCCGGAACCGCAATGATATAAAAGTGCATTGACAAGCGTTCCTGAATAATGGCCGGGCGAGGGATGAACTACCATTTGTTTTGGTTTGTTGACGATAATAATATCATCATCCTCATATAAAATATCTAACGGAATATTTTCCGGCCTGATCTCCGGCTCCATTGGAGGAGGGATCATTACTTCGATCTGATCGCCGGCCGACAGCTTATAATTTGCCTTTACAATATTCTGATTGACCGTAACATGCTCATCCTTTATCAGCTTTTGGATATGAGACCGGGATATATCCGGCAGTTCTTTTGCAAGATACTTGTCAATTCTTATATTTTCGTCTGTTTCTACGCTGAAATAGTCTGTCAAGATCCTCCTCCTTATAGTAGCATAAGATTAAAAGTATCAAGGCAAAGGCCGCTACTGTTACATAGATATCCGCAACATTAAAAACAGGGAAATCGATCAGGCTGAAGTATAAAAAATCAACAACATATCCAAGCCGTATCCGGTCGGCCATATTGCCCACGGCTCCCGCGCATATGAGTATGGCGCAGATACGGAGCGGCAGATAACGCCTGTTTTCCAATAATCTCCCATAAACATATATCACTGCCAGCAGTACGAAGACGCCACACAGCAAAAAATATATTTTCTTATCCTGAAACAGGCCAAAGGCGGCTCCTCTGTTTTCCAGATAGGAAAGCTGGAATACCTTATCGATCAGGATCACGGGGCCATTCTTCTTCAATATCGTAACAGCGAGATATTTCGTCCATTGATCAAAGGCGACGGCGGCAATGACAAAAAACAAGGCGGCGGTATAAGATTTCCGTTTACTATCATTTATCTTCATAGGCAAATTCCTTTTCTTTCTGATCTTCTTCTGCTTTTTCTAATACTTATATATCCGTACATAGTACCGCCCTTTTCTGGTCTGCGATAATACGCCGTCATACTGGATCCGTCCCATTCCCCTGACAGATATGATATCTTTTTCTTTCAGATGATATCCGTTGCTGACGGTAAGCCTGCCATTCACATATACGTTTCCGTTCTCAATATAGCCGGTCAGTTTGCTGCGGGACAATGGAAATGCTATCGAAAGTACCGCGTCCAATCTGACAGACGCCACTGTGCCGGTCATTTCCTGCAATTCAGGTTTATAAGATATTTCTTCCGGAACAGTCCGCTCTATGGTAACAAAGGTATGCCGGACTCTGGTCAGTTCCTCTATTATATAATCGGCAAGCTTTTCATGGCAGAATACAAGACATTCTTTCTCCCGCACGGCCAGATCACCAATCTTACAGCGCTCGACGCCAAGATTCAGGATCGCTCCCAGATAATCCCTGTGGGATAGCTGTTCTGCATATTTTATATTTTGCGGAAGTATACGCAGAACCGAAATCGGAGGCCGGTAAGCATACTCTCCGGGCATACGATAAGAAAGAGCATCAGGTAGAAAAAAAACCATCTGACGCTCCGCATACTCATACCCTCCAAAGGTCTCGTACGCAGAAGAAAACAGACTCTTTGGAGTAGAGTGTAATATATGAAGTTCATTTAAATTCAGAAAATCAGAATTTGTAACAATATCGCGCTGATAAGCTGTATTTGACAGCTCGATCAGCCGCTTCTGAAGTATCATTTCCTCTTTATTCATTAATAATTACTACCTATTGGAGCAGAATCAATGGATGTTCCCAGAAGGTTCTGCAGATCTCCTGAAATATCCACATTCGTCGGGGTGACAAGGAATATGTAATTGGATATCTTTTGCAGGTTCCCGTCGATCGCAAAGGTTGAACCGGAGGTGAAATCAATGATACGCTGTGCGATCTCCAGATCCAGCCCCTCCAGATTCAGGATCACCGTCCGTCCGCTGAGCAGTGTCTCGGAAATCTCTCTTGCATCTTCTACGGAAGCCGGCTTGATCACACATACCTCCATATTAACCGGCGCCGGCCTTCTGGAGGACGGTCTCATCGGCGTTACTTTATTGCTGCTGGCTGCAGGCGCAGGCCTCCGGGAAGATCTTTCAGCGGGATAATTATAATCATCCGCCTCATCGTCATAACTGTCTCTTTTCGAACGTCCAAAGAGCTTCTTTTTTGCCGGCCTGTCATCATAGTCATCTTCGTAATCGTCATCGAAGAAATCATCATCCTCATAATCGTCGTCACTTAACTTCATAATATCAAGAAACTTATCTAATACTCCCATGTTTTAACTTCTCCTATCTTGCGTTCTAGAACTTATTGGTAACTGCGTACCCCAAACAGCCCGGTTCCTACGCGGACCATCGTTGCTCCCTCTTCAATTGCAACTTCATAATCATTAGTCATGCCCATAGATAGCACACCCATAGTAACATTATCGGACTTATTTTCCATAATGTCAACACTTAAGTTACGCAAGTTTCGAAAATGTATGCGGTTGTCCTCTGGATTTTCCACAAATGGGGCGATCGTCATCAGTCCCTGGATCCGGACATGAGGAAGCTCTGCAGCCTGTGAAATGAGCTCTTTCAGATCCTCCGGCATAACGCCAAATTTACTTTCTTCCTTTGCCACATTTACCTCGATCAGGATATTTGCTGTAAGATCCTTCTTTGCAGCCTCTTTTTCAATTACCTCTGCAAGTCTGAAAGAATCGACCGAATGGATCAGATCCACCTTGTCAATAATATATTTCACTTTATTCCTCTGGAGATGTCCGATCATATGCCAGGAAATATCCTCTGGAAGCGCTGGATATTTATCCATGATCTCCTGCACCTTATTCTCGCCAAATATTCTGTTCCCCAGATCATAGGCTTCCTGGAGCATATCCGCCGGCTTTGTCTTACTAACGGCGATCAGGGTCACATCTTCCCTTTTTCTTCCTGCCCGCCTGCATGCCGCCTGAATATTCGCCTCTACTGTTTCAAAATTCTCTTTGAGCATAACAGCCTCTTCTCCTTAATATATAATACTGTTTTCATGAACATCTTCACTGTTTAACGCAATCAGGTCATAGTTGGAAATACCATATTCATTTCCCTTGGAAATGATATAATATTCATCCCCTTCACTGAGGATATTGACCTCCCGGAATACGGCATATCCCCTGTTCACATTATAAACACCTGGAAGAGCCACGATTTTCTTTAACGGATAGGTATCCTTGGAATCCGGTTTCTGAAGTACGGTGCCTTTTTCAAAATCATTGACGTCTACATAGACCATATCGGTCTCTATATCATGATAGTAGGTATCCGTTTTCTGAAATTCCACAGTGTCCTTCTTCCCGCAAACCAGGAATCCGCTCTCATTGCTGTCCCCGCCCTGGGTGATATAGGTCTGCGGGACAACATAAAAATCCTTCTCGACCAGTGAGGACTTAGGTATCTTAAGTCCGGATTCATCCTCAAGTATCAGCTCGATATCCAGAAACCGTTCCGTTACATAGCGGATCATAGAATGGTCAAAAGAGAAAAATCCCAGATTGGAATCCTTCGTATTATAAAGAGCAAAGGAAGCCCAGGTTGTCTCCCCGTCCTTTGAAAAGCGTACCCTGACACTCTTTTTATCTGCAAGTTCCTTCGCCATCTCATCATCCAGCTCTGCCACGACCATCCATTCGTCGCTGGTGATAAGCTTGTATACCGGGTCTCCGGCCTTAACAAGAGAATTATTTGCCAGCTCTGTTGTCTCATAATCTTTTTTTGCAATGATATCCTCCGTAACCTGGTCCATTGTCAGGCCTTCGTATCCGTCTATGGAGTAAATAATGATCCCATCGTCAGCAGCCGGATAGATGGAAAGGCCTTCCGCCCCATTCTGCAGGAGGCTGTTCAGCCGTTCCTGGCGGCTCTGGGAAAAATTCGTGTGTACCACATCCAAAACGGATTCTTTAAAGGTATACAGATCGTTATACTGCTCCGGCTTGTAGCTTTCCACAAAGGTCTGGGCTCTCTGCGTGATCAGCGCCTGTTCCTCCGCTGTAAGTTCTGCCGGTTCTCCGGAATCTTCCGCCGGAACCTCAGCGCTGTCAAGATCCAGCCTGTCCCTGGATATACTGTATACATTACTTTTCTTTCCGACCTTACTTCCTTCTGTAGCCAGATAATTGATATAACCTTCCGCCTCCGCAGTAACGATCTGTTCCTGCCTCAGGACAATCCCCGTATAGGCAGTATCCTTCAGGATCGAGCCCTCGCGCACTTCATAAAAAGAAATATGCCTGCCCGTTATATATGATAGGCATGTGATCAAAAGGTAAACAAATACGATCCCAAAAAGAATAAGTCCTATATTTCCATTTCTTTTTTTCCGGTATACCTGGATATTTGAATCATTTCCTGTCAAAATGCGTTGCCTCCCCATGCTGCAAAAGACGAAGCCCGGCTCCGTTCAGATAGTGGAACCGTTTCCCCTGGCAGCTGTCTTTTGCGGCCATCAGCTTTTCAAATTCATCTTTTAACTTCCACCAGCTCGTCCCCCAGTTGCAGAAGACAGAATCTTCCTCCGGGATCCTGGAAAACAGCCTCTCGATGGCAGTCTCCGGTGATAAATATTCTATAAATGATAGCAGCCGGTTTAAATATTCTTCCTTCGTACATAGATCTATTTTACCATTTTTATACCAATCACACAATAAGCTGTTTTTGGCAATATAAAGGGAATGGATCTTCACAACAGGAATACGGAGCGCCGATATAAATTTCGCGGTTTCTATACTATCCTGCTCTGTATCGCCAGGCAGGTTCAGGATCACATGCGCGCAGATATCAAAGCCATATCTCTGGATCTGTAAAACCGCGTCGGTAAATTCAGCCAGCCCATGTCCTCTGTTCATAACTGATAATGTATGGTAATTTACAGTCTGGAGGCCAAGCTCAACCGTAATATTAAGCCCGTATATTTGCGCTGCTTTTTTCAGGCACGAAAGATAATCATCCCGGATACAGTCCGGTCTCGTAGAAACTGCAATTTCCACTATATTTTCAAAACGGGCCGCTTCCGTTATATATGCCTCAAAATCTTCCAATGGAAGAAAGGTATTCGTATAATTCTGAAAATACGCAATAAATTTATGCGCATGATATCTGGATTCCACAATCTGTTTTGCCTTAAGAAGCTGCCCGGTTACAGACAGGCCGCTGGGAGCCGCTTCAAAACCGGTCCCTTTTTCTGAACAGAATGCGCAGCCTCCGGCGCCGCCGGTCCGGTTAGGACATCCTGTGGAAAGGTTCACCGGAAGTTTATATACTTTTTCATGATATTTATTTTTTAAATATGAAGAATATGGATAATAAAAATGCTGTTCCATCTTTTCCCCTTTATGCATGAATCTGTTCCTGACGGCACATACTAACTGTGACTATTTCGGTTAAGCAAAACCGGAACGGACTGCTTAACCCCATAGCAAAGGAGGTATTTCCATGAAATGGTTTGACAACACCGCGCTAACACTGGTGATCATCGGTGCGGTAAACTGGCTCCTGGTAGGGATTTTCCGCTTTGACCTGGTCGCTTTTATTTTCGGCAATTTAAGCTGGATATCCAGGATCGTATATGCCATTGTAGGTTTGTGCGGTATCTATCTGATCAGTATGTACGGACGCATTTACTCCAGTGAGCAATAATAATGAGGGGTATCTGCCTGCATGATGCCCCTCATGATATCTTTTACTGAGCCGGAATGTTTGGTATCTGGTCGATCAATGCGCTCATATCCTCATAGAGCTTTGGCTTCGAATCCGCGCCCATAACTATGGATATGTATGAATTGCCAGCCCCGTCCTGATCCAGAAGGATCAGGCAGTCACCCGCTTCAGGAGTATATCCGGTCTTACCGCCCAGAACAGAGGCGCCCGATGGAAGCGCTGCCTCACCTCTGGCATAATAATTTGTCGGATACCATGTAACCTGTCTCACACTGCCGTCAGCGCCGGTGATCTCTGCCGTATAGGAGGAAGAACAGATAATATTGATAAATTCTTCATATTTAATGCATTCATTAAATATCAGGTACATATCGTAAGCCGTTGTATAGTGATTATCGTCATGCAGTCCATTAGGACTGACAAAATTTGTGTTCATTGCGCAGAGCTCTTTCGCCTGGTCATTCATGAGAGTTATGAAGCCTTCTACGCTTCCGCCTATATGTTCTGCAATTGCAACGGCATTATCATTACCCGAATGAAGCAGAAGCCCGTAGAGGAGGTCTCTCATGGTGATCTTCTCTCCTTCTATAAGGCCGCATACCTGCGCTTCAACGCTAAAGCTGGAAGCCGCCGCAGCGCTGCTTACCGTCACCACATCATCCATGCTGCTGTTTTTCAATGCCACCAGCGCTGTAAGGATCTTTGTCGTACTGGCCGGATAAATCCTTTCATGCATATTATATGCATAATCAACCTTATGATGAGTGATATCAAACAATGCAGAAGCATGCAGGGAAGTATCCCCGGCAAAGCCTTCCACCGGTACGTCGCCGCTGCTCACGCACAGATCTTCCGCATACAAATGCCCTTCAAACATATTTTTATTATAATTAGCCGTCTCATATTCTGCTATGACCGATTTTGACGCTTTACAGCCAGTCAGTAAGGCGCAGCTAAGTAAAACGGTACAAATGAGTATTTTATCTATACATTTCACGCCAGTCCAAATCTCCTCTGTCAAGTGCTAATACGATCAGTTCCGCCGTGGCAAGATTGCTCGCCATTGGGATATTATGCATATCACATAGTTTGATCACATCATTTACATCCGGTTCATAAGGCTTCGCGTCTGTCGGGTCTCTGAGGAAGATCAGGGCATCGATATTATTCTGTGCGATCTGAGCCCCCAGCTGCTGTTTACCTCCCAATGGGCCTGCCAGATATTTATGAACGGACAGATTCGTCACTTCTTCGATCAGACGGCCGGTCGTCCCTGTGGCATACAAGGTGTGCCTGCTTAGAATACCGCGGTATGCAATACAAAAATTCTGCATCAGAGTCTTTTTTGAATCGTGTGCAATTAAACCGATATTCATCTTTTTCTCCTCCTATTTATATTTCCTGGGCTGCAGACTTACATTTAAGACCAGTCCGATTCCGATATACAGACTTACAAGAGAGGTCAGCCCATAGCTAACGAAAGGCAGTGGGATTCCCGTATTGGGGAATATCTGTGTCGCTACCGCAATATTAATAAACGACTGTATCCCTATCAGTGATCCTACCCCGCAGCAGATGATCCTGCCAGAGGTATCCTGCGCCCGCGTGCCGGTCAGAATACACTGGATCACTATTAATAATAACAGAGCGATCACCAAACAGCAACCCACAAATCCCAATTCCTCTCCTATAATTGCGAAAATAAAATCTGTTTGAGGCTCCAAAATAAAATTACCATTTTTGACAGATGTGGTCGTATTATTATTCAGCCCCTTTCCGGTCAGCTGTCCGGAACCAATTGCCATAACCGAGTTGTTTTGCTGGTACGCGTCGTCCGTAGCATATTTTTCCGGTTCAAGCCACGCAAGGATCCTTCTCTGCTGGTAGTCGTCCAGGATCTTCTGGTCAGGCTGGACGACGATGCTTAGGAAAATAACCGCCACCGGAATGGAGACCAGCAGCACGATACCGATAAAACGGTAGCTGAGGCCTCCCACATACATCAGGAAGCAGAACAAAAGCGCCGTACAGATCGTGGTGGACAGGTTCGGTTCTTTATAGATCAGCGCCAGGGGGATCAGGATCAATACAACTGCTTTTAGGATCGTCTGCCGCTCGCTGAGATCCTGTTCATGCTTCATGATAAACCTGGCAAAAAATATGATAAGAAAAATCTTTGCAAGCTCCGAAGGCTGGAAATTTGTAAATCCTATGTCGATCCATCTTCTTGCGCCATTTACATATACCCCGATCCCGGGAACCAGCACAATTGCAAGCATAAATATAGACATAAAATACAAGATCCAGTAAAAATTGGTGATCCAGACATAATCGATCAGGGATACGGCGATCATAAAGACAATTCCGATTACGATCCCGAAGATCTGCCTGCTCTGATAGCTCTCATTCGCGCTTCCCACAACCAGCACGCCAAGAAAGGATATTGCAAGGACCAGTATGACCAGGCTGAATTTATAGTCTTTTAGCTTATATGGTTTTCGTAATTTTAGCAGTTTTAGCAGTTTCAATGTTTTTCTCCTGTTAGCTGAATATGTATGGAAGACCTGTAAAATGATACAAAAAAGTCACCTTCGGCGATCTCCATATATTTGGAAAGTGTCTTAAAAAGCTCTCTGCGGATCAGTTCGTATTCTTCTGGCTTACAATGCATCCGGTCAGATGCGATCAATGTTTCCAGCCTCTCTTTTGCAATCCGTACGGAAGATCTTTTAAGCATTCTAAGACCTCCTAATTTTTCTTAAACAGACTGGAAATCACACTGAGGAATCCCTGTCCGCGCGTCAGGGAAAGAAACGGAACCTCCTCGCCCAGAATCCTCCTGCAGATATTGGAATATGCCTCTCCCGCTATGGAATCCATACCGATCACAGGCACTCCCTGGTTCGTTCCGATCACCACCTGCTCATCGTCAGGTATGATCCCCAGTAATGGAATAGAGAGGATCTCCGTAACGTCATCTACCGACATCATGTCCCCTTTTTTGATCATATCGGGCCGGATGCGGTTGATGATCAGATCCATTTTCTTAAAAGCCGCCTTTTCGAGAAGGCCGATAATGCGGTCTGCGTCACGGATCGCAGAAACTTCCGGCGTCGTTACTACAAAAGCCCGGTCTGCGCCTGCGATCGCATTCTGGAACCCCTGCTCGATCCCCGCCGGGCAGTCCAGTAATACATAGTCATATTCTTCCCGCAGTTCATCGGTAAGCTTCTTCATCTGCCCCGGGGAAAGCGCCGTTTTATCCTTTGTCTGGGCAGAAGGAAGAAGATACAGGTTCTCATACCGCCGGTCGCGGATCAGAGCCTGCTTCAGCCTGCATTTCCCTTCGATCACATCTACCAGATTGTAAACGATCAGATTTTCAAGTCCCATAACGACATCAAGGTTCCTGAGCCCAAGATCCGTATCAACGATCACAACTCTTTTATCTAATTTTGAAAGTCCCGCTCCGATGTTTGCCGTAGTCGTAGTTTTGCCAACACCGCCTTTACCTGAAGTAACAACAATAACTTCACCCATAATAATCCTCCTGCTCCTTCTGTTATCGAATCTGATTAATCGCCATGTACTGCGTCACTGGCAACCTGGTTGGCAGTCCCTGTGATCAGTTCTGCCGGATCAGTGACTCCGTAATAGTATTCCATAACACCGCTGCCAATTTCAGCAGCATAGGTCGAACCGTATCCGTTTGCAATACGGATCGCCATCGCTACTTCCGGGTTACTGCTGGGTGCAAACCCTACAAACAGACCATGGTCAGGATGTGTATTACTCTGCTGTGCAGTTCCGGTCTTACCGGACAATTCAATACCTTTATTATTCAGATCGGAGAATACGGAATAGCTGTTTTCTACAACATTACGCATTCCGGAATGAACAAGGTTCCATGTACTTTGTGAGATACCTTCTACGGTATTCTTTATCTTTGGTTCCTGTTTTTCCACCACTGTCCCGTCCACCGTTTCCAAGCGGTCGATCAGGGTCAGATCATATACAGTTCCTTTATTTGCAACAGCTGAAATATATTTTACCAGCTGACTGGTGGTATAGTTATTCGTACCCTGCCCGATCGCTGACCGGACGGAGTCTTCGTCGGAAATCTGCGGATCTGTTTCCGGTATCTCGATACCGGAGGTCTCATTCAGCCCGAACCTGGTAGCGTAATCCTTCAGGCGGCTAAGTCCCAGGTCGTTCGAATAAGCTACCGGGATCCGCTTGCCTTTTTCATCCAGCTGGACAGGCGGAACCTGTCCGTTTTCCAGGCCGAGCCTTAATCCGATATCGCAGAAGAATTCATTACACGAATGGGAAATCCCCCCTACGATATCCAGCGTGCCATGCGCTTCAGGATAGATCCAGCAGTGTATATTGGGCTCCACGCCGTCGTAGGTACCGTCGCAGGTGATCGCCGTATCCGCGGATATGACGCCCTCTGTAAGGCCTGCGATTGCCGTCAGCGGCTTGTACGTGGAACCGGGAGCGGTTTTTTCCTGGGTGGCGTTATTATAAAACGGCCGGGAAGAATCCGTTACCAGCTGGTTATAGTATACACTGTCCATGGAGTTGGCAAGCCTGTTGTTATCATATCCCGGATAGGATACGCATGCCAGCAGGGCGCCGCTGTTGGGGTCTTCAATAACGATAGAACCAGTACAGGGCTCCAGCCCCAGCTGCCCCGGCGTTATATCCAGTGTTTCTATCTTTCCCCGGATAAAATCATACGCGCCTAAGCTTCCTTCATTCAGCGCATTATACTGCCCCTCGTCAAAAGGCAGAACCTGCTGTTCATATAAAACCATAGCGATCTCACGGCCGGTCACCCGCCCTGCTTTGATCATGTAGCGGTAGATCAGTTTCGCAAAAGCATTGTCATCCTGAATCCTGTCTATTGTGTAAGAGACCATGGCCCGGTAGATCTCAGACGCATTGGAATAGCTTTTCCCCTGTTCCAGATACTTCTGAAGTTTGGAGGTATCGATCCAGTTCTGGGAAATCGCATAATTCAGATACGTATATATATTAATCGTCTCATCTTCACGCCACTGCTTGTATACCGCGTCATTTGTATCGATAGCCTTCTGCATCAGGACGTTGTCCGCCATCAGGACATCATTGACAACATAAGACAGATAAGCCTGCTGTTCTCTGGCCATATCTGTATAAAATGCGGCGTTTGCATCATTCATGAGGGCTTCCGTCTGATCCAGGACTACCTGTTTATAATCCCCAAAGGCAGCCGCAATGCTTTTTTCTGCATTCCCGGCATCTTCCTCCGCAAAATGATTCATATCTATGATCTCATTTCCGATAAACTGGTAATACATATCGCCGCTTGCGACGATAACGTCCTGTGCATCCGTACACTGAGAGCGGTCGTAATCCAGGATATCCTGCATCTTGATCAGAAGTATCCCGGCAAGCTCCTGTTCCAGGATATCGTAGGCAGCTTTCTGCAGATTGGCGTCGATGGTCAGATACAGGTCGTTTCCGGCTTTGGATTTCTTTACAGATGTGGATTCGATCACCTTGCCCACGCTGTTTACATAGAGCTTTTCCTCACCCTTTTCCCCCTGCAGCTGGCTGTCCATTACTTTTTCAAGGCCGGATTTCCCAATGGTATCTGTCAGGGCATAGCGCTCCTGGTCTGCATCGCTCAGCGCGTCATATTCCTCCTGGGAGATCTGCCCGGTATATCCGATGATATTGGCAAAGTATTTGCTGTCCGTATAACGCCTGAGGGAATCCTCCACAATGTCAACACCGGGAAGGTCGTCCAGCCTCTCCATGATCGCTGCGACGGTCTCATCGCATACATCCTCGGCAATCGTTACCGGTATATATTTCTGGAACCGGTTCAGCCCGATGGCATACCGGATCGTAACAAGCTTTAACACCTGCTCCTTTGGGAGCTTGTCCTGATCAATGCCATAACCGTACAATTCGTCCGTACACAGATAATCAATAATATCCTCCGCAGTCTGGTTCCGCTGTTTTTCCGTCAGGGAATCAATGGTAGATTCCCCGTAAACATCAGCGATAAAACGGAGCCTTAATGTTTCATTCTCCATGGTGAACCGGTACTGGTCATGATCGAGCATGATATTAAAATCATGGATAACGGAATCTCCGTTGGCTTCAACGATCTTTATGATCTCTCCGATCTCTTTATTTAACTCGTCGTTCTTATCTTCTGTCTCATTATAATTATCTTCAATGGTGACAGAATAAGCCAGTTCATTATATGCAAGAAGCGTTCCGTTCCGGTCATAGATATTTCCCCTTGTCCCCTGGGTAACTCTTGTCTTTTGTATCTGGAGCTTATAATCATCCAGATACTGCTGTCCGTTTACGATCTGCAGCTTAAACAGCCTTGCCACAAGTACCGCGGATAAAAGGCAGAATACGGCCGCTACCACAAACACTCTGGTTTTAACGGTCTTTATTACAGATGTTCTGATTTGTTCCCATAATCTATACAAATTTACTAGCACTCCTTTGTTCTTCTGCTTCCAGACGCCGGTTTGCGTAAAGAATGATCTGATATAAGATCAGCGTGGCCAATATGGTATACACCAGCTCCGGCAACATAACATGTCCCAGAAAATACGAGAAAATAAACTTCCCCTGAAGCATAAACAGGCAGATATATACCACCAGGGAATATATCAGATCGCTGGCGCCGATCAGCACCAGCGGAAGCTTAATATCATCGTCATAAAATATCCTGTGAAACGTACCGTTCAGATATCCTATCACAGTATATATCAGGGTATAAAATCCAACGATATCTCCCCAGAACCCGTCCACAAAAAGGCCGCAGATAAATCCTACCGCCATGCCTTCCCCTGGCCCGCGCATAAATCCGAAGGATGCAGTAATGATGATCATAAGATCCGGACGGATATTGGCAAAAGTAAGCCTGTTAAATACCGTGGACTGTAATAAGAAGGCAGCTATGATAAACAGGAATGTGATGATCTTTCTTTTCATGGCCTATTCTCCTTTATCTTCCCCAGCGCCTTCACTGATAAGATCCTGCTTTGTGGAAGTGATCACCAGCACCTCCTGCAGATTGTTAAAGTCTGCAGCCGGAGTAATGTAGCCGGATCTGGTAAGGTTACTTGTGTCCACCTCAATCTCACTGATATAGCCGATAAATATGCCCTGCAGGAATTTGGAACTGATATGGGAGGTTACGATCTGCTCTCCCACCTCGATAACATGATCGTTATTAGGAAGCTTTTCAAAACGGATCCGCCCGTCGTTCATAAGTTTCAGATCTCCCCGAACCATGCATAGATCCGAAGTGGAAAGCACCATGCCGCTCACGTTGCTTTCATCGTCGATGATAGAACGTACCTGGGCGTAGGTAGGGCCTACCTCCGTCACGATCCCCACAAGCCCGCTTCCGGCAAGTACATTCATATCAACTTTGATCCCGTCTTTGCTGCCCTTGTCGATCGTAAAGGAACTGAACCAGTTGGTTCCGTTATTGGCGATCACGTGAGCGCCTACCTTTTCATAATCCGCATAGTTCTGGTCTAATTTATATAGCTCCTGGAGCCGTTCAAGCTCGTATTGCTCCTGCCGGAGCCTTGAATTGTCGATCGTCATATCGTCAAGCCTGTCCTGCAGCGCTTCATTTTCCTTTTTAAGGTCATCCAGGGTTTTGAAATCATCCGTAATATCCCCCATCCAGCGCCCGAAAAAGCTGATCCCTTTCTGCATCGGTACCACCGTACAGCTTCCTATATAATGGATCGGGCCTTTGTTATCGGTAAAACGTTCAATACCCAGAAGAATCCCACAGGCAATGATCAGGATCAGCAGCACATATTTACTTGGGATTCTGTTTTGGTTCTTAATCTTCATCTATCTCATCCACCTATAATTTTCCTCAATCATTGAGTAAGCAAATTTCTTCAGCTCCTGGGATCCTATAACATTCTTCAGCCCCGTCACCGCGCAGATATCAGGGTCGATGGCGGTACGGGTGCGGATGCCTGTCATCTCTTCCATATATAATTCAAGACCCGGCAGGTTCGCCACGCCCCCTGTCAGGAAGATCCCGTTCCGGTGTATGGACTTCCGGATCTCCGGAGGCGTACGCTCCATCAGCGACTGGACAGCCTGTACGCACTGTTCCAGCGGATCTTTGATCGCTGCCCGGACCAGATTGATGGATATCTCCCTCCGCTGGGGGATCCCTGTGATCAGATCCCTTCCTGCCACCGTCAGAACAGCGTTATTATCTTCGCTGAACACACCGAACCGTTTACGCAGGACTTCTGCAGTAAGACGCCCGATCAGGAAATCGTGGTTATAACGGACAAGCTGGGCTACATGCTGGTCAAACACTCGCCCGCCTGTCTTGAGAAGGGTATTCATCACGATACCTCCTCCTGCGACAATGGAAAGCTCCGTGGTATCGCCGCCGAAATTCGCGATAAGCAGGCCTCCCGTATTCTGCACGTCCAGGTTCAGGCCAATGGCGTCTGCAATTCCCCTCTCTACGATATTGACCTCCTTTGCCCTGGCCGCCGAATGGATCACCAGGTCAAAAAATGCTTTTTTCTCGACTTCAGTTACATCCGTAGGCACGGCAACTACATACTCGGCTCCTCCTGAGGAATAGCGGTCTCTTTTCAGAAGATTCTGCAGCAGATACTGCATATTGTTAAATTTAGAAATGACACCGTCTTTCATCGGAAAGACAACCTGGATATCCGGGGGCGTCTTTTCATACATTTCGTATGCCTGATTCCCTATTGCGAAGATCTCCTGGCCGTCAGAAATGGCGATCGCATTTTTTTCTTTCCATATGGTATCGTTTTTCTTATCATAAACCTTGATCTCATAGGAGCCCAGATCCAGCCCGTAAATATTTCTTGCCATATTACTGTCCTTTCATATGAAGCAGTCCCTGTTCCGAAAAGCTGATATAACAATTATTGCCAATCACGATATGATCTAACAGCTCGATACCGATCAGTTCTCCCGCCTGGCGGATACGTTCCGTTATGATCATATCCTCCCTGCTTGGGGACGGGTCCCCGCTGGGGTGATTGTGCAAAATAATAATTGACACTGCATTTTTCTGCAGCGCTTCGATAAAGATCTCTCTCGGCGTGATCAGAGAGGCGTTGACGGTACCCTTGGAGATATCGGATTCCCCGATCAGGCGGGACTTGGAATTCAGCATCAAAAGCTTCATGATCTCCTGTCTCTCATGCCGCATATCCTCCATATAGTACTTTGCTATGGAGGAAGGGCAGGTGAACTGGAGCATCTCACATGCGCTGGCCTTCGCCAGCCGTTTTGCAAGCTCCAGGATACAGACAAGCTGGATCGCTTTTACCCGGCCGATCCCCTTTATCCCTCTCAGCCTTTCTGCGCTGAAATGATGAAGGCCCAGAAGCCCGTCCTCTCCTGCGTGATACAAAAGCCTTCCGGCCAGCTCCAGTGCATTTTCGCCCCGGCTCCCGGTCCGCAGAAGCGCCGCCAGAAGCTCCCGGTCCGACAGATTTGCCGCTCCCAGGCGCTCACACTTTTCATAGGGGCGCTCTGCCTCTGATAATGTTTTCATGGTATTCGTGTGGTTCATATCTTTTGTAGAATCTTATGATGCTCCCCTAAAGATACAGAAATTACATGAAGCGGTATATAATAATTGCAAGAATGACGCCTATAATGCTTGATATTGTAATCTTAATGGTTAATCCAAATGTGATCACCAGTAATCCCAGATTCAATTCAATTGGTTTTTCCAGGCCGAAAGTCTGCCCATAGGACAGCCAGCTGAGCGCGGAAATGTTCTCAGTCAGCATTCCAATAAATCCGCCAAGAACGATCCCTGCCAGTATCAGCAAAAACAAAGCCCAGGAATTCTTGCTTCCTGCTCCCTTCATATGTACTCCTCCTCATATCTCATATCATTTAAAAAACTCAGTATATTCTAACATATTTCAAAATATGTGTATAGACTTATAAAGTTAAAAATTTCTTAATCATTCGCGTTCTTGTCGAAGGGATGGTATTTTTTGACGATTTCTTCGGCAATTTTTATCCCGTCCATTGCCGCGGATGTGATCCCTCCGGCATATCCTGCGCCCTCTCCGCAGGGATACACTCCCTGGAGATTACTTTGCAGGCAGCCGTCCCTTACTATCCGTACCGGAGAGGAAGTCCTGCTTTCTACTCCGGACAGCATTGCGTCCTGTCCGGCAAAGCCCGGGATCTTCCGGTCAAAATCCCGTATCCCCTCCTCGATACCTTTTGCAAGCTCCGGCGGGAAAATACTTCTCACATTCGCGCATGTATACCGTCCTTTCAGGCAGGGCTTTATCCGGCCTGGCTCCAGCGTCCTTTTATTTTCACAGAAATCGCCGAACCTCTGGACGGGTATCCTGCCCTCTCCCTCCTCAAAGGCTCTTTTTTCCAGTTCCCGCTGGAATGCGATCCCTGCCAGCGGTCCTACTCCCGGATAGTCCTCCGGTTTTACTGTTACGATCACCGCACTGTTTGCGTTTCTTCCTGCCCGTGAAGAATAGCTCATGCCGTTTACCGCAAGATGTCCTTCCTCTGACGAAGCATTTACCACGTATCCTCCCGGGCACATGCAGAAAGTATAGGCGCTTCTGCCGCCTTTAAGCTTTGCAGTCAGTTTATAGGACGCCGCCGGGAGGAGGGCGCCTCTGGAACGCCCGTACTGCGCCTGATCGATCATTTCCTGGGGATGTTCTATGCGCACGCCAACTGCAAATGCTTTGGCTTCCATATCCATCCCCCTCCTGTGGAGCATTGCGGCGGTATCCCTGGCGCTGTGCCCGGTTGCAAGAACCACAGTATCTGCCAGCAGGCGGGTCTCATCTCCCGTGAGCATATTCCTCACCGTCACTCCTTCCGCCTTTCCGCCGGAAAGGAGCAGATCCACAACCTGGCTCCGGAAAAAGACTTCGCCGCCGTTAGCAATGATCTGGCCGCGCATATTTTTCACCACATCCATCAGGATATCTGTGCCGATGTGAGGTTTATTCACATACAGGATATTCTCCGGCGCGCCGTGCCGCACAAAGATTTCCAGCACCTTCTGGTTCCTTCCGGCAGGATCTTTTACAAGTGTATTTAATTTCCCGTCTGAGAATGTTCCGGCGCCGCCTTCTCCAAACTGTACATTAGAATCCGGATCCAGGATGCCGGTTTCCCAGAAACGGTCCACATCCTTCCGGCGTTCCTCCACCGGGGCTCCCCGTTCCAGAAGGACTGGCCGGTATCCAAGCTCCGCCAGTATATAAGCGCAAAACATCCCTGCCGGGCCGCTTCCGACCACCACAGGGCGTCTTAACATATGCTTCATTCCATGTTCCGGGTATTGATAAGGAGCCCAGTCTGATCTGGTAATGCATGGATCCGGATGGCTGCGGAGAACGGCCTTTTCTCTCTTTACCTCTGCATCTACCGTATAAACCCAGAATAACGCTGGTTTTTTCCTGGCGTCCAGGGACTGCTTCCGGACCGCATAAGACAGAAGTTCCTCCTTCCTGATACCGAGCATATGGCACAATTTCTTCCGGAGGTCATCTTCTGTATGTCCGATATGAAGTTTCAGGTTCCTGATCCGAATCATAATGTCTCCTTATTTTGCTGCTGATTTTCCTGCCTGTATTCCGGTAGCCCAGGCAAAATGCAGATTATATCCTCCGCATATTCCATCCACGTCCAGAAGCTCCCCTGTAAGATAAAGCCCCGGTATCCGGCGGGATTCCATACTGTCCGGGCGGACTTCTCCTGTACATACTCCTCCCGCACAGACCTGCGCCATATCATAGGACTTTGTCCCGGTGACCGTCACCGGGAAAGCCTTACACATATGGACAAAGCTCTCCAGGCACTTCCCGGTAAGCTTCCCGGCCGGGAAGTCCTCCGGTATTCCCGCCTCCTGTAAGAGCACAGGGATCAGCCCGGCAGGAAACAGGGTACACAGAAGTCCCCCTGCCGTCTCCTGCTCAAACCGGCGCTGCCTGCCTAAGAGTTCTTTTAAAAAGGACTGGGCGGAAAGCTGCGGGAAAAAATCAATCATCACCGTTACGTGTTTTTTCTCTCTCAGAGCGCTGGAAGCATATCTGCTGACCTGGAATACCGGAATACCTGATATCCCATAATCTGTAAGCTGCAGTTCTCCCACGTCCGCTGCCATCTGCTTCCCTTCCACCAGAAGGGACACCCTGGCTGTCATACGGATCCCCTTCAGCCGTTTGAAATACTTTTCCCCGGCGCACAGGGGCACCAGTGCAGGAACCACCGGCGAAAGCGAATGCCCCAGGCTTTTGGCAAGCTGATACCCGCTTCCGTCACTTCCCGAGATCCGGGACGCCCTGCTTCCGGCAGCAAGGATCACGCGGTCTGCTCCATAAACCGTTTTACCGCCGCCTGTTCTGATCTGAAAGCCCTGTTTATCCTTCCGGATGGCGTCCACATGGCATCCGGTTATGATCCTGATCCCCAGCCGCTTAAGCTCCCTGGCAAAGGAATCCCGCACCGCCGAAGCCTGGTCGCAAAACGGATATACATAGTTCCCTCTGCTCCTGGTATATATTCCAATACTGGTAAAAAAATCCAGCGCGTCCTCTGCCGTAAAATCCGATAAGATACGTTCCACAAACTGGCTGTCCCCGCCCCGGTAGTATTCCGCTTTCAGATCCAGATTCGTCAGGTTACACCTCCCGTTTCCGGTAGAAAGAAGCTTTTTCCCCACCATGCTGTTCTGTTCTAATATTGTTACGTATGCGCCGGCCCGTGCCGCAGCTATCGCCGCCGCCATTCCGGAAGCGCCGCCGCCAGCTACAACAATGTTCTGCATACTCCGTTCTTCCTTTCCTGCATACTTAACGGGCAAGCGGTTCCGTTATGACCTTCTCTCTGACCAGATATTCCAGAGACATCAGAATCCCAAGCTTTGCATGGGGCCAGGTAAGCCCCCCCTGGAAATATACTGCATAAGGTGGTTTGACCGGGGCGTCTGCACTTAGCTCAATCGAGGAGCCCTGGACAAACGCTCCCGCCGCCATAATAACGTCGCTGTCATATCCGGGCATTGCCCACGGTTCCGGTGTTACATAGGCGTCCACCGGCGCCGCCGCCTGGATCCCCCGGCAAAAGGCTTTCACGCCTTCCGGCGTGCCAAGCTCTACTGCCTGGATGATGTCATGACGGCTCTCTTTCCCGTCAGGGATCACCCCGTATCCCAGTTCTTCATAAATATTTGCCGCAAAAATTGCACCCTTTAAAGCGCTTGCCGTCACCGTGGGCGCAAGAAAAAATCCCTGGTAAAACGCCTGCATCACGCCAAGGGACGCGCCCACCTCCCGGCCAAGTCCCGGGGAGGTTAGCCGGTATCCGCAATTTTCGATCAGATCACTGCGCCCGGCAATGTAGCCGCCGGCCGGCGCAAGGCCGCCGCCCGGATTCTTGATCAGGGAACCGACCGTCATATCCGCGCCCAGATCGGACGGCTCCAGTCTTTCCACAAATTCACCATAACAATTATCCACCATGCAGATCAGGTCTGGTTTTATCTTTTTCACAAAGGCAATGACCTCGCCGATCTGGCTGACAGAAAAGCTTGGCCTGGTCTGATAGCCCTTCGAGCGCTGTATCGCGATCAGTTTTGTCCGTTCATTGATGGCCTTTTCAATGCCGCTATAATCAAAGCTCCCGTCCGCAAGAAGATCTGCCTGGGCATAGGTAACGCCGTATTCGGCAAGAGACCCTTTAGAGGGGCGGATCCCGATCACTTCCTCCAGCGTATCATAGGGTTTTCCTGATACGGAAAGAAGCTCGTCGCCAGGCCTGAGGTTTGCAGACAGCGCCAGCGCCAGCGCATGGGTCCCGCAGGTGATCTGCGGGCGGACCAGCGCGCTTTCTGTATGGAATACGTCCGCATATACCTTTTCGAGGGTATCCCTGCCATAGTCGTCATATCCATAACCGCTGGCATAATGGAAGCACTCTGAACTGACACGGTTTATCTGCATGCCGCGTATCACCTTCATCTGGTTATATTCCGCCGTTTCATCAATTTCTTTAAACCTTGCGGAAAGCCTGGCCTCTATTTTACGGCCAAATTCTAAAACAGAAGGGCGGATCCCCATCTGCATATACATTTCTGATATTGACTGCATGTTACAAATACTCTCCTTCATTCATTGCCCGTCTGATCATGGTCTTGATCATGGCTGTGCGGGCGTCCATCTCGGGATTCACAGCCGGGATATCCCTTGCGATATCCGCCGCCTCCTTCAGCCGTCCCATATCATAAAGCAGGGCAGCCCTGTTCAGATTGAACAGAGCCTGCTCTCCTTCCGTCCGGATCAAGGGCTCCAGCGCCATCAGTTCACTGTATGTTTTCTCTGCGTTCTTGCTGTGCCCGTAAAGTTCCAGAAGCGGGTTCAGCCTTTTGATGAACCTGGAACCTCCGAATAATTTCCTAAACATATACATTACCCCTTATCCTGCTGACTTATTTATCATTTCCTGTAAAATAGCTTCCTCATCGTATCCAAATCTGCTTTTATCGATCCAGATCACATTTCTCTCCCTCTTAAACCATGTAAGCTGCCGCTTGGCAAAATGCCTGGTATCCCGTTTGATCCTGTATACGGCCTCTTCAAGCGTGGCCTCCCCTTCCAGATACGCGAAAAGCTCTTTATAGCCGAGCCCCTTCATAGAGCTCAGATCCCTGGAAAATCCCCGTTCCCTTAATCCTTTTACCTCCTCAAGAAGCCCCGCCTCCATCATCGCATCCACCCGGCGGTCGATCTGCTCATAAAGCCGGCTCCTTACGTCGGTCAGGACAAAATACCGGAGATCGTAGGGTGACTCTTTTTTCCTCTGCTGCTCGTTATGCTCAGAAATACGCTCCCCAGTCAGATGATGATATTCCAATGCACGGATCACACGCCGGATATTATTGGCGTGAATCCTATCCGCCGCCTTTGGATCGGCCCTGCGGAGCTTTTCATGGAGCTCTGCTGCGCCGTACTTTGCAGCGAATGCCTCCAGCTCCTTCCGGTAATCCTGGCTGGCCTCATTTTCCGTAAAATCGATGTCATAGGCAAAAGCCTGGATGTAAAATCCGGTCCCGCCGGTTAAGATCGGTATATGCCCTCGGGCATAGATCTGCCCTGCCGCCTCTTTTGCCATCTGCTGGAAGCGGACCACATGAAATTCTTCATCCGGTTCCAGCACGTCTATCAGGTGGTGCGGGATCCCTTCCATTTCCGATGGCTTGATCTTAGCAGAACCGATATCCATATACTTATACACCTGCATGGAATCCGCAGAGATGATCTCCCCGCCGATTGCCCGGGCAAGTCCGATCGATGCTTTCGTTTTACCTACGGCCGTCGGCCCGGCAAGAACGATCAAGGGCTGTTTCATAGTACAAGACTCCTCTATACGATTCGTTTGAATTTCTTTTCAAGTTCCCGCTTTGTCATGGAGATAATGGTCGGCCTCCCATGGGGGCAGTGATATGGATTCTCAAGCTCCAGCAGTTCCCCGATCAATGCGTCTGCCTCTGCGGCCGTAAGCTTCATTTTCCCCTTTACAGCCGCCTTGCAGGACATGGACGCAATCTTTTCATCGATCACATCCGGTGTCAGTCTAGTATATATCTCATCAGACAAACTGTCAATCATCTCCATCAGGAGTTCCTTTCTGGCTACACCGAATAGATTATCAGGCACCGCACATACCGCATAGGAATTCGGACCGAAGTTCTCGATCTCAAATCCGATCTTTGTGAAACGGTCCATATATGTATCCAGAAGCTGCGCCTCTTTCATGGATAGCTCCAGGATGACCGGAGGACTGATATTCTGGGAAGTATACTCTCTGGTCTTCATACTCCTGAGGGTTTTTTCATATAAAACGCGTTCGTGTGCGGCATGCTGGTCAATGATATACAAACTGTCATGAAATTCCACCAGCCAGTAAGTATCAAACAACTGGCCGATGATCTTATGCTCCTTCAAAGACTCCTTATCCAGAAGCCGTTCTTTAAAAAGATCCATCTGTTCTGCATGATAAGACGCCCGGGGCTCTGCAATAGCCTCTGCATGACGGATCTCCTGCCGGTCCTGCGGCCCGCTGTCACCCGGGCGCTGATTGTGATAGGATGCAACCCGTTCCCGCATTTTATCCATAAAGTAATCCAGGTCCTT
The DNA here is from genome assembly GCA_964529215.1 of uncultured Mordavella sp. Classification (GTDB taxonomy): domain Bacteria; phylum Bacillota; class Clostridia; order Lachnospirales; family Lachnospiraceae; genus Claveliimonas. The sequence goes on along the minus strand of CAZGVY010000006.1, from coordinate 4,469 downwards.
TTTACCGACCGCGCTCTGTTTTTTGTCGTAAAGTGACGGTTTTTCAAGGTTTTCCTGGTTTTTTGGAATATTTTGCCGTTCGGAATTTGTATGGAGTGCGCTCTGTTTTCTTTGGAGTGCATTTTCCTCCTGCCCATTTTCTCTGTAGAGCGTGCTCTGTTTTTCGGTATCTCCAGGCGAATTTTTCCCATCATGCAGGAGATATTCTTTTATTGTTTTTCCTTCTTTGGGCGCGGGAGCTTCCACATGTGGGATCAATTCCCTGTGATGCAGCGCTTCTGACATAGCCTCATAGATGAAATTATAAATTTCCTGCTGATTTCCAAACCGCACTTCCATCTTTGCAGGATGTACGTTGACATCCAGAAGGCCGCCGCCGATGGTCAGGTGCAGTACGGTAAACGGATATTTGTGCTGCATGGAAAAATCCTTGTAAGCATCTTCGATCGCTTTCGATATGATATTACTTTTTACATATCTGCCGTTGATAAAATAATTTTCAAAATTTCTGTTCCCTCTGGATATCACGGGTTCTCCAATGTAGCCGTTTAAAGCCAGGCCGCCTTGTTCTGCCTCCACCGGAAGGAGATGCGACGCAATATCCCTGCCATAGATATGGTAAATGATATCCTTTAAATTTCCATTTCCGGAGGTATATATCTTTGACTGTCCATGATTCAGAAACTGGAATGAGATCTCCGGATGCGATAAAGCGATCCGTGTTACCATATCAGCCACGTGTCCCGCCTCGGTAACGGCAGTCTTTAAGAATTTCCGTCTGGCCGGGGTATTGTAAAAAAGCTGCCGTATGAGAAATGTGGTTCCATCCGGAGCGCCGGTTTCATCCATAGACACTTCCCTTCCGCCCTCTATCCGGTATGTGATCCCGCACGCAGCGGTACGGGTCTTTGTGATCAGCTCCACCTGGGACACTGCAGCAATGCTTGAAAGGGCTTCGCCTCTGAAACCAAGGGACTGGATCCCTTCCAGGTCGTCTGCCGACCGTATTTTACTGGTAGAATGTCTTAAAAATGCATTCTGCACATCTTCTCTGTCTATCCCAATTCCATTATCCGTGATACGGATAAAAGAAATGCCTCCCTCTTTGATCTCAATCACCACCGATGTTGCTTTAGCGTCAATGGAATTTTCTGCCAGCTCTTTTACAATAGAAGCCGGCCGCTCGATCACTTCCCCCGCGGCGATCTTATCGATCGTAATCTGATCTAATATCTGTATTTTTCCCATAGCTACCACCTGTTTTTCAGCTTATTCTGAAGCTGGTAGAGTGTGTTCAGCGCGTCGATCGGGGTAAGGCAGGAAATATTCAGGCTCTTTAATTCTTCCAGTACATCGTCGTCCTTTACCGTATCAAACAGCGACATCTGCGCCATATCCACTTCGTCCAGCTTCTTTGTCTTAATCTTGGGCGCAGCGCTTTCCCCCGCTGCAATATCTTTGATCCTGGAAGTAATGTCCGCGTGAAGAAGTTCTTCCACGATCTCCTTCGCTCTTAAGATCACGGATTCCGGAACACCGGCAAGCTTCGCCACCTGGATCCCGTAACTTTTATCCGCGCCGCCCTTTACGATCTTTCTCAGGAATACAATATCGTCTCCCTTTTCTTTTACGGCAATACAATAGTTATTTACATTATCGATCTTGCCTTCCAGTTCTGTCAGCTCATGATAATGGGTCGCAAATAAGGTCTTAGCGCCCAGAAGCCTGGTATTGCTGATATGCTCTACCACAGCCCAGGCGATGGACAGGCCGTCAAAAGTGCTGGTCCCCCTGCCGATCTCATCCAGGATCAGCAGGCTCTTTCTGGTTGCATTTCTTAAGATATTTGCCACCTCAGTCATCTCAACCATGAAGGTGCTCTGCCCCGACGCCAGGTCATCGGAAGCTCCCACTCTGGTAAAGATACGGTCTACGATCCCGATATCTGCACGGGAGGCCGGAATAAAAGAACCGATCTGCGCCATAAGCACGATCAGAGCTGTCTGCCGCATATAGGTGGATTTCCCCGCCATATTAGGCCCGGTAATGATCGATACCCGGTTCTTCTTATCATCCAGATAGGTATCGTTACAGACGAACATATCATTGGGGATCATCTTTTCCACTACGGGATGGCGCCCGTCCCGGATATCGATCACGCCTTTTTCATTTATCTTAGGGCAGACATAATTCCCCTGTTCTGCGGTCAGCGCCAGAGAAGCGAACACATCTGTCTCTGCCACTGCCTGGGCAGTCTGCTGTATCCGGTCCAGTTCGCCTCCGATCCTGTCCCGGATCTCACAGTACAGCTCATACTCCAGTGCATAGAGTTTATCCTCAGCGCCCAGGATCGTATCCTCCAGTTCCTTAAGCTCCGGAGTGATATAGCGTTCTGCGTTTGCCATCGTCTGTTTCCGTATATAGTAATCCGGCACCATGGATTTATAGGAATTTGTCACTTCCAGATAATAGCCAAACACTTTGTTGTAGCGGATCCGCAATTTTCTGATCCCCGTTTTTTCACGTTCCTCGGCCTCAAGCTTTGCCAGCCAGTTCTTCCCGTCCGTTTTGGCGGCTCTTAATCTGTCCACATCCTCGTTGTAGCCGTCCCGTATGATCCCGCCTTCTTTCATGGCAAGGGGCGGTTCTTCACAGATAGCGTCTGTAAGAAGCTGGCACAGATCCTCTAACGTATCCAGGCGTTTACAGATATCCTGCAGGAGAGGGCTGTCCATATCCTGCAGCAGATATTTCATTGGAGGCAGCATTTCCATGGAATTTTTCAGGGAGATCAAATCTCTTGGGTTGGCGGACTGATAGGAGATCCGGCCTGCCAGACGTTCCAGGTCATAGACCGGAGCCAGATATTCCCGGAGCTCCTCCCTGGTGATCGCAGATTCCTTCAGCTCTTTCACTGCCCCAAGCCGTCTCTCGATCATAGCTTTATCGATCAGCGGCTGTTCAATGTATTTGCGCAGCAGCCTGGCTCCCATAGCAGTTTTTGTTTTATCCAGCACCCACAAAAGCGACCCCCGCTTCTGTTTCTCCCTGAGCGTTTCACAGAGTTCCAGGTTCCGTCTGGTAAAACTGTCTAAAATCATATATTTCCCCACCGCATACCTGGTAAGCTTACGCATATGCTTCAGGGAGATCTTCTGTGTCTCCTGTAAATATAAAAGCAGGGCTCCGGCTCCCACCATCCCGCATTCGCAATCCTTGATCCCAAGAGCTTCCAGGGAAGCGGCATGAAAATGTTCTTTCAGCGTCCGCGCACAGAGCTCATCGTCAAAATACCATGCGTCCAGGGCATACACCACAATCCCAAGGCCCTCCCTCAGATGATCCAGGTCAGCGCCGCTCATATAAAACGCTTCGTTGCAGACGATCTCGGATGGCATAAATTTATAGATCTCATCGAATAATTTATCACTGTCAGGCACTTCAGACACCAGATATTCCCCCGTGGTAACATCTGCCACGGAAAGACCGTAATGATCCGCAATATAAGCAATCCCCATGATATAATTATTCCTGGATTCATCCAGGTTCTGCGTGTTCAGATTCGTCCCCGGAGTTACGACACGGATCACCTCCCGCTTAACAAGCCCTTTCGCCGTCGCAGGATCTTCTACCTGTTCGCAGATCGCAACCTTATATCCCTTAGAAACCAGCCGGCTCAGATAGGTATCGGCTGCATGGTAAGGTACGCCGCACATTGGCGCGCCTTCCTCCAGGCCGCAGTTTTTCTTTGTCAGGGTGATCTCAAGTTCTTTGGAAGCCGTCAGCGCATCATCAAAAAACATCTCGTAAAAGTCACCCAGCCTATAAAATAAAATGCAGTCTTTATATTCTTCCTTTGTTTCCATATACTTCTGCATCATTGGTGTTAATTCAGCCACATCTTTTCTCCTCTTTTGCTCCCCTGAAGGCAAAGCTCTCTTTGTTCACGGGAGGTAATCTTTTGACATACATAGTTAGTATAACATTTTTTTCCGTTTTCTGAAAACAAAAAATATGGCTTTACCGGCAGGAATTGAAAAGAATTAAAAATTCCGGTAAAACCATATTAAAAATCAAAGAATATGATACTGCGGCTTCCTCTCGCCAAACAGATAATATCCGATATACCCGCTCAGGCAGATCCCCAGCGCGCTGAGACCGGAAAAGATAATCATAAACGGCACGCAGATCTGCCCAAAAAGCTGAAGGGGCATCTCACTGTAATCCCACACCGCATAATGCAGCCATTTATTTACAATGATCCCGGTAATAAATTCCATCGAAGTAACAAAAATAATACAGCGCAAGGTCTGCTTCCACAAAGGTTCCTTCCAGTTCAGGCTCTTTCCCTGTACAAAGAAAAAGACAAAGCAGATCCCGCCCAGCACAAACATGGACCAGTGTGAAAAGCCCCGGAATATGATCTCAAAGCTGTAATAAAGAGCGCCGCCAAATGCCCAGAAAAACAG
>CAZGVY010000005.1:25248-32635 GCA_964529215.1 uncultured Mordavella sp. | reverse complement strand
TCTTTAGTTCATCTGCAAGTATCGTTACCTGCGGAACATCCAGGCGGTACTTTTTAAGCGTGTCCACCTGGGAGAAAATCTCTTTTGGCGTCCCATCCATCACCACATGCCCGTGATCCATAACAAATACCCGGTCTGCACCGATCACTTCTTCCATATAATGCGTAATCAGGATCACGGTCATCTGTTCCCGTTTCCTGAGTTCTTCTACCGTACGGAGCACCTCTTTCCTTCCATTAGGATCCAGCATAGCCGTCGGCTCATCCAGTACAATACACTTCGGCCTCATAGCGATGACGCCGGCAATGGCAACTCTCTGCTTCTGTCCGCCGGATAATTTATTCGGAGAGTGATGCCGGTAGGCAGTCATCCCTACCGCCTTCAGGCTCTCCTCCACCCGTTTCCAGATATCCTCCGTGGGAACTCCCAGATTCTCAGGCCCAAATCCCACATCCTCCTCTACCACTGTTCCGATGATCTGATTGTCCGGGTTCTGGAAAACCATCCCTGCTGTCTGTCTTACATTCCACAGCTCCTCCGGTTCTTTTGTATTCCTTCCCCCGACCCATACCGTGCCTTCTGTGGGAACCAGGATCGCATTGATATGCTTAGCCAGCGTAGATTTCCCTGATCCGTTATGACCCAGGATTGCAATGAACTGTCCCGCCTCCACCTGGAGATTTACCTGGTCAACCGCCCGGTATGCGCCGATCACATTCCCGTCCTCATCTCTTTTTGAATATTCGTAAACTAAATCTTCGGTCTGAACCATCCTTTTCATAATAGTTTCAGCCTCCTTATTTCTCCCGTTTCATCGATTTCCCAATCCCTGCTCCCATGCGCAGGATACTTCTTATTCCTTCTCCGGATCCGGGTAATCCACACCTTTTGTGTCAACCGTAACCTTTTTCATGACCTGGGGTTCCAGAGGACGGTCGTTATAATCTGTCGGGGTACCGGCAATTTTATTGACAATATCCATGCCTTCGGTGATCATGCCAAATGCCGCATACTGGCCGTCCAGATGAGGAGAGTCCTTATGCATGATAAAGAACTGGGAGCCTGCGGAATCCGGATGCATAGCCCTTGCCATGGACAATACGCCCTCGGTATGGCGCAGCTCATTTACAAATCCATTCTGGGAAAACTCTCCCTTGATCTGATAACCCGGACCGCCCATGCCGGTTCCGTCCGGGCATCCTCCCTGGATCATAAAACCACTGATAACCCGGTGAAAGGTCAGCCCGTCATAATATCCCTGCTTTACCAGTGAGATGAAATTATTCACTGTATTTGGCGCAACCTCGGGATACAGCTCCGCTTTCATCCTGTCTCCATTTTCCATTTCAATTGTAATGATCGGATTTTCCATATTTATATCCATTCCTTTCTACTTTATTTATAATTACAAGCTAATCGGTTTATCTTATCATATTTTCCCCGGTTCTGCAATAACTATGGCTCTGCGCAGGGTTCATCTGTGCGGTTCCTTCCTGTAGCGTTCTCAAATATACACATATTATAGCGCGCCTTTCCTTCTCTCAGCGCCTGCCCGCTGCGCAGCGTCCACACTGCCACCGGCGTATGGAACAGCAGCCTGCATAAAGAAACACTGAAATTCGGCAGCGCTTTTAATTTGTATGAGATAAAATCCGGCTTCCCCAATATATTCAGGAGAAGATACTGGATCGCAAAGCGGAAGACATACGGCGCGTCTTCATTGCTTTTTGTCAGGTCCGACGAGAGCTGTCCCCGGAGAACTTCCGGCGCATGCATACGGTACCAGTACAATCCCATCGTATTAAAGGACTGGATCATATATCTGCCCTTATATTCCCTCAGGACACGGTAAGAAGCCTCGCACACAGCCAGATCCCGCTCCGGTATCTTCAGTTCCACCAAAACCGGAACCCGCCCGTTGATGCAGTCCAGCACCTCCTTAAGCTCCGGAATCCGTTCTGTTGTATTCAGCAGATGATACTTCTGAAGTTCTGCAAAGGTATGATCCTCCACCCTGCCGGCAGCGCCGCACATCCGCTCCACCGTATCGTCATGGAACACCGCAAGCTTTCTGTCTTTGGTAATATGTACATCCAGTTCAATTCCATATCCCTGCCTTACTGCCATCCGGAATGCTTCCATAGAATTTTCCGGCACATACTTCTCCCTGTTATGCAGCCCCCGGTGTGCAAACAGTGTTCCGTTATACTCCATAACCTCCGGAAGCCTGGATGTACGCGGCCAGACAGCCAGAATATAAATCAGCAGGATCATACATATCAGTATCAGCAAACAGGACAGCATGCCTCTCCCTCCTTTCCCCACGGTATCTGTCCGTAAACCGCATCATCCGGCGATCAGGCGTATCTTGTCCGGTTCCAGCTCTGCGCAGATCTCCCTCTGGAGAAATACCGGTTCCCCATCCGTATGAACCGGCAGCGCATGTTCACTCTCAAATCTTACGTTTCTGCAGGTATACGTATAGACTCCTTTGAAGATGGTATGCCAGCCCATAAATGCCGTAGGAAGCAGAAGAAGCGCCTTTATCTTCGGAAGCCCTGCGATCACCGTTACATTCAGGATATCGTCACAGGGATCCGCCTTAGGGCAGAACTTGAACCCGCCGCCTTCATAGGGGTGATTCATTACCGTTGCAAAATATGCCCCCTCATGGACAATAGCCTCGCTGTCATCCATACAGATACTGATCCTTCCCGGCTTCAGCGCGATCATCTGGGACAGCGCGATCCCGGCATAGGTCAGCTTCCCGAGATGCAGCTTGTTCAATAAATATTTCATTTTCGACACAACCGCCTGATGGCATACCCCGGCGTCAAATCCCATACCGCAGCTGACCGCAAAGCGCCTCTTTCTCCCGCCGCCGTAGTAGGTCATAGCTCCTATATTCATCATAGCGTATTTCTGAGGGTTCAATATGATCTCAATGGCCTGGGCCGGATCGGCCTTGTGTCCGAAAAATCTTGCGAAATCATTGCTGGATCCTATCGGAATATACCCCAGGGTTACTTTGGAAATATCTTCGATCCCATTCAGGATCTCGTTCACCGTACCATCCCCGCCCAGCATAATGATCGTATGTTCCTCTCCGTCCCCTGTAAGCTCCCGCACGATCCGCGTAGCATGACGCTGGTATTTTGTAAAATATACTTCATACGGGACCTCTTTTTCCCGCAGGATATCTCCGATCTGAGCCCAGACTTTTTTGCCAAGCCCTGACCGCGCGTTTGGATTTACAATAAAAGTATACATGGAGTATTCTCCTTTATCTGATTGTTTTTTCTTTACTTCCTAATCTTTTCAGAAAATGCCTGCGCCAGATCATTGTATGCAGATTATACCTTTTTTATATCGTATCTGCAATACACATTATAAACTATAACGAAAGAATCGAAAGAATTTATTAATTCCCTTCCAACCTTGTTGTTGATTTATTTTATTCGTGTTATAATCCAATAGATCCTACATATATTAATGTAAGCATCAAAAGATATTTTGACGCTTCTGATCTACACATTAGAAGGGACGCGCAGCATAATGAAAGCAAAGCAGTTTTTCAAAAAATATAATCATGCGCTTGTATTTTTATACGGGCTGATTTACATGCCATGGTTTCTTTATCTGGAAAACCATGTGACGGCAGATTATTACCTGATCCATTCACCTTTGGATGATTATATTCCTTTTATAGAATATTTTGTAGTTCCATACCTGTTATGGTTTCTTTTTATTACCGTAGGTTCCTTTTACCTGTTTTTTACAGATAAAAGGGAATTTCTCCGTATGGCTGCATTTTTAATCGCAGGGATGACCGCGTTTCTGGTTATATGTACAGTCTTCCCCAACGGGCTGCATTTAAGGCCGGAAGAATTTCCCAGGGACAACATCTTTACGGATATGGTACGGTATGTATACCGGACGGATACTCCAACCAATGTATTGCCCAGCATGCATGTATTCAACTCCCTAGGGCTGTGCATCGGGCTTACCCGGTCTGATTCCGTAAAGAAGCACCCATTTGCCTGTGCATGCATCTATTCCCTGACTGTCCTGATCATCCTGTCTACGATGTTCCTGAAACAGCATTCCGTAACAGATGTGATCGCAGGCCTGGTTCTTGCAGGGATCCTGTATCAGGCTGTCTATGCATACGAGGATAGGCGGGCACACCGGCTTTTGCATCAGCCAGTTGTCTAAAACATATATTTCATATATTTATCAAACGCTGCCGGTATTGGGTAGCGTTTTTGTATTTCCTCCGGCCGGGCAAATATCATATCCGGCATACTGGACTTCTCCAATTCGTCTACCTGGATCAGGAATCCTGTCATATGCCATTCCACATGACTGAAAATATGCCTGGCTTCCCCAAGTTTCCGGATCCTGACCGGCGCCAGGCCAATCGTCTTACTATAGGCAACTACCTCCTCTGCCGAAAGATGCCCCGCAAGGTTTGGCAGTTCATACAGTCCCGCAAGCAGTCCCTTATCCGGGCGCCTGCGGATCCCTCTCGTCTCCCCGTCCCGGAATATAACCACCGTCCGCTTCTCAATCCTTCTGGGCGCTGCCTTTTTCCTGACAGGAAGTGCCGTCTCACATCCCTCTGCGTGCGCCACGCAGTATCCGTTCACAGGGCATTCCCCACATTTCGGTTCCCCGTTAGGTACGCACACCACTGCCCCAAGCTCGATCAGGCTCTGGTTAAAGTCTCCTGCCGCTTCCTCTGGTATTACCTGTTCCAGCAGCTCTTCCATCCTTTTCCGGACGCTCTGCTTCATAATATCCTCATCACTCCCTGTGATCCTCGAAACTACCCGCAGCACATTCCCGTCAACTGCAGGCTTCGGCAATCCAAATGCAAAAGAACTGACCGCACCCGCCGTATAGCTGCCGATCCCTTTCAGCTTCCGGATATCTTCATAGGCAGAAGGAAATTCCCCCTGATAGTCCACCATGATCTGTCTTGCAGCTTTCTGCATATTCCGGACACGGTTATAGTACCCCAGGCCTTCCCACAGCTTTAAAAGCCTGTCTTCCTTTGCTTCTGCCAGAGCCTGTATATCCGGCAGCTCACGAAGGAACCGTTCATAGTAGGGCTTTACCGCTTCTACCCTGGTCTGCTGCAGCATGATCTCTGACACCCACACCTGATAAGCTGTGGGATCATTTCTCCATGGCAGCTTCCTCTGATTGGCACGGAACCATTCTATCAGCGGCCCTGGAAGTTTCCTCAGGATCTGAAGCCGTTCCTGCCTCCGAATACTATCCTCATCAAGCGCCACCGGCACATCGTCCGCAAGCCTGATAAAATCCTTGTCCGTCTCACAATCTGCCGCCATCACCGTTACACCCTTGCCTGCTGCCTCTGCCAGGACATGTCCAAATTCTGGATGTGTATCCATATTCGGCGTGAAATAGTCCACGTCTTTCATCTGTATGACAAAAAAGACAATTGCTTCATAGTCCTCCTCTACTGCCCTGGCCAATTCCTTCACATGCTTCACCGCCCGCTCGCTGGGCGCATCCGGGAATCGTACCTTGCCGTCCTCCTCCAGGCTTACCCCTTTTACCTCAATAAAGATCCTCCGTTCGCCTGCCTCTACATAAAAATCAAATCTGGAATCTCCATATTTATATTCCGGGCAAAGCTTTGTAATATCTGAAAACAGTCTTCCTTCCTCAAGCCACTCCTTTACCACCTGATTCGGCGCCTGGGAATCAATATTCACCATTCGGATTCTTTCTGTCTGCCGTCCATTTCCCTCCTGTATATGGCATTTTTTCTCCACAGCGATCAGATCCCACTTTGTCTTTCTTGCAGGCTGTTCTGCTCTCTGAACGTACACAACCGCTCCGGGGATCAGAAGCTCCCCGCATCTCCCGGTATTTTTCACATGAACCCGTTCTTTTTTCCCATCCAGCTCTATATATGCAACAAATCGATTGGGACGTTCCAGGAAGATTCCCTGTTTTACTCCTTCATATCTCATCGTTTTTCCACCTTTCATAGTAACACTATACCATCTTTCTCCCTGCCGGAAAAGTCCAAATCACAGGAGCCACAGTTCATAGACGCCGCTTATATATCTTTATTTTTATAAATATTTTGAATAACATTCCTCTTGTTTTCGATTGTGGTTTTTTTCTGAAAGTGTTACTTTTATTGTAGACATTTTCAAACAAAGGAGACACAACTTATGGAATTAATTAAAAATCTTCCCGAGGTATTTGAAGAATTTGCTGAACAGCGCAAGAACTCATTTCTGGCCTTGAAGCAGATCAAGGATCAGGGAACTCCCGTTGTCGGCGCATACTGCACCTATTTCCCCAGGGAAATTGCAATGGCAATGGGCGCCGTAACCGTAGGCTTATGCTCTACTTCCGACGAAACCATCCCGGACGCGGAAAAAGAACTTCCCAAGAATCTCTGTCCTCTGATCAAGTCCAGCTATGGCTTTGCCTTAACCGACAAATGCCCCTTCTTCTATTTCTCAGATGTGGTTGTTGGAGAAACTACCTGTGACGGCAAAAAGAAAATGTATGAGTACATGGCTGATTTTAAGAAGGTATTTCTGATGGAACTCCCCAACACCCAGAACGAAGCGGCATTTAAACTCTGGAAAAGCGAGATCATACGATTTAAGGAATATCTGGAAAAGGAATTTGATACGGTCATTACAGAAGACGCCATCCGTGAAGCCGTGCGGATCGAAAATAAAGCCCGCTTATCTTTGAAGAAATTATACGCCGTTATGAAAAATGATCCCGCGCCGATCAAGGGGCACGATCTGTGGAAGGTTCTCTATGGAAGCAGTTTCAAATTCGACCGCGCCGCCATTCCTGAGGAGGTGGACGCATTAACCGCTAAAATCGAACAGGAATATGCTGCGGGAAAGATGGAGGAAAAGAAGCCCCGCATCCTGCTTACCGGGTGCCCAAGCGGAGGCGCTCCCGAGAAGGTGATCCAAGCGATTGAGGATAACGGCGGCATCGTTGTCACCTATGAGAATTGCTCCGGCGCCAAATCTGTAGATAAATTGGTAGACGAAGACAATCCTGATATATACGACGCATTGGCCAGAAGATACCTGGATATCGGCTGCTCCGTCATGACTCCGAATCCCAACCGGCTGGAACTCCTTGGACAGCTGATCGATGAATACAAAGTTGACGGCGTCGTTGAGATGACTCTGCAGGCCTGCCATACATACAATGTTGAGACCCTCGCTATCCGCAGGTTTGTCAACGGGAAAAAAGGCATCCCTTATATCCATGTGGAGACCGACTATTCCCAGGCAGATATCGGACAGCTCAACACAAGACTTACAGCCTTTCTTGAGATGCTGTGAACACTTAGCGAGGTTTTTCC
>CAZGVY010000005.1:20557-25148 GCA_964529215.1 uncultured Mordavella sp. | reverse complement strand
ACACAAGACTTACAGCCTTTCTTGAGATGCTGTGAACACTTAGCGAGGTTTTTCCGAGCTTAGTGTGAACGCACACCTCGGAGCTTGGCGAAGTCCCTCCTGAGCCTGATATAATCATATGAAAAGAGATGCAGATACTCCATGGTTTCCGCATCTCTTTTATTTTACTATTGTTTCTTTTTATTCTTCCTCTTACTAAGGCCTGTTGCGGCTGATCCTCCTATGATAACCATCCCGGAACAGGCCGCCAGCAGGATCCATTTTAGAAGCTGGCTTTCGTCACCTGTCCGCGCCGCTCTTACGATGACCCGCTCCAGAACCGTTCCGCCGCCCGAGGAACCGCTTCCTCCTGAGCCGCCTCCCGAACTGCCTCCTCCCGAAGCCTGTGCAGACGGCGCGGCAGACGATGCTGTGTTATCCGCCGGCTGCTCCGGTTCTTCCGTGTCAGGATCGCTGATTCCATTTGCATCAGCTTCCCCACTGACCTGGATCGGGATCTCTCCGGTTACTGTCTTTTCATTTTCCGTATAAGTCACCGTCAGGGTCTTTTCCCCCGGCACAGACATATCGATCTCATCTGCATTTGTCTCATAATCGGCTATCTCCGTGCTGTATCCATCCTCATACTTTACTGTAACCTTCATATCATTGACGTCCAGGTCTTCCCCTGTCTGATAGTTTGTTTTTTCTTTCTCTATCTCCAGCCCGTCCTCCGGCGGCAGGTCCGGATCATGTTCAATAATAAGCCTTCCGGGAGAAGACACTACCCGCACCTCATAATTCCTTGACACATCCTTATTGTTCTCGTCTCTGTCTACGATCGTTACCGGATCCCTGGTAAAAAGATTGATGGTTCCATCCTCTGTCAGATCCGTAGTGCTGGGCGTCAGGTTCACCTCTGTGATCTCGTGTCCCGTTACCAGATCGCCCTCTGCCGTATACCGGGTCTTATCGATCTCTTCTCCCCACCGTACCGTCTGATCCTCTATGGAAATCTCAATCGTCCGCTTCCTGATCTCTACGCCCGTTTCCCTTTCAACGGTCTCATAGCCTTCTTTTTCAATCCTGAACCAGACTCTGTAGCTTCCCGCGTCCGTAAATTCCGGCGGATCTGTCAGCGTATACTCGCCCCTCCTGAGTCCATAGCGCACCACCGCGTCCGACGGGTCAATCACAGATACCGGCGTGATCGTATGGGGCAGATCGTCGTATATGCCGCTGTACCTGTCTCCCCCGGTATACTGTATCCTTGGAAGGGATGTATCCGGCCCCGTCGCAAAACGGCAGGTTACCGTTATGGATTTATCTGAGTTCTTCGTAACGCCAAGTACCGCCCCGCCTTCCACAGACGCCACCACTGAGTCCCCAAATATATACCCGTCCCCGGCGGTCAGGGTCACAGACGCCGAATAGGTCTTATCATATTCTGCGACGCCCCCACTTACATCGCTGCCGCTTTCCATCCAGGATACCGGCGCATTCTCAAGCACGCCTTCTGTCGGGATAAAGCCGCTCCCACTGAGGCTTTTCCCCGGTTCCGGTGTAAGCCCCGTGATATTCACCGCGTCAATCTCCGTATCATCCGCCGATTCATAAGTCCCTGCAAATGCGTAAGGCATATAGGCCGAATTTGGATTTGCTGCTTCCAGCCACACCTTACACATATGAAAAGACGCTTCCGTTCCAAGAGACGCCCCTGATACCCCGTTTCTCACCTCATTCCATGTAAGGCGGCCGCCGCTGCTTTTCCTATAATACCAGTCTTTCCCGTCTTCCGTTCTTCCCTGCACCACAACATAAGCCCCCGAAGGTGCGCCGCTCCAGGTGACCTCATCCATCGTATAGGACAATTTTGTCCCCTGGAACAGATTCCCCCGGTTCGCCATTCTCAGCATCATTGACATAGTATGTGTATCCGTCATCGTCTGGCCTCCACCGCTCCCGCCACTTGCCGGTACGGAAGATGCGAAAAGAACATCTGTCAGATCCAGGGCAAAGGCAGGGCGGAAAGAGTAATATGTCTCATAAACTTTAATTGGATCCAGTCTGCCATTTAACCAGTCCCAGCCATATGCCACCCGGGGATTTCCCGCCTCCCCATATCTGCTATGGAATACGTCTTCCTTCCGTGTCCAGCAGCTTATGTCAACCCCCCTACTTTACTTCGTATTTTTGTCATCTTGGATTCATCTGTCCCGCCGCCTGCCAGCAGGCATATGTCTCCTTTATTCGGAGCACTATTCACTCCATCCGCATCCGTATCCGCCACCGTGGGAGCGTAGAGAATATCATTAACGGTATACATCTTATCATTCAGGCTGTCCCTTGTACATACTTGTGTTGTAAGCATCAGATTTCTCTCATTGTCTGAAAAGACGCCTTTATCCTCCTGAATCCTTAAAAATTCCTTACGCAGATCGCTGTCCCCGTAGTGATTCAGATTCACCTCCGTTGGGATGGAGCCGTCCTCATACTGGATACTGGGATCTCCTGAATACGCCTTCTTCTCAGAAACATTATCATGTATCCTGTCGTCATCTGACAAATTCCCATCCCAGTAATGACCTATTTTGACTGACCCATCCGTTTCATCATTAGCCAGAAGCAATATAACATTATCCTTCGGATTCGACTGATCTTTTCCTGCAACATACCACTTCCACCGGCCTGTGCTTCCTCCTCCAAAGGCAATGTACCCCCTCCACCACCGCTCCTCAGAGCCGGATCCCTCCATAAGTTCGTCATAGTTCATTAACTGATCCTTATCCGCATAATAGCAAAGCCGCGGTTCCTTAGCCGCCGCCCTGGCTTCTCTGCTCCAGTTCATCAGCGAGGGGATAAAGATTCCCCCAGCCAGGATCATGGCCATAAAATATGCCAGCAATTTATTTCTTTTGCTTTTCTTCCGCTTCTTGTTCTTCATTATGGCCTCCCACCTGAACATTCCTATATCATAAACATCTATCATTTCCTAGGATATCCTGCCATTTTCATTATAACAAAAGTGTACGCAATGTCAATCACGTACACTTTTCATCATTCATAAATCCAATTTTAAATCCGTTTAAGATTCACCTCGTAAATAAGATTCCATCTATTACACCCTTACAGGATCTTGGATAGAAATTCCTGAAGCCTCGGATCCTTCGGATGCTCAAAGAACTCCTCCGGGCTCCCCTGCTCTTTGATCTCTCCGTCCGCCATAAAGATCACCCTGCTGCCCACTTCCCTGGCAAACCCCATCTCATGGGTCACCACCACCATGGTCATACCGTCTTTTGCAAGCTGCTTCATAAGCTCTAATACCTCGCCTACCATCTCCGGGTCAAGAGCCGAGGTTGGCTCGTCGAAAAGCATCACATCCGGTTCCATTGCCAGGGACCGTACGATCGCAATCCTCTGCTTCTGGCCGCCGGATAACTGGGACGGATAGGCATCCGCCTTTTCAGCAAGCCCGACCCGCTCCAGAAGTTCCATTCCTTTCTTATCCGCATCTTCTTTACTCATACCCAGCAGTTTCGTAGGCGCCAGGGTAATATTCTGCAGGATCGTCTTATGGGGAAACAGATTAAAATGCTGGAAAACCATTCCCATCTTCTGACGGTGCTTATTAATATCTACCTTCTTATCCGTAATGTCTACGCCCTCAAAATAGATCTTTCCCTCCGAAGGCTCCTCCAGGAGATTCAGAGACCTGAGAAATGTGGATTTTCCGGAACCGGAAGGGCCTACCACAACCACCACTTCTCCTTTACGGATCTCCCCGCTCACTCCATTCAGAGCATGCAGCTTGCCGAAGTTTTTCTGAAGGCCTTCTACCTTGATCAAAATCTCTCCATTCTTAATGGTCACTGTTCCTCAGCCTCCTCTCCAGCATATTTACAAGCTTACTGAATATCATAACCATAACCAGATAGATCACCGCCACAGTAATCAGTGGGAACATGGCGTCATAAGTACGGCTCCGGATAATATCGCCGCCCTTGGTCAGATCCTGGATCGCAATATACCCGGCCACAGAAGTCTCCTTCAGAAGCACGATAAACTCATTGCCCAGCGCCGGCAGGATATTCTTAAACGCCTGCGGGAGTACGATGTAGATCATTGTCTGGTAATAATTAAATCCAAGAGACCTTCCCGCCTCAGACTGCCCGCCGTCAACCGACATGATACCTGAGCGCACGATCTCCGCCACGTAAGCCGCCGAGTTCATCCCAAACGCCATAACCGCGGCCAGGACCTTACTTACATTCACCGTTCCGAAGATGACAAAGTAAATGATCAAAAGCTGTACCACGACAGGCGTTCCCCTGATCACCGTAATGTAGATCTGTGCGATCAGGTTCAGAAGCTTTAATTTACCGGTTTTTATATAGGTAGACCGGATAATGGCAAGGACAAATCCAAGCACAATACCAATCAAAAGCGCAAAAAAGGTAATCTGCAGAGTCACCTTCAAACCATCTGCGATATAGGTCCAGCGGTTGTCATCAATAAAGTTAAATATAAACCGCTCCCTGAAGCTCATATCCATCCCCACTTCACTCATCCTCTTCTTTCTGTATTGATCGTCCTGTTACTCTTTTACAAT
>CAZGVY010000005.1:0-20547 GCA_964529215.1 uncultured Mordavella sp. | reverse complement strand
ATAACAACCTGGCGTGCAGTACAATAGGTATCTGAGAAATCAACGGATTTCAGACGGTCCTCTGTAACAGTCATCCCGGCAAAGCCCATGTCTGCTTTTCCGCCCTGGACTGCCGTAATGATAGAATCAAAAGCCATGTCCTCAATCACCAGTTCTTTTCCCAGGTAATCGCAGATTGCCCTTGCAACGTCCGCGTCCACGCCCATGACCGCATCCTCGCCGTCAACGGTATCATGGAACTCATATGGCGGGAATTCCGCATTGGTAGCCATGATAAGCTGTCCGTCGCGCTCTACCGACTCATCGATAGCATAAGGCTCGCCCTCGCCGCTGATATAATAATCCAAGATCGCATCAAAGGTTCCATTATCCTTCAGCGCAGCAAGCGCCTCATTTAACTGCTCTGTCAGCTCTTTGTTATCCTTGGAAACTGCGATCGCATATTCTTCTTCTGTATATGCCTCGTCCAGGATCTTAAGTCCTTCATTCTCGTCTACAAATACCTGAGCCGGTTCATTATCAATGATCACTGCGTCGATCTTGCCCTGCTGCAATGCCTGGACAGCCTCGAATCCCTTGTTGTAACGCTCCACACACTCCTCGCCAAACTCATCCGTTACGTAGATATCACCGGTAGTACCTGTCTGAACGCCAATGGTCTTGCCTTCTAACTGATCGATGGATGTAATTGCCTCTGCCGCCTTATCCGCGCCATCGTCCGCGGTATCTTTGCCGGAATCTCCGGAACCGCCGCAGGCTGCAAGTGAAACTACCATTGCAGAAGCCAGTAATATGCTGCTTAACTTTTTCAATTTCATAATTTCTCCCTTCCGCTCACACTTGTGAGTCTTCCTGTCCACATTCACTATGGATTAGCATACATTTTTTTGCATAAATATTCACGTTTCCTATTTTATCACGTTTCTTTCAAAAAGCAAGCAGCTTTTTATGCCGAATCCCCCTGTAGAATTAAATTCATAAAAAATGCACTGTTAATTTTATTTAACACAGTGCATTTTTGTAAATAGTTACCCCATGATCACTTTTATAATAGAAGAAACTATGATCACAGCGCCAAGGATAATCCGGTAATACCCAAAGACTTTAAAATCATGCTTCTTAATATATCCCATCAGAAATCTGATCGCCACGACCGACACTCCGAAAGATACGATACATCCCAGCATCAGCAAACCAAATTCCTGCCCGGTAAAATGAAACCCAAACTTCAGAAGTTTCAGGAAACTCGCGCCAAACATGACCGGTATAGCCAGGAAAAAGGTAAACTCTGCCGCCGTCTCCCTGGCCACCCCGATCATAAGCGCGCCGATGATCGTAGCGCCGGATCTTGAGGTCCCCGGGATCATCGCCAGCATCTGAAATACCCCGATCCACAGAAGCATCTTAACAGACAGCTGGGAGATCTTTGTTACCTGCGGTTCCACTCCTTTGTTTTTATTCTCGATCACAATAAATAATATACCATATAAGATCAGCATCACTGCTACCGGAAATGGCTTATAAAAGACCGCGTCCAGATAATCGTCAAAAATCAGCCCTATCACCGCCGCCGGAACCGATGCGATCAATACTTTGATCCACATCTGCCACGTAAGCATCTGCTGCCTCCGGCTTTTTCTTGATGAGAATGGATTCAGTTTGTGGAAATAGAGAACAACCACCGCCATGATCGCGCCAAGCTGGATCACCACATTGAACATCTCCATAAATGAGTCGCTTAAGCCAGGCTTCAGCAGATCGCCGGCTAAGATCAGATGCCCCGTACTGCTCACCGGCAGCCATTCCGTAATCCCTTCTACAATTCCAAGAATCACAACCTTAATAAAATCCAACATTTTTTTCTCCTTTATCCTACTCCGTTATCCCAGTATATACCTCTCAATTGCCTTTGCCACTCCGTCCTCATCATTAGAAAGCGTCACATAGTCTGCCGCCGCTTTCACCTCATCAATAGCGTTAGACATCGCTACTCCAAATCCGGCCTTCCTGATCATATCTATGTCATTAGCTCCATCTCCGCAGGCCATAATATCCTCTCTTGGAATCCCAAGGATCTCCCCCAGTTTCAGAAGTGCAATTCCTTTTCCCGTCCCTTTGCCATTCGCTTCAAGATTATTACTCAGGGCTCCGCAGGCCTCGATCTCCGGCAGTTCCCCTCTCACCGCTGCAAATGCGGCTGCCCTCTCATCCATATCAGCGAACAGCGCCTGTATCTTATCTGCCGGCCTGTGTTCCCTGCAGTACATCTCCCACACATCCTCCACCGGCCTTCTTGTATCCCGGATATACTGCACCATCGGCGCTGACGGCATATATTGCTCGACCCGTTTCAGGTCTTCAATACCTGTATATCCGATCCCTTCATAGTATATTTCCAGAACCGCATCGAACCTTCTCAGGATTTCCATAAGCTTCTTCCCTGTCTCATAAGGGATCAGACGCTCATACAATACCTCTCCCGTCTTCATATCCAGCACTCTGGCCCCGTTCGAAGTCAGGACGTAACGTATGCCGGGAAACTCCATAATATCCTTAGGAATACCTGAAACCGGGCGCCCTGTGGCAGGCAGCACGATGACTCCCCGCTTTATTGCTTCACCGATCACCCGCCGGGAATACTCTGTAAATACTTTATTACTGTCCAGAAGCGTGCCGTCAAGATCCAGACCGATCATCCTAATGTTTTGTCTCATCATATGCCAGCAATTCCTTTCCATCCTTTGTAAATAAAAACATCTGGCGGCTGACCTGGCTGCTGGCTATCTCATAAGACTGCTCTGCATGCAGTTTCATTTTCTCTACCACTTCCTCCTGGGCCGCCGGTGCAAACAGCACAGTATCCTTTGCCGGCACCATAATGATCAGGTCATCCTTAAGTTTCTCCACACACATATTCCATATATGCTTAAAGCACAGAGCGCTTGCCTCATGATACCCATCCGCCAGTATGGCAAAAGCTCCATACATCGTATTCCCAATTACAAACTCCACATCTCTTACCAGATTCTCACATGCAGTCTGATACAATGCCTCTATATCACAATCCGGCGGGAGCATAGAATCCTTTATGATTTCATATGCTTCCTCTCCCCGCTTTATTACAAACAGGATCATCAGCTCTCCTGCAAAAGGGATCACCGGCGTATCCTTGATGGAGATCCCCTTCCCATTCAGCGCAAGCGGCTCCCTCATCGACTGGGTGATCCAGGGATAGATCTGTTCTTTAATATTTTCAAATAAATAATGCTGTTCTTCGTATTTTCTCATCTCATATGCTCCCAAAAAAATATTTATTATTTATAATAACAAAGTTTGCCAAATAAAGCAATTTTTCACCCCTTATACCCGTCCGCCTGGCTTTCGTCTATATCTTCTTCAGCGCCTCGTTCGAACCTACCAGCATTAATATCGTTTTCGGCTTAAGCGGCATATCCGGATCCGGGGTGATCTCCACCCGCCCCCCTTCCTTGATTCCCACTACATTCACCTCCTGGATCTTCCTAACATCCAGCTCCTTAAGCGTCTTTCCAACCCATTTTTCCGGAATGACGGCCTCCACCACACTATAATCCGGCGACAGCGCGATCCAATCTGCCAGATTGGCCGACACCAGATTCTTCGCGATCCGCTCTCCCATTTCTTTCTCTGGAAATACAACGGCATCCGCCCCCACTTTCCGAAGAACCTCAGCATATCTCTTATTGTGCGCTTTACAAAGCACATAGGGGATTCCGGCCTCTTTTGCTGCCAGCGTCGCCATAATACTCCCCTCCAGATTTTCCGAAGATGCGATCACGATCCCGTCAAAGCTCTTTGAACCTAAAGCGTCAAAAAGCTCCGGAGCGCCGATATCCGCCTGCATGGCATAAGTCACCTTATCCGCCATATCCTCAACCCGCTCCATATCCTGATCCACCGCTACAACGTCACATCCAAGCTGCTGCAGCGTCACCGCCACGCTTGCTCCAAAGCTTCCAAGCCCCAGCACAACAAACTGTTTCTTCATCTTGCCGATCCTCCTCATATTCTTCCTATTGCTATTTTGCAGATAATTCCTCTCCTATCCCACCATGATCTGTTCTTTGGGCAGGCTCCTCACCTTATCCCTCGGATGCGTCTTTCCCGCAAACGTCAATGCCAGCGTCAGCGGTCCAAGTCTTCCTATATACATCATGACCATAAGGACAATCTGGCTTGCCCGGCAAAGCCGCGGCGTCAGATCCGCCGTAAGGCCCACCGTTCCTACTGCCGATGCTGTCTCATAACACACATCAATGGCGGTAACACTATCCGGCTCGATTGCGAGAATCACAACCGTTCCCGTGATAAATACAGCAAACGCCACCATCACCACGCAGAATCCTGTGCGGATATTTGCCGTCGAAACCCTGCGCCCCATACACTCCATGTCATTTCCGCCCCGCACAAATGTCGTACAGACAAGAAACAGCATAGCGAAAGTCGTTGTCTTCACACCGCCTGCCGTTCCGCCCGGAGATCCCCCGATAAACATCAGGATAGAGCAGAACAGTTTCGATTCCTCATGCAGCGCCCCCTGGGAAAAAGTATAGAAGCCCGCCGTCCTAGTCGTCACTGACTGAAACAGCGATGCCATAAGTTTCTGGCCCACATTCATGCCGCCTATCGTATCCGGATTGCTGTACTCCGATACAAAGATAAAAGCTGTCCCAGCCACAATTAGTACAGCCGTAGTAATAATCGCAAGTTTTGAATGCAGCTTAAGCCTCCCGGGCCGCCACTGTTTCAGATTCTCCCGCTGCAAGGTTCCTCTCACATTCTCCACCACATCAAACCACACCGTATAGCCTATACCGCTTAAAATAATCAAAAGCATCGTTGTCAGATTAATCACCGGATTCGCCGCATAAACAGCAAAACTGCTATTCCCGAGAATATCAATTCCCGCATTGCAGAACGCTGACACCGCATGGAAAACCGAATACCAGATACCACGTAAAATCCCAAACTCTGGCACAAACTGAAACGCGTAAAGCGCCGCCCCGGCGCCTTCCACTAAAAACGTCCCTGCAATCACCTTTTTCACCATCCCGACGATACCTCCGAGGCGCTGCGCACCGTATGACTCCTGCAGAATGATCCTCTCCCTGAGTTTCATCCTTCTTCGTAACAGGAAGAAAAACAGTGACGCACACGCAATCACGCCAAGTCCGCCGATCTGTATGAGCAGGAGCAGTATAACCTTGCCAAACAGCGTAAACTGGCTGGCCGGCACAACCGTTACCAGTCCTGTCACACATACCGCTGTAAACGCTGTAAACAGCGCATCAATAAACGCAATCGGCTGCGTATTGCTCGCCGGCAGCCACAAAAGCACCGCCCCTGTGAATATAACGCAAAAAAAGCCAACTGCCGTGATGCGAAGAGTATTCCACCGGATGCTTTTTCTTTTCTTCACAATCTCACTCTCCATTTTGAAAATAACTATATATAGAAAAGGGAGAACACTATTTTGTGTAATCTCCCTTGGCAGGCCGCATAAAGCCTCCAAAAAATATTTATTATTTATAATAACAAAGTTTGCCAAATAAAGCAATTTGTTGTATAATATAAAAAATCGGCCAGGTCTGCCCGGTTTCATTTTAGTCTCATCAGGCAGATCTTCATCCCGCAGCAGGCTGCGCCCGCTGCTTTGCGGATGTTCATGCACAGATTATACATACTAAGAAAGGACAAGTATTTATGAATTATAAAACAAAGCGCTTAATGCGGACAGGGCTCATCATTTCCTGTGTTATTGCAATAGGCTATCCCGGAATCTTATCATATGCCAAGTCGTCTTCTAAGGAGCCCGCTAATCTGCAGGGCGAACTGAATGACCTGAACAGCCAGCTTGACAGCCTGGTGGTCCAGATGGACGCCATGTCCCAGGAAGCGGAAGAACTTGCCGCTGCCATGGAGGAGACGCAGGTTCAGTATGATAAAACACAGGCTGACGGAGAAGCACAGTATGAAGCGATGAAACTCCGGATCAAATATATCTATGAAGCCGGGGATTCTTCATTTATCGAGCTTTTATGTTCTGCCGAAAACATGACAGACTTCCTGAATAAAACTGATTTTGTAAGATCCATCAACGAGTATGACCGTAACATGCTGAACCAGCTTCTTGCAACAGAAGAAAAGCTTGCTGAAGAGAACAGGCTGTTAAAACAGCAGCATGAGGAATTAACTGCAAAGCAGGAGGAACTTGCTGTAAAGCGTACGGAAGTGGAGAACATGATCCAGTCTGCAACCGGCGAACTGACAGCCTACAACGCACAGCTGGAACGCGCAAGACAGGCAGAGCTCCTGGCTTCCAGGCAGCAGCAGGAGCAGGCTTCTTCCGGAGGGAATTCCCAGACTCCTTCCACGCCTGCTCCTCCGCAGGAATATACCCCTGGGAATATTGAAGGCAAGACATATCTCGGGAACTTTACGATCACGCATTATTGTAATTGCAAGGAATGCTGCGGAAGCTGGGCAGGAGGCAACACAGCATCAGGCACTGTACCCACTGCCGGGCGTACCATTGCCGTAGATCCCAGCGTAATACCTCTTGGAACCCGCGTGATCATCAATGGACAAGTCTATGTAGCTGAGGATACCGGCGGTGCGATCAAGGGAAACAAAATCGATATCTTCGTAGCTGAGCATAGTCTTACCTGGGCATACGGCACCTATTCTGCCGACGTTTATCTGGCTGATTAACCGTAACCGGCAGACAGGATCCTTTCATATAACGTTTAAAAGCTGCTCCGTCAGATAACCTGCGGAGCAGCTTTTTACTGTCATTCACCTGATCACTTCAAAATGCCGTTCAAACCATCTGCTGTATACCCCGATCAGCGGCCCGTTTACACAGGCCATCAGAAGAGTTCCCACGCCGACTGCCACAAGCTTATGAAACAGCGCCAGTGAAAGTACCACTGTAAGCAGCAGAAATGCCAGGTCAAAGGCCAGCTTAAAACTGGAGAGCTTTATCTGATATTTCCCGCTGATCCCTTTTACAAAAAATTCATATACCTGTGGGTAAAACCTGTTTTCAAAATACAGCATTGCCCCAAATGCATTGATGAAAAATCCAATAATAAAACAGCCTGCCCGTACCGGCGCCGGAAGCGTCCCCGGAGGGTACACCTGCGGATTCAGCTGTGGGATCAGCCCTCTCCACAGATCAAGAATAAATCCGTAAATGATCCCTGACAAAAAGGCTCCAAAATACAAGAGCCTGATCCGTCTCATAGCAATACAGAATACGATAAATAAAACTCCCTGCACAATATATTCCGCCTGTCCGAAGCTCAGAAACGGTACCTTGAGACTAACCAGATATGCAGGCGAAACGATTACCGATAATCCAAAATCCGCCGCCGCCAGCAGAGCCGTCGCCAATGACAGGATGACCGCTCCAAGTATGTATACCGTTATATCATTCAGCCTGATCTTCTTCCTATCTTCCATTTCTCTTTGCTCTCCATAAATAAACTGTACCTTCCGGCAGGTAACGGGTTATCAGCTCCACGATCAAAAAGCCAAATGCAATCGCGAGACAGGTCTGTGCCAGTGCAATCGTCTGCTGGGACGCCAGGACGTAATCCTCCTGTACCAGGCCATGCATCAGATAGAATAACGTAGCCCCTGGGATCACCGGCATAATAGAAGTAGTGAGAAAGATGGTTGACGGCGCCCGGTGGATCCTGGACATCACATAGGCATAAGCTGCCACAAAGGCCGCGCCAGCCATAACCGCCGCAAACTCATTGCCGCCCAGCCACTGTACCGACAGATAACAGGCACAATTCACAAGCCCGCCGATCCCCGCATAGAAGGACTGTTCAACCGCCGCTTTAAACAGCAGCGCAAATCCCATGCTTGCCACCCCGCAGGAGATCAGCTGCACTCCCACATCCGGCGCAATATACATCTCATACATATCTCCCTTAAACAGAAGCATAGCGAGCCCTGTTCCACAGGCGATCGCAATTGCCCCCAGGCAGGAATTCGCAATATTTAACAGTCCTGATACATAGGCACGGTCTACCATATCCCTAAGCCCGTTGGCAACCCCCAGCCCGCTGATCAGGACCATATTAAGCCCCAGGATCATGCGGTCCGGATGGTGCCCGAATCCCGCGCGGCCAGCCAGGATATCCGATCACCAGCGCACAGATCACGATTGAAACCACTGCGTCTGCAAAGTCACAGC
Source organism: uncultured Mordavella sp. (assembly GCA_964529215.1). Classification (GTDB taxonomy): domain Bacteria; phylum Bacillota; class Clostridia; order Lachnospirales; family Lachnospiraceae; genus Claveliimonas. Next base: position 12,299 of record CAZGVY010000005.1, on the reverse strand, counting down.
CAAAATATACGCCAAATCCTACGCCGCCCATAATTGCCGACAGATAATTCAGGTATACCGGCTGCGGCTTCCGGTTCATGACCTCTTCATATTTCTCATGGATCTCCTCCACGGAAGGTTTATTCTTACAAATATATCTGGATAAATTATTCAGATAATCCAGACGGTCATAGTTAAGTTCAATCCTGTGAACCCGCCTGATCTGTGTGATAAAATGGCCTTCTTCCGGTTTAATGGTTGCCTGGACATCGCTTTGAATCGCAAACACACTGCAATGCTCCAGCCTGTAGCTCTCCAGCATGCGGTACATACTGTCCTCGGCCCGGTTTGTCTCTGCGCCGCTCTTTATCATTTCTTTCCCAATATTCAGTATTTCAAATAATAACAGCTCATAATCCATAGTATTCTCCGGTTTTCTGAAATCCTCTGTCAGAAAATCCTTTCATCCGTTTCCCTATCCCGGCATGTTCCGGAACAAACACCCCGTTACAGCAGTCCCTGCACAATAATGAAGACAATCAGTACCGGCAGTACAAATTGAAAATACGGTTTCAGTTTTCTGGAAAATTTAAGTCCCTCTCCCTGATTACATTCATCCATATACCGGTCAAATCCCCATCCGAATCTGGTCACGCAGAACAGAAGATATATCAGCGAACCGATGGGAAGGAGCAGATTGCTGACGATAAAATCCTCGCTGTCTAAAACATCCCGTCCCCCGATCAGATGCAGGCCGCTCCAGAGGTTGTACCCCAGCACGCAGGGCAGGCTTGCGGTCAGGATGATCGCTCCATTGATCAGAACCGCCTTTTTCCGTTCCATACCGAACATATCCACGCAAAAAGATATGAGATTTTCAAACACGGCCATAACCGTTGAAAAACTGGCAAAAGTCATAAACAGGAAAAACAGCGAACCCCATATCCGGCCTCCCGCCATATTCACAAAAACGTTAGGCAGTGTAATAAAGATCAGAGACGGCCCCGCATCCGGCTGTACCCCATAGGAAAAACAAGCCGGAAAAATAATAAGTCCAGACATAACCGCAACAAAAGTATCCAGCGCACAGATCCTGACTGCTTCCCCGGGCAGCGAATTTTCCTTTGTCATATAGCTTCCAAATATTTCCATCGCCGCGATCCCAAGGCTCAGAGTAAAGAAAGACTGATTCATTGCCTCTGTGATCACATTCTTTAAACCTGCTTCACGGATCCTTTCCATACTCGGGATCAGATAGAAGCTGATGCCCTCCGATGCACCCGGCAGGAGAATGCTGTGAACCGCCAGCACAACAATCAATACCAGAAGCGCCGACATCATGACCTTACTGACTTTTTCAAGCCCGTTTTGCAGGCCTCTCGCACACACAAAAAATCCCATAATGACCGTCAGCGCCATCCATACGCCCATTTCCCCCGGCGACGACAGCAGGCCGGCAAACACATTGCCGGAAGCAGTGGCGTCCATTCCCGGCTCAAACACGCCCGCTGCAAATTTAAAAAAGTAACTGACCATCCAGCCGGAAACCGTCGTATAATACATCATCAGCATATAGCATCCGAAAATACAGAACCACCCATGAATATGCCATTTGCTTCCAGGTTTCTCCAGAGTTTTGTATCCCAGCACAGCGCTTTTCCTGCTGGCACGTCCTACCGCCAGTTCCATAGTAAGCACCGGCACACCCATACAAAGCAGAAAGATCAGATAAAAGAACACAAAGATTCCTCCGCCGTTCTGCCCCGCCACGTAAGGAAATCTCCACACATTACCAATTCCAATTGCACACCCTGCGCTGACCAGGATAAATCCTAATCTGGACTGAAATCCCTCTCTTCTCATAAGTATCCTCAAACCTTCCTCTAGATATCGTTTTTATTATCTGAAAAATTTTATATTACCGATCGTAGGCAATGTCTTCCTCGTTCCCTTTGCGGCAGAAACGATCCCCATAATTGCAATGATAAAGAGTGCAAAATCAGCCACGTCTATTACCGTTGAAAGCACGTCGGAAACCAGTATGATATGATCTGCGATCCTCTCGGCCGTCTCTAGCACCGCTTCCGCGATAAACAGCGCAAGCCCCTGATTCAGATGCTGCCTGAGGTAAGCGGAGCTTTTATCTCCTGCAAGAAGCGGTATCATCACAAGGATTCCCAGATACGAGAGTACCGCCATCACTTTACTTTGTTTCACCTCATTCTGCGGAAAATATTCCGGATCATAGTCATAGGCTGTTCCCTGCTCATACGTATACTGCTGTTCATACGTATACTGCTGCCCATAGGGCTGTTCTTCATAGGTTTTCTGTTCTCCATATGTATCCTGCTGTTTATCTGTATCAAATGCACCCGGGATCACCGCGCCGCACTGCGGGCAGATCCCTATGCCATCGTCTACCTGCGCGCCGCACTTTACACAATAAGTCATTCTCTCTCCTCCTATCCAAGCCTGCGGATCTTGAAGTCGCGGCTTGCTTCTCTCTGCTGGTCTTTCTTTGCAATATCATGCCTTTTATCGTATAATTTTTTGCCTTTGGCAAGGCCAATCTCAACTTTTACCAGACTCCCTTTTAAGTATACCTTTAATGGTATAACCGCCATCCCTTTTTCTTTCGTTTTCCCAAGAAGCTTGCGGATCTCCTGCTTATGAAGCAGGAGTTTTCTCGGCCGTAAAGGATCCTTATTAAAAATATTTCCCTTTTCATAGGGACTGATATGCATACCATAAATAAAAACTTCCTCATTCTCGATCCGCACAAACGCTTCCTTAATGCTGCATTTCCCCATGCGGAGAGATTTTACCTCCGTTCCTGCAAGAGCTACGCCCGCCTCATAATTTTCCAATATAAAATAATCATGATACGCTTTTTTATTGTTGGCGATCAGCCTGCCCTTTCCGTCACTCTTTCCCATCTTCTATCTCTCCCATTTCAGCCATCTCAAAATCTATGGTTCTCGTCAGGCTGTCTGCTCCTGTTACTTTTACAGAAACAGGCTGCCCCAGCCGGTAAGTTTTCCCTGTATGGATGCCGGTCATTTCATATCTGTCCTCAAAGTATTCGTAATGGTCATCCCTCATGTTCGCCACATGCACCATGCCTTCAACCGTATTCGGAAGCTCCACATAGATTCCCCATGAGGTAATTCCGGATATCACGCCTTCATACACATTCCCCAGCCTCCGGGACATATATTCTGCTTTTTTAAGTTTTACCGTCTCCCGCTCGGCCTCATCCGCCCTGCGCTCCCTCTCACTTGCCTGCTTCGTCACTTCCGGCAGGATATTCTGATAGTGAAGCCTTTTGTCCTCATCCATACGCCCCCGCAGATTATCCTTGATGATCCGGTGGATCTGCAGATCCGGATAACGTCTGATGGGCGAAGTAAAATGTGTGTAATACTTTGCAGCCAGGCCGAAATGCCCTGCATTCTCCGGTGCATACTGCGCCCGGCTCATGGCACGCAGCGCCAGCCTGCTGATCAGTGTCTCCTGCGGCGTACCCTCTATCTGCCCAAGAATTTTCTGAATCTCACCGGGCCGGATCTCATCTCCTCCCAAATGGATCGAATATCCGAAATTGCGGATAAATGTCACCAGCTTTTTCAGCTTATCTTCATCAGGAGCCTCATGGTTACGGTAAACAAAAGGCAGTTCCTGCCAGAAATAATCCTCCGCCACTGTTTCATTGGCAAGCAGCATAAAATCTTCGATGATCTTTGTCGCCACATTCCGGTCATAGGCTTCTATTTTCAGCGGAACGCCATTCTCATCCAGCTCCATCTTACTCTCAGGAAAATCAAAATCGATCGATCCCCTCCCGTGCCTGCGCTTTCTTAATATTCCGGACAGTTCCTCCATAAGCTCAAACATTGGGACCAGATCCTTATACCGGTGTATCTCAGCTTCCTCTCTGTCTTCCAGGATCTTCTTCACACTGGTATAAGACATCCTCTCGTCCACCCGGATAACCGTCTCGCAGATCTCATGATCTTTTACCACGCCTTTTTTGTCGATCTGCATGATACAGCTAAGCGCCAGACGGTCAGCGCCTGCGTTCAGAGAGCATATCCCATTGGACAATGCATGGGGAAGCATAGGGATCACACGGTCTGCCAGATACACGCTGGTTCCCCTGTTCAGCGCTTCCCTGTCAAGAGCGCTTCTCTCCTGTACATAATTCGTCACGTCTGCGATATGTACGCCCAGCACATATCCTTCTCCGTCCTCCGTTCTTCTGATCGTTATGGCGTCGTCCAGATCCTTTGCATCCTCCCCGTCAATGGTTACCGTCTGCCAGTCCCTGAGATCTCTTCTTCCCTTCCGGTCAGCTTCGCTGACCAGCTTTGGCGCCCGTTCCGCCTGAGACATCACCCGGTCCGGAAATTCCGCCGGAAGATCGTACTCCTTGATGACCGAAAGGATATCCACGCCTGGGTCATTTACATGCCCCAGGATCTCAACGATCCTTCCCTCCGGCTTTTCACGCCCGCCGCCGTAAGACATGATCTCAGCAACCACCTTGTGCCCGTCTACAGCTCCTTTCGCCCTTTCTGCCGGAACAAAAATATCCTGAAGGATCCTCTGATTATCCGGGATGACAAATCCATAATTTTTATTTCCGCAAACCTGATACAGCCCGACTACGGTCTGTATTCCATGACTCACGATCCGGAGGATCCTTCCTTCTCTCCGCCGCCCGTTTTTTGTGCCGGTGATCACGGCCTCCACCGTATCACCCTGAAAAGCGCCGTTTACTTCTTCTCCGGGAATGTAGATATCCTCATCTTCTCCTTCTATTCCTACAAATCCAAACCCCTTCGGATGCGCCTGAAAGATCCCGGTAAATATCTTATTCTCACTCTTCCTGTACTTCCCTTTTTTAGATACCCGGATCGGGTCATAGACCTTTTTTTTCTGTTTCTCAAATGTATCTTCCATCACGCCGCTCCTCCTTCCGCTCTCAAGATTTCCCGATTATATCTGAAAAAGGACACCCTTATTACAAGAGTGTCCCCACCATCTTTAAAAAACATTCTCCTAAGCAAATACTTTCAGATTCAATGCCAGGGCCAGCACGATAAACAGCACCGCCAGCACTCTGGTGATCTTCACCAAAGTTCCTTCCATCGAACGGCTCTTATTCTGGCTCCAGAAGGAATCCGCCATGCCGCCGATCGTTCCCAGTCCCGCCGACTTTCCCTCCTGTAATAATACGACTACCGTCAAGGCAATACAGTCTATCGCAAATAAAATCATCAATGCTATCTTTAATGCTTCCACGCTTCACACCTCCTGCGTATTAAACATACATATTTTATCACAGCAGAATCCAGATAGCAAGCAAAATATCACCTCAGGCCCCATTTTATCCCTTATGCAAACGGATTCTCATAAACGGCCGCCCTGCCCAGTTTTTCTTCAATGCGGAGAAGCTGGTTATACTTCTCGACACGCTCTGATCTGCAGGGCGCGCCAGTCTTGATCTGTCCGGCATTAAATGCAACTGCAATATCTGCAATGACCGTATCTGCCGTTTCCCCGGAGCGGTGGGATACAATTGCATGATACCCGGCAGCCTTTGCCATTTCAATTGCCTCAAAGGCCTCGCTCAGAGTACCGATCTGATTCACTTTCACCAGAATTGCATTCGCTACGCCCTTCTGGATCCCTTTCTTCAGCCGTTCTGTATTCGTGACAAACAGATCGTCTCCCACAAGCTGCAGCTCCTGCCCAAGCCTGGTAGTTAAAAGCTCCCATCCCTCCCAGTCCTCTTCATCCAGCGGATCTTCAATGGATACGACCGGAAATTCCTCCGCAAGTTCCACGTAATAGTCGATCATCTCCTCCGCCGTACGTGCAATCCTGCCGCCGTGCATCTTCCCTTCCCCTTCAAATACATATTGCTGTTTCCCGGGATCATACAGCTCCGACGCCGCCACGTCCAGCGCGATCACTACATCCTTCCCTGCCTGATAACCGGCTTTGCCAACAGCTTCCACGATCAGTCTCAGCGCTTCCTTTGCGTCGGGCAGGTCCGGCGCAAAACCGCCTTCATCCCCCACGGCGGTGCCGTGTCCCCGCTCCTTTAACAGCCCTTTCAGTATATGATATATTTCCGCGCATATACGGAGTCCTTCCTTAAAACAGCATGCGCCCACCGGCATGATCATAAATTCCTGAATGTCAATCGTATTATCCGCATGTCTTCCTCCGTTCATGATATTCATCATCGGAACCGGAAGATTACGTACATGCGTCCCTCCCAGATATGCATACAGCGGAAGACCGGCTGCCATTGCCGCCGCCCGCGCCGCCGCCATGGACACGCCAAGGAGCGCATTGGCTCCAAGCCTGTTCTTATTCCCTGTCCCATCCATCTGCACCAGCACATCATCAAGCTGGCGCTGTTCCAGCACATTCATCCCTATAATTTCCGGCGCGATCACCGCATTTACATGATCCACCGCCTTCTGCACTCCCAGGCCATGATACCGTTCGTCCCGGTCCCTGAGCTCTACGGCCTCAAACTGCCCGGTAGACGCTCCCGACGGCACGCTTGCGCGCCCTATATGATCCTCCCCGGCCAGCACTTCAACCTCTATTGTAGGATTCCCTCTGGAATCAAGAATTTCTCTTGCGTATACGTCTGTGATCGGCGTAAATCCATACATAAAAATAATACCTCCTTATTCCTTATAAGAAGGTATTATTGCCAAAAAATATTGCTTCATCCTATGAATGCCCAGGCGGCCGCTGGAAATATAAGTATATCGTATGTAATGAAAAACGGTATACTAAGAAATCATCAGCCCTTCCTCACGGATCACATCCACAACCTGCTCCACATACTTTGCACACAGTTCATCCGTCCCCGCCTCTACCATAACACGGAGCACCGGCTCAGTGCCGCTCTCTCTCACCAGGATACGTCCCTCGTCGCCAAGCTCTCTTGCCACTGCTTCCACAGCCTCATTCACTGCTTCATTCTCCCTGGCGGTCTTCTTATCCACAACACGGACATTCCTCAGAAGCTGAGGGTAGATCTTTACTGGTTCCACCAGTTTTCCGAGGCTTGCCTTCGTTTCCAGCATAACCTCCATGATCATCAGCGAAGTCAGGATACCATCTCCTGTAGCCGCATGCTTACTGAATATAATATGCCCGGACTGCTCTCCGCCGAGAGAATAATGATTCTTCATCATATTCTCATATACGTATTTATCTCCCACAGCAGTTTTTTCATACTTCATGCCGATCTTATCACATGCTTTATAAAGCCCCAGGTTAGACATGATCGTCGTAACGATCGTATTCTGGTTCAGATGCCCTTCCTTCATCAGGTATCTGCCGCACACATAAAGGATCAGATCCCCGTCTACTACGTTACCATTCTCATCAACTGCAATACACCGGTCTGCATCCCCATCGTATGCAAAGCCCACATCCAGCTTATTCTCTCTCACAAAATTCTGCAGCGCCCCGATATGGGTCGAGCCGCAGTCGGCATTGATATTCGTTCCATCGGGATTGTTATTGATCACAAAGGTCTTTGCCCCCAGCGCTTCAAACACACTCTTTGCAATCATAAATGCGCTTCCGTTTGAACAGTCCAGACCGATTCTTTTTTCTTTAAAGGAACGGGTTGCAAGGGAAATCAGATAACCAATATAGCGGTTACGTCCGGCTGAATAATCCGTTGTCCGCCCGATATCTTCCTTCTTTGCCAGAGGCAGTTCCGGAATCTCGCCGTCAATATAACTTTCAATCTTTTCTTCAATCTCAGCCTCTATCTTATGTCCCTTTCTGTTAATGATCTTAATCCCATTATCGTAAAAAGGATTATGGCTGGCAGAGATCATAATGCCGCAGTCAAATTCCTCTCTCTGCGTCACAAAGGATACGCTCGGCGTAGTCGTCACATGCAGAAGATACACATCGGCGCCAGACGCCGTCAGCCCAGCAACCAGCGAATACTCAAACATGTAACTGCTCCTTCTGGTATCCTTGCCGATCACGATCTTTGCCCTGTGTTCCTGTCCATAGTACCAGCCAAGGTAACGTCCAACCTTAAAAGCATGCTCCACCGTCAGGACTTCATTTGCCTCCCCGCGGAACCCATCGGTTCCAAAATATTTTCCCATAATAATCTCCTTACTCTTGTTTTCACCCTTTTCCGGCAGCCGTCAGGACACTTCCAGGATTTTCCCCCCGGCCCGTTTCCCCACAGGATACCTGATCTGCATTAACCCAGGCTCCCGTGCGTCCGAAATCGGTTTCTGTTCTTATTATATACGCAGGCTTCCAAATATACAACAAAAAATCCAGCCTGCACTAATTCCTGGTCCAGGTACTGCGTGAAAACAGGATCAGGATCGGGAATATCTCAAGCCGCCCCGCCAGCATATCGGCGATCAGAACCAGCTTGGAAAACGGGCTGTAACCTCCGAAATTACAGGTCGGCCCTACAGCGTCAAAGCCCGGCCCGATATTGTTAAAGCATGCAAAAACCGCCGATATATTCGTCGTAACCGAAAAACCATCCAGTGATATCAGGATAAAGCTCAGCACAACGATCACCACGTATGCCGCCAGGTAAGCATTTGTATTATCCAGAATTTTTTCATCCACCATATGCCCATTATTTCTTACGATCTGCACCTTCTGCGGATGAAGCACCTTACGGATATTCCTCCTCAGGCTTTTGAGAAGCAGCAGCGCGCGCCCGCACTTCAAACCGCCCCCGGTACTGCCTGCGCAGGCTCCGATGAGCATCAGCGACAGGAGGATTGCCTTGGAAAAGCTTGGCCACAAGTCAAAATCCGTAGTGGCAAATCCAGTAGTTGTAATAATACTCGCCACCTGGAATGCCGCATACCGGATCCTTTCTCCCATTCCGCCATAATAATCCTTCAGATTCCATACAATCAGGACGATGCTTCCCAGTACGATCCCCAGATACATCCTCAGCTCTTCATCTTTAAAAACATTCTTCACCTGCCTCATAAGCAGCAGATAATAGCAGCTGAAATTCACACCAAACAACAGCATAAATACTGTACAGACATTCTGCAGATACGGGCTGTAGGAAGCGATACTGTCATTACGTATCCCGAATCCTCCGGTCCCGGCTGTACCAAAAGCCGTGCATAACGCGTCAAATACCGGCATCCCTCCGAGCAGTAAAAATATCACATCCAGGACTGTCAGGAAAATATACATCCAGTACAGGATCTTTGCCGTGTCACGCATCTTCGGTACAAGCTTCCCCACATTGGGGCCAGGGCTTTCTGCTCTCAGTATGTGCATGGTGTAACCTCCTCCGCGCCCTCCTGCCGGAGCGATCGCAAGCAGGAATACCAGAACCCCCATGCCGCCAAGCCAGTGGCTGAAACTCCTCCAATATAAGATCCCCGTTGACAGGCTCTCTACCTCCGGAAGAATAGACGCTCCCGTCGTTGTAAATCCGGATACGATCTCAAACACTGCATCCAGATAATTCGGGATCTCTCCCGACAGGAAAAACGGAAGCCCGCCAAGAAGGCTCAGCACGATCCACCCTAATCCGACACAGACAAATCCTTCCTTCGCATAAAAACTGCTCTCAGCCTCCCTGCAGGTCAGAAACAGCACAAAAACGACCGCACAGATAGCCGCCATGCTCCATAGAAAGCTGTGGAATGCCAGAATCTCGCCCTTCACCAGGCAGATAATGGCAGCGGGCACCATAAACACACCCTCTACTACTAATATCTGGGCAAGAAAACGCCCAATCATCTTATAATTCATAACCGCGTCTCCCTGCCTATTCAAATATATCGTTCAATTGATAAATAACCTCTTCCCTGGTAGATACGATCACAACCGTATCGCCCACATCAAACACCGATTCGCCGTCCGGGATCTCCGTCCTCGCCTTATGGGAAATACCCGCGATCAGAATATTCCGTTTCACCGTCACATCCTTCAGCGGTATCCCACAGTATCTGGTTGTATGTTCCACTAGAAATTCAAGGGCCTCTGCATGCCCGTCTGCGATCCCATGTACGGTGATCGCCGCGCCGGTCTGGTTATGCATTGCCCGCACGTAACGCACGATCGCATTCGTACACAGCTCCTTGGGACTGATCGTGCTTCCAAGAGGCAGGTTCTCTATAATCTGTGTATGCTCCAGATGTGCGATCTTCGTAATTACCTGCGGAACTCCGCAATTATTTCCATAAAGGGAGATAATGATATTCTGTTCATCCATCCCGGTCATAGTGATCAGGGCGTCGCATTCTTTAATTCCTTCGCTGTCCAGAAGCGTCTGGCTGCTGGCGTCTCCATGCACTACACTGGCAAAAGGAAGCTTATTCGCCAGTTCTATACACCGATCATAATCCTTTTCAATGATCTGCACCTTTACCCCGCTCTTTTTTAACAGATATGCCAGATAGAAGCTGACCCGGCCTCCGCCACAGATCATAACCCTTCTGACCTTATGGGTAATGACTCCAAGACTCTTTAACAGAACCGTTATATTATCCGCAGGCGCAGTAACAAAGATACGGTCGCCCTCTCTTAAGATGAAATTACCGTCCGGCGCGATCGCCTGGCCTTTCCTCAAAACGATACATACCAGTACTTTACAGCCTACGATCGTATCCAGATCGTTGAGCATCGCATCCTTTAATTTACTCTCGTTATTGATCCGGAGCTCTACAATCTCTACCCGTCCCTTAGCAAAGGTATCCCTTTTCAGGAATCCCGGATATTTCAACAGATGTTCGATCTCAACCGCCGCCTGTTTCTCCGGATTTACCGTCAGCGACAGTCCAAATCTGCTGCTCATCTTATAAATCTGTTCCGAATATTCCGGATTACGGATTCTTGCAATCGTATGGATATTCGGATTCAGGCAGTGCGCCGTCAGGCAGCTTAACAGATTGATCTCATCTGCGCTGGTCGCGGCTATCATAAGATCAGCTTCCCTGACTCCGGCCTGTTCCAAAATATCCATGGAAGCGCAGTTCCCACGGATCGCCATCACATCGAACCTCTCTATGCTGTTTTCCAATACATTCTGTTTGGAATCGATCAATGTAATATCATATCCTGCTCCACTCAGTTCACGCGTCAGTGATGCTCCTACTTTTCCATCACCTGCAATCAATATCTTCATCTCGTCCTCCGCAAATATACCGGTACCGGTATTAATAAATGTCCTATTGCTATTATAGCAAGCCGCCGCTCAAAGGCAATATATTTATCTGAAAAACCAGTGCATGGAACCTGCCATCTGAAGTCCAACGGACACGATCATAAGCAGCAGCCCTATCAGGCGGAAAGCCACCCCAATTCCGATCATATAAGCCAGCTGCTTCTTTTTTTCCGGAGGAAATACGCCTCTGTTATATCCAGGCTGTCCTCTGTGAAGCAGATAATTTCCAATATATATCAGGATCACAGACGCCCCCGCATAGGAAAAATATATCGCGACAGATGCCAGAGGGATTGCGGAAGTGGCTGACGCTTCGATCTCTGCCAGGCCGGATCCTCCACTGTTTTCCATAAATCTGTAAAGCAGGCTGAGTACTCCAAGCAGCAGCACAGGAACCGCATTATTTATAAAATGAAACAACATATTATAAATCATATTATCCGTTTCCACCAGAATATATCCCATCGCCACTCCCAGGATTGCCGTAGGGATCATCCTCCAGATACTTCCATGACAGGCTCCAAAGAACAGAGACACAAGGATAATTCCAATCCACTTATTCCTCGTGCTGCGGAAACACCCCAGCAGCGCGCCGCGGAATGCCATTTCCTCACAGACCGCAGGCGTAAGCGCTATCACAAATAACCCTATCCATACGGAGATATTCTCAATCATATTATTGATCCCTTCGCTGGCTCCATATACCTGCTCCGGAAAGAAAAAGCTGACGGTCATCGTAATCATCATCGCGATCATATATGTTCCGATCCAGAAGATCACCGTGCCGGCAATTTTTGCAGCTTCCGGCTTCCTGAATGGAAATATCACCTTCAGCTTTCCTCTAAAAAGGGCGATCACCCCGACTCCCATACCCGCAAGAACCACCTCATGGGCAACTGTTCCGGCAAACCCAAGCCACCGTCCCAGAATTTCACTCAGGAAAATAATATCCACAACATATAATACTGCCAGCAAAAGCGCGACCAGATAAGGCTTCCGCTTTCTTTTATCTCCCCAGATCTCCTTTAATCCCCGTAAATTCAAATATTTTTCCAATTCTGTTTCCGCTCCTTTAGTCTCAGCCTGTCCTATCTGC
>CAZGVY010000004.1:0-34469 GCA_964529215.1 uncultured Mordavella sp. | reverse complement strand
TTTTCTGTCTGGGAAGCAATAAAACGATAGTCACTTAACTGATGGTAAATATTCTCCTTATATGCTTTCACCCTGCCTCTTAAGTTCTTTACCAGAGCATAGGCAACTGCATCCTCATAAATCCTTCCGTTGGCAGATATCCTGCCGGCATCTCCGGTTCCACCAACCAGCGAAATATTTTTATGCTTTAGGACAGAATAGAGTGTGGTAAGTACACAGGCATCGTTTCCGGTGCACAAATCAATACATATTGTATCGTTTTGCGAACCGTCAATGTGTTTTACATCCTTCTCCAGACGCTCAATATATTTTACAGGCATCACGGATACCTGCTCTAAAACATTAGCGACTGCGCTGACTCCGTCATAAAATGCAACAATGCCGACACCCTTCTCCACCACCTTGGTATCATAGCTCATACCGATGCATCCTATACTGGGAACTCCCGGATAAATTCCTTCCAATTCATTTACATGTTTCTCAAACTGCTCTTCATTAGAAAACAGCATAATCAATTCAGGCCTGCTTAATCCCCGAACTGCTTCCTTCAATTCCCCCTGCCGGCTCATTCCAAAAAACTGCTTCATCCGTACAAACCTCTCTTTCACATTTATTCTTCCCGGATACTAATATTATCTCCCTCTTTCAATTCCTGCTGAAACAGGCCGGAAATTCCATTCACCGTCAGTTCAATCCTTCCCTTTGGATTTTTCAGGTCAATACCCGAATACTGGATCATGTCCATCAGATAATAAGGACTTCCGTCTTCTTTCTGCGGCAGATGCAAGGGTGAACCATTCAAATGAAAAAGAATCTCTCTGCCCGGTACGGCACTCTCTGTTTGGGGAACTTCATGCTCTTCAAAAATCTCTTCCTTTTCTGCAGATTCATCTCCAAAATCCAGCTCTCCCTGCTTCCATGTTTCTTCTTCCTGAAATTCCTCTTCAATCTTCTCATCATCCGCCTGATTTTCCGGTATAGGCCATTCTTCTTTCTCTGCTTCCTCTTCTGCTGCGGCCTCCATTTCAGCAATCTGCGCCTCTGACAGCTTCATCACGATCTTATCTCCGCCTTTTAGAAGCGTCTCCAGAGAGCAATGCTCTCCGTTCAGTGTAATCTCTTCACATTCGGGAGCCCCTTCGATATCTCCCAGAAAGGCCCTCGCAGGAATGCCGTGTACAGCCGGAGTAAAATCAATACTATCCCCCGCATTGATGATTTCCGAAAGCTTTCCTTCCCTGTTATTGACGAGAAGAATTGCCGGCTGGGCAGGCACCCCGTAAAAAACCTTCCGCTTTCCGTTCAATGTCACTACCAAATCTCTGCCGGGCCGTCCCAGAATATCCTGAAAACTGTATCCGTTCATCATCAGAAGATTTAATACTGTAAAGCTTCCGCTGCGGAACAGCTTCGCTGATTTCCCGTTCAGCTTTACCCGAAAGCTGTCATTGATCATATTCAATCCGGAAGAAATAACAATTCCAAGAGGTGTGGCATACTCCGGATTATTTAAATCGTATTCATCGGAATATGCATTTGCACGGAAATTATTTCCGGCAATCGCAACCCGCTTCTCATCCATCTTAAGCGCCGCAGTCAGCCCTTCCTTTAGTCCTGCCAGCTTGCTTCCGCCGCCTGCCAGGAATAACGCAGAAGGAGCGCCGCCATTCACCTCAAGCACCTTCTCCGCAATTTCTTTGCACAAAAGTTCCGATGCTACCTGAATATGTTCCAGAATATCTTCTTTAGAAACCTTATGCTCCAGACCCAGAATATCTGTATATGAAATCTCCTTTCGGATCTCAAGCTGCGCCTTCATCTGTTCTGCAGTTCCGAAATCCACCAGATATTCCCTCATGATCATCTCGGTAACCTCATCACCTGCTACAGTTGCCATCGTATATCCGGTTACACTTCCGCCGGTACATGCGGCAATATCAGAGGTTCCGGCACCGATATCCACCATAACCAGATTCAAAAGCCTTAAATTCTCAGGGATAGCAGCATTAATCGCCGCAATCGGCTCCAGCGTCATGCTCGCAATTTCCAGTCCCACCTTGCGCATAGTCGTATAAAGGCTCTCAATAACCTCGCTGGGAAGAAAGGTGGCAATCAAATCCACCTTGAGTTTCTTTCCCCGATGATCCTTTAAGCTGGACATCAGGTACTTATCCAGATAATACTCGCAGACCGTATACCCTACCAGATAGAAATTGCGGGAATCGTTCTCTGCTTCATTTTCTGCATCAAAGGCCTTCTCAGCCTTACTGATCGCGCCTGCTTCCAAACGGCTGATGATCTCGTCATCAATCACCTGTGAACGCGGAAGCTCCAGTTCAAAATCTGCACGCTTGGTTCTTAAGGCACGCCCCGCCGCCGCAACGCATACCTGGTTCAGCCTGACCTTCAGTCTGTCCTCCAGCCGTTTCTTCACCCGTTTCGCAAGCATGGCCACCTTATCAATATTCTCAATCTGGCCGTCTATCATTGCCCTCTCTGTATGGTCTTCCTTTTCAATGGCAATGATCTTTACCTTATCTTCCTCTACAATTCCCACCATACCGATGATGCTGCGAGTTCCTATATCCAAGGCAAATATCATATCCTCTGGCTGAACCTGTTTTTTTACCTGTCCCTTTGCCATAGCTACCTCCTGTGCGCACAACTTCACTAAGAAATCTGGCCCTCAAGCACCTCTTTCGCTTTCGCCAGCGCCTCATCGATTCCTGCAGGATTCTTTCCTCCTGCCTGAGCCATATTCGGGCGGCCTCCGCCGCCTCCGCCTACAAGAACAGCAATTCCTTTGATCAGATTTCCTGCATGCGCACCTTTTGCCATCGCTCCGTCGGACGCCATAGCAACCAGGTTCACCTTGCCATTTACCGCGGAAGCAAGAACGATCACGCCGTCTCCCAGCTTCTCCTTCAGACTGTCGCCAAGCTCACGGAGCTTATTCATATCGACACCTTCTACCTTAGCGGCAAGGAACTTCACGCCCTGCACCTCAGATACCTGATCCATCACATCGCCCACCGCGCTCTGAGCCATCTTGCTCTTTGTGCTCTCAAGCTCACTCTTCAATGCCTTGTTGTCTGCCAGAAGGTGGCTCAGCTTATCCGCAAGCTTATCCGGTGTAGTCTTCAATAATTTCGCCGCTTCTATCAGTTTATTCTCTGTCTCTTCATAGTAATCCAAAAGTCCCTGAGAGGTCAGCGCCTCAATCCTCCGCACACCTGCCGCAACTCCGGTCTCAGAAATAATCTTAAAAGCACTGATAACGCCCGTATTATCCACATGTGTTCCGCCGCAGAATTCCTTCGAGAACTCACCCATGCTTACAACCCGTACAATATCACCGTATTTCTCACCGAACAATGCGGCTGCTCCGGTTTTCCTTGCTTCTTCAATCGGCATATTCTCGGCTTTTACCGGCAGATGCTCCTGAATCCTTTCATTCACAATCTCTTCCACCTTCTGGATCTCTTCCTCTGTCAGCGCTGAAAAATGTGTAAAGTCAAACCGGAGCCTGTTCTCATTTACCGAAGAACCCGCCTGCTCTACATGATTGCCAAGCACCTCTTTCAGCGCCTTCTGCAGAAGGTGCGTAGCGCTGTGGTTTCTGGCTGACAAAGCCCGTTTCATTCTGTTAACCTCTAATGTAACCTTATCGCCGTTCTTCACCATGCCCTTGGTCACATACCCGATATGGGCATACTTTCCTCCCAGGAGTTTCTTCACATCTTCTACCTGGAACTCAAAATCCTCTGTGCGGATGACGCCCGTATCCGCCTCCTGTCCGCCGCTTGTAGCATAGAACGGACTTACATTTACAAATATCGTTCCCTTCTCTCCGTCAGACAGTGCGTCCACAATCTCATCCTCTGTGGTAAGCACCGTAACCTCTGACTCTGCCGTTAATGTGTCATATCCTACAAATTCCGTTGTAACTGATGGGTCGATAGACTCATAAATCGTCACATCCGCGCCCATATAATTATGCTCACCGAAGGTACCCTTCGCAGTCTCTCTCTGTGCCTTCATTGCCTTCTCGAAGCCTTCCTCGTCCATCTTAAGGCCCTTTTCCTCCAGGATTTCTCTGGTTAAATCTACCGGGAAACCGTAGGTGTCGTACAGGCGGAAAGCCTCCTCGCCGGAAAGCACCGTCTCTTTTCTTTTCTCCATCTCAGCTTCAATCCCCTCCAGAATTGAAAGTCCCTGGTCAATGGTCTTGTTAAACTGTTCTTCTTCCTTTGTAATTACCTTAAAGATAAAGTCCTTCTTCTCCTCCAGCTCCGGATATCCGTCCTTTGAGCCTGCAATTACCGTCTTTGCAAGCTCCACTAAGAACGACCCTTCGATTCCGAGAAGCCTTCCATGCCTGCAGACTCTTCTGAGCAGTCTTCTTAAGACATAACCGCGTCCGCTGTTGGACGGCAGTATTCCGTCCGAAATCATAAATGTCACAGACCGAATATGGTCCGTGATCACACGAATAGAAACATCTGTGTTATAGTCTTTGCCGTATTCGGCTCCTGCCATTTTACACACATGCTCTCTTAAGGCAAACAGTGTATCAATATCGAACATGGATTCCACATCCTGTACCACGCAGGCAAGACGCTCTAACCCCATTCCTGTATCAATATTCTTCTGATCCAATTCTGTATAGTTATTATGCCCGTCATTATCAAACTGGGTAAATACATTATTCCAGATTTCCATATAACGGTCACAGTCACAGCCCACTGTACAATCCGGTTTTCCGCAGCCGTACTCCTCTCCTCTGTCATAGTAAACCTCCGAGCAGGGGCCGCAGGGGCCGGAGCCGTGCTCCCAGAAATTATCTTCCTTTCCAAACCGGAAAATCCGCTCCGCAGGAATCCCGATCTGTTTATTCCAAATCTCAAAGGCTTCATCGTCATCCAGATAGATAGACGGATACAGCCTGTCTGCATCAAGCCCGACAACCTCTGTCAAAAATTCCCATGTCCAGCCGATGGACTCCTTCTTAAAATAGTCGCCGAAGGAAAAGTTTCCAAGCATCTCAAAAAATGTACCGTGGCGCGCAGTCTTGCCCACATTCTCAATGTCGCCGGTACGAATACACTTCTGGCAGGTAGTCACACGCTTCCTCGGCGGGATCTCCTGTCCGGTAAAATATGGTTTCAGGGGCGCCATGCCGGAATTGATCAGCAGCAGGCTTTTATCGTTATGGGGTACCAGCGAAAAACTCTTCATTGCCAGATGTTCTTTACTCTCAAAGAATTCAAGAAACATCCTTCTTAGTTCATTTACTCCGTATTTCTGCATATTATCCTCCTAAAAAATCGCTATTTTTAATTATAAATATAAGGTTAGGCTTTGTCAACGAGACAGGGAAAGAAAATATTTCAGGCCCGCATGCGCACGGAGCACGCAGTCATTCATAGTGTCACAGGACCAAGCAGTCTTCTGCTCCAAAAGCATGCAGACGGTTCTTGACAATGATATCCGGAATATGCTAGAATGACCCCAGTTTAACGAGAGGGGTGAAAGGATGAGGAGATAATTTGCTTTTGATCACATGAAGACATTTTCAAACCGCGGTATATGAGAGAGATCATATACTGTCTGTCATGCTGCCAAAAGTGGATTATGTTCTCATAACCTCTCTTTTTTTGCATATTGGAGTACTATGACTGTAATCTGTGGGCAAAGCCCGGCCAGATATGCATTTCTCCCCAATAAGGTATCATGAGGTTATTGAATATAACGGAACTGTTTGGCGGCAAACGGTTCCGTTTCTGCATCTCATAAGCGGAACCCGGAAGGAGGAATAGCTATGGCACAGATACGTGTAGAAAATCTCACATTTGGTTATGAAGGAGGCATAGATCATATCTTTGAAAATGTATCCTTTTCTATTGATACAAACTGGAAACTTGGATTTACCGGACGCAACGGCAAAGGGAAAACGACCTTTTTAAAACTGCTGATGGGAAACTATCCCTATACAGGTACCATCCATACATCTGTAGTATTTGATTATTTCCCCTATAGGCTTACCAAACGGCAGATGGAATTACCCGCAGCGGAATTTATAGACGATATAAAAAGCCAATGTGAATTATGGCGGGTGATCTGCCAGCTTAGCGGACTATCCCTAAATCCCGAAATCCTGTACCGCCCTTTTATCACTTTAAGCCCCGGCGAACGCACAAAGCTGCTGCTGGCGGTATTATTTTCAGGAGAAAATGATTTTCTGCTTATCGACGAACCCACCAGCCACCTGGACCAGGAATCAAGAGAAATCGTAAAGCATTACCTGTCTTCCAAAAAAGGCTTTATTCTCGTATCCCACGACCGGGATATCCTGGATGCGTGCATCGACCACATTCTTGTCCTGAACAGGCAGACCATAGAGGTTCAGAGCGGGAATTTTTCCAGCTGGCAGGAAAACAAGCGGAGGAAAGACCAGTACGCAATTGCGGAAAATGAAAAACATAAAAAAGAAATAAAGAAGCTGAAAACTGCCGCGGCACAGACTTCCCAATGGGCCGATAAAAACGAAAGCAGAAAAATCGGATTTGACCCGGTCAGAGAACATGACCGTTCCATTGCCACAAGGGCTTATATCGGTGCAAAAACCAAGAAGATGCAAAGCCGGGCGAAACAGATGCAGACCCGGATCAGCCGGGAAATCGAAGAAAAAGAAGGGCTCCTGGCCGATCTGGAAACCCCCGCAGCCTTAAGGCTTACCCCCCTTTCCCATCACAAGGAAACTCTTGTGACTGTTAAGGATTATTCCCTCTCATACCAGGGTGCAGATGCCCCTCTCTTTACCGGCCTTACCTTCCAGCTCCAAAGAGGAGACCGGATAGCCCTGCAGGGAAAGAATGGATGTGGAAAATCCTCACTGATCAAAACGATCCTGCAGAAGTCAGATCCTTCTGCCGCCCGTCTGCCTGTGGCAGAAAGCGGCATCTGCGAAACTGCTTCAGGGCTTATCATTTCCTATATGGACCAGGATACCTCCGGATTATCCGGCTCTATTTCTGAATACTGTGCGGCGCATAATCTGGATCAGAGCCTGTTCTTTACTGTCCTCAGGCAGCTTGATTTTGAGCGCGTCCAGTTTCTCAAAAAGATAGAGGACTACTCCGAAGGCCAGAAAAAGAAGCTCATGCTTGCCACAAGCCTTCTTACGCCCGCGCATCTGTATATATGGGATGAACCTTTAAACTATATTGATGTATTCTCCCGGATGCAGATTGAATCGCTGCTGTCAGAATATCAGCCTTCCATGCTTTTTGTAGAACATGACGTAAGATTCCAGCAGGAAATTGCCACAAAAATCATTCATTTATAATGTTTTCTTACTATCCGAAAGGATCCGCCGCTCTTTTGTCTTGCAAGCAGACGGGACAGGATATTCTCCTGTCCCGCATCAATAAACTTTATCTCTTGCTTTTTATATCTTTTTTGCAAAAAATACATTAGAAACCAATGCCTCTAACTGGATCCTTGACGAATATCCCTCCGTCAGTTCATCAATCTTTCCATTTACCGCCGGATGATAATACCTGCCTTCCTGCTCCGCTTTCTTCCCTTCCCTGATTGCTTCCTCCAATACCGTCTTGTCCCGAATCCTTTTATTCTCAGGGATTTCATGAATGATCAGAAGCGGCGCTTTACATTCCTTCCCATAGACTCCCTGCAGCTTTACTTGTTCTCCCGTAAAAATATAACCGGTAGAATAATCCCGGCAGGCACCCAGGACAGTGACTCCATGCCTGGTAAGCCAGTGGATCGTCCCCTGCCTGTCCAGCATATCCTTTGGGCCGGCTGAAACTAATGCAACTGGAATTCCAGCAAGCGCAGGAAGGTCTGGGCAGAGTTCTTCTCCTCTAATATCCCCGATCCCTCCAATCCCGCAGGTCACTGCAAGAGGAATTCCATATTTCTGGCACACTGCCATCGTACCTGATGCCGTCAAAGCTCCGGATATTCCTTCCTTCAAAGCTCTGTCAAGTGTCTGACAGTCGATTCTGAGAAGTTTTTCTGTATCCGTACGGAAATCCAGGTATTTCTCTATATTGCCAATAGTAATTTCCCCTTTGGAAATCCAGACAATATTTTCTGTCTGGTCTGTCCATATCCGGCGGATATCCTCATTCGTAACAGATCTTAACCCATGCGTCAAAAGCGCTGTTTCTACTAAATGTTCCACAGCCTATCTCCAGCCTTCAAAATCTGCAATATTATCCTGGTTTACAAGAGTAAGGGGAAGATAAACAGGTTCGTCAAAATTCTTTCCCTGTACCATCAGCATTGCCATTTCCTCTGCTGCTTTTGTATAGATGGCGCTGGAATAGGTCATACTCCCCATCATCGTTCCATCCTCTATCGCCGCCTTTGCATCCGAGGTATAGTCTACGCCGTATACCATAACATCCTCATTTCCCATTTCCTGCAATGCACGTACAGCCGCCAGCGCCATATTATCATTACAAGCAAAAATCCCCTTCAGCTCCGGATGGGCAGTCAGGATATCTTTTGCCGCTTCATATGCCTTCTCCGTATCCCAGTCACAGGCCTGCGTTGCCACAAGCTCAACGCCCTCTGTTTCCTCAAATACCTTTGTGGCTCCATCTGTTCTTCCCACGCTCTGTCCTGCTCCTTCAAGACCTGCAAGGATCGCAACCTCTCCGCCGTCCTTCATGCGGGAAACCATATCGTTTGCAACGGTGCTTCCCTGTTCCTCAAAGTTCACCGTGATCTTCCCATCCAGATGCCCGCCTGCATCTGTCAGCGCATCCACATCTACACCAGGCCCGAGATTGATAACCGGAATCCCTTCTTCATTTGCCGCAACAATACCTGGGATCAGGTTAGTTCCGTCAATAGGAGATAAAATAATTGCGTCGAAATCCATAGGGATCATGGTTTGAAGTGCATCCAGCTGCCCCTGCGCGTCGTCCTCTGCAGGCGCTTCAAAAACCTTCACCTCTATTCCAAGCTCCTCTGCCGCTTCCTCGTAACGGGTCTTCATCGTTCCCCAGAACTCATTGGCAGTTGAACTGATCAGGATTCCAATCTTCTCACCTTTTCCTGTCTCTGGCAATTCACCCAGCGCCTGGTTCATCTGTTCCTCCACACCGGCAAGGATATCATCTACTTTGCTTCCGGTCTCTTCCCCGGCGTCTGTTTCTTCTTCAGCCGCATCTTCCTTTGGCTCCTCCTCTTTGCCGCCGCATCCAGTCATCATCACAATCATGCAGCACACTGCCAGCAATACGGCCAAAATACGTTTTTTCATAATCTAACTCCTCCTTTGAAAAATATTATTTTATTAAAATCCTAAATTTATGGATTTTAATTTCAGAAATCAATACCGATACCAGTAACAGAAATCCCGTTATCCACTGCTGATAATCGGAAGACACGCTCATAAGCGTCAGGCCATTCCGTATAATACCAAGAATCAGGACCGCAAGCACAGTCCCCATAATGCTTGCTTTTCCTCCTTTAATTGAGGTCCCTCCCATTACCACTGCCGTAATCGCATCCAGTTCCATATTCATTCCGGCGTTCGGCTCTGCCGAATTGAGTCTTGCAGTTATAATAACTGCAGTCACCGCTGCCGCCGCTCCAAGCAATATATGAACCGTTACCCGGTAAAGTCCCGCCCTGATGCCAGACTTTACAAGCGCTTCACTGTTTCCACCAAGAGATAGCACATAGCTGCCCCATTTCATATGAAACATCAATGGGATGGATAACATCACAAAAAGAACGGCAAATAAAACAGACAGCTGGATTTCACCAATTCTTCCGATTCCCAGATAAATAAAATCCTGTCCAAATTTTGTAACCGGCTTTCCATCGGTAATCATCAGTGAAATTCCCCTGAGCATACCACTTGTGGCCAGCGTCAGTATAAAAAAATTAATACCCGTATAATGGATCAGGAATCCGTTTACTGCCCCAAACAACATCCCTGACAAGATCCCCAGTGCCACTGCTGACGGTACAGGCAGTTCCATATGAAGCGCCTCTGCCATGATCACACCGCACATTGACACAATGGATCCCGCCGACAGATCCATAACTCCCGACGCGATCACAAATGTCATGCCAAGAGCCAAAATCAGCCGGTAGCTATTTGCTTCCAAAACATTTCTTATATTCTTCCAAACCAGGAAATACTCGCTTTTCATTGTCAGGACAGTACAGATTACCATCATGACTGCAAACAGGAAGATCTGTTGTGAATATCTACCAAGCCATCTCTTCATCGCCAAGTTCCTCTTCTTTCTCCACGATCAGTTTATGCAGCTTCTGCGGAGAGCTGTCTTCTGTCAGAAAAGAATCTACAAATCTCCCCTTCTGCACCACACAGATCCTGTCCGAGACATCAAACACTTGAAACAGATTATGGCTGATCAAAATAACCGTCCGCCCCTCCTCCTTAAGCCGCAGGAGTAATTTCATAATCCAGGCAGTTTCCTTAACTCCCATAGCTGAAGTCGGCTCGTCAAAAATCAGAATGTCTCCCCCTGAATAAACTGCTCTTGCAATCGCAAGCGCCTGCCTCTGTCCGCCAGACATTCTCTCTACCGGCTGCAGAATATCCGGAATCGAAATATGAAGCTCTCTCAGCAGTTCTTCTGTCTTTCTGCGCATCCGCGCATGATCAAGAAAAATTCCATGCCTGGTAAGTTCACGGCCCAGAAAGATATTCTCCACGCAATTCTTGCAGTTATCTAATGCCAGATCCTGATAAACCGCAAGGATTCCCTCTTTCATAGACTGTTTTACAGTAAGCGACGAATAACACTTATCCCGGATCCAGATCTCCCCTCCGTCCGGCTTTAAACATCCCGTCAGTACTTTGATCAGCGTACTCTTTCCTGAACCGTTATCTCCTACGATCGCAGTCACTTCTCCCGGATATGCCATAAAATCCATATCCTCCAGAGCCTGAATATATCCAAATGTTTTCCTGATATGCTTCATTTCCACAATTGGTTTTCTTATTACTGTATCCAATATCCTTTCCCTCCGTGTGCGAAAGAACACTGAAACTGCCTTCCGTTTCCTCGATAAGTTCTATCAAACATAATCATTCTAATACCTGCCATTACTACTGTCTAATTGCATGTTTCTATATATGATCCTATTTATTATTTTTTTCTATAAGTATTCTGCAACGGACATAAACAGTTCCCTATTTTTAAATATATGAGTTCAGCCGCCGCAAAAAAAATTCCACCCGCACAGCCTTAAATAAGGGTACGGGTGGAACGATTCATCATTTATGGGTTCCATGCATTATTTCAACTCAATCTCCTCCAGCTCCTTCGGCGGAATCGCCCTTGAAGACGCCTTAACGAAATCCTTGATCTTCTTCTGTGCCTTTGGAATCGGAATATTGGTCCCGGCTCCTGCCACACAGCCGCCGGGGCATCCCATCCCCTCGATCAGGCAGCCGTTCATCCGTCCGGACTTGGCAAGCATCAGCGTCTTCCTGCACTCTGCAAGCCCTTCCGCATGCTCAATGTGAACCGGTACATCTGGATAATATTCATTGATACATTTCTCAATTGCCTCTGCAACTCCTCCGGCCACTGCATAGCCGCGTCCTGCTCCGGTTGCGTCGTGAAAAGAAGACTCCGCCTCGTAATCCTCCAGGTTGATCCCCTTCGCATCGAACATAGCCTGAAGTTCCTCATAGGTAACTACAAAGTCCACATCACTTCTCACTGTCCTTCTCATAGCTTCCAGTTTTTTTGCCGCACACGGCCCGATAAACACTACCCTTGCATTCGCATGCTCCTTTTTAATCGTACGGGCGGTCGCTACCATAGGTGTCAGCTCCTGGGAAACTTTATCTGCCAGCGCCGGGAAGTAGATCTTTGCAAGCATCGCCCAGGACGGGCAGCAGGAAGTCAGAAGAAACGGAAGTTCTCCGGTTGTAACCTTTTCCACATAATGATGTGCCTCTGCTACGGCTCCGATATCCGCGCCCAGCGCCACCTCATATACCTCAGAAAAACCGAGTTCCTTCAGAGCTGCCTTTAGATTTCTCGGTGTAATATTATCCCCAAACTGTCCGACATATGCGGGAGCCAGTTCCGCAATGATCTCATCTCCTTCTGTAAGCGCCCTGGACAGCTGGAAGATCTGCGATTTATCTGAAATCGCCCCAAACGGGCAATTTACCATACACATGCCGCAGGATACGCACTTTGTATTGTCAATGTGCGCTCTCCCCATTTTATCTGAATCGATTGCGCCTACTCCGCATGCCATCTGGCAGGGGCGCTCTTTTTTCGCAATCGCATCATATGGACATGCAGATTTGCATTTGCCGCATTTGATGCACTTCTCCTGGTCAATGTAAGATTTCCCTTTTACAAATGAGATCGCTCCTTTGGGACAGACTTCCATGCAGGGATGAGCGAGACAGCCTTTACACATATCGCTAACCTCGTAGCCCTTTTCCTCACAGGCTTCGCAGGCAGAAGGAATCACCTGCATAAGCGGCGGTTCATAATATTTTTCAGAAATGTTGCTTGCCTCCACGCCCGCTGTCAGATGCACGTGCTTATTCTCCGGCCGCAGGGAAAGACCCATCGCCAGGCGGAGACGCTCCCTCACGATCGACCTTGCGCGGTATACATCTTCCCTGTATCTTGGCGAATCTTCATTCACCAGTTTATATGGGATCTCCTCCATATCGTTATGCAGTGTTTCCGGCGAACCCTTAAATCCAAGCGCCGCCACCTCTTTGAAGACCTTTCTCCTGATTCTTTTGACCTCTGTGTCCAAACCTCTGATCATAACTGTTCCTCCTCATGTATGACTCTTTATACTTATTAATCTGCAAATATCCGGCTGTTATTCTTTTTTGAATACGCTCTGTGCATAATAAACAGACTGCATGGCATCCTTTCCGTAGAAATCCGCCCCTATCATATCTGCATATTCCTGGTTCAGGACCGCGCCTCCCACCATGACTTTGCAATCCGGCTTCTCTCTGCGGAGCAGTCTGACCGTGTCCTCCATGCTGGCCACGGTTGTCGTCATCAGGGCGCTTAGGCCCACCAGCTTTACGTCCGCTTCCACCGCCTTCTCTGCGATCCGTTCCGGCGGTACATCCTTTCCCAGATCGATAACATCAAAGCTGTAATTTTCAAGGAGAACCTTCACGATATTTTTCCCGATGTCATGAATATCTCCCTTTACCGTGGCAAGGATGACTTTATGCGGATTCTCTTTCAGCGTGTTTCTATCCGGGAACTTATCCTTGATCACGGAAAATGCATTCTTTGCCGCCTCCGCACTCATAAGAAGCTGGGGAAGGAATACCGTTCCCTTCTCAAATCCCTGGCCTACCCGGTCAAGCGCCGGAACCAGTTCCTGGTTAATGATCTCAAGCGGATCCTTATGACCGGCCAAAGCCATGGTTATATGATACGCTTCCTCCTTCAGCCCTTTTTCAATGGCCGAAGCCAGCGTCATATCCGCCGGCTGCCCGCCGCCGGCTTTTTTCTCCTTCTCTGTCTGGTTTCCATATTTCGTTATGTAATTTTCAAAATTATCATCATATCCCATCAATGCACAGAAGGAATCATACGACCGCATCATGTCCCCGGAGCATGGATTCACGATCCCTGCGCTCAGTCCGTTCTGCATAGCCATCGTGTAGAAATTCGAATTCACTGCTCCCCGGAATGGAAGGCCGAAGGAGATATTGGACACTCCCAGTACTGTCCTGACGCCGCATACCTTCCGAACCAGCTTTAGTGCTTCAAGAGTTGTCTTTGCTCCTTCCGGGTCAGAACTGATTGTCATTGCCAGTACGTCTATCACGATATCCTTCTTATCAATCCCATATTCTGCCGCCTCCGCAATGATCTTTTCTGCAATATGGAGCCTTCCCTCAGCCGTCTCCGGAATCCCGTCCTCGTCGATGGTGAGGCCGACTACAACGCCGCCATATTTTTGTATCAGCGGAAACACCTGTTTCATGGATTCTTCTTTTCCATTCACCGAATTGATCATGGGCTTTCCATTGTAGATCCTCATGGCTGCCTCCATGGCTTCCACACTGACCGTATCAATCTGCAGCGGAAGGCTGGTAATACTCTGGAGCTCTCTTACTGTCTCAGTCATCACAGCCCTTTCGTCAATATCCGGAAGACCCACGTTCACGTCCAGAATATGGGCTCCGTTCTCCTGCTGCGCGACCGCTTCCCTTAAGATATAATCCAGATCATGATCCTTTAGCGCCTGCTTCAGCTTCTTCTTTCCGGTAGGATTGATCCGCTCGCCGATAATGACCGGTTTGTCTCCGATCTCAACCGTTCTTCCATAAGAAGATACCAGCGTTCTGTCTTTTCTGACCGTTTCCTTTACTGCAAGGCCTCTGCAGGCAGAAACCATTGCCCGGATATGCTCTGGTGTAGTCCCACAGCAGCCGCCGATCACACAGGCTCCCATTTCTGTGATCCGTCTCATGGTTTCTGCAAAATGTTCCGGCTTCACATCATAATAAGCCTCTCCATTCCTTTGCTTTGGAAGTCCCGCATTAGGCTTTACGATCACCGGGAGAGAGGTATACTTCATCACTTCTTCCAGAACCGGGAGCATCTGCTCCGGCCCTAAGCCGCAATTCATTCCCAGTGCGTCCACCCGGAGCCCTTCCAGCATAGCGACCACCCCCGGCACATCGCTGCCAGTCAGAAGCTTTCCCTTCTCATCAAAGATCATGGTCACAAATACCGGCAGCGACGTACACTCCTTTGCCGCCAGTACCGCCGCCTTCACCTCATAAGTATCGCTCATCGTTTCAATATGGATCAGGTCTGCCCCTGCTTCCTCGCCAAAGCGCATTGTCTCCGCAAATGCCGCATAGGCTTCCTCAAAGGACAGGTCGCCCATAGGCTTTAGAAGTTTTCCCGTCGGTCCGACGTCCAGGGCCACATATACTTCCCTCCCGTCGTGAACGCCAAAATTCGCTCCTTCCTTGGCATTTACAACAGCGGCTGTCACAATATCCTCCAGCTCATACTCATCACTATGAAACTTCAGCGCGTTCGCTCCGAAAGTATTCGTAAGTACAATATCACTTCCCGCTTCAAAATACTGCCTGTGGATATCAAGCACTTCTTCCGTATGCTCTATATTCCAGATTTCCGGAAGCCCGCCCAGTTGTAATCCTCTTTCCTGAAGAAGGGTTCCCATGCCGCCGTCAAAAAACAGCAGCTCCTTTCCCAGCCTATCCCTTATCATCTATGTATCCCTCCGATATATACAGTCTGTCTTTCCGCAAACTTCGCATCCCCTGACAGGACAGCGCTCCTTTTTCCTGCTGATCCCGGCTACCGCAGTCACGGACTTAACCGGCGTCAGCATAAAGCTGTCTGTCATTGTAAGGCCAATCGTTGTATCTGCATGTAACATCCTGAGGATCATCCCCTGATGTGCAATATCAAAATCTCCATATCCCGGGCTGAACCTTGGCCGCAGATACTTCCCTTTTTCCGCAAGTTCCGCCGCCAGGCTTTTCTGGCATTCATCCAGATATTCCTCCAGCACCGCTGCCGCCGCCGCCTGTAATACTACGGCTCTCGGCATATCTGTGAGAGAATACCGCTTCATCAGACGATCTACGCCAACGCCCAGAGTTGCCCCCAGCACCACCGCCTCATCACAGTCCCGCAGATTCTTATAAAGATTCCTGCTGGCAATGTTCATTCTGCCCAGAGTAAGACTTCCTTCTTTTCCCAGAACTACATTAAAAATGCGGTAGATGATACGCCTGTCCGCAGCCCTGTCCAGTTCGCCAAACGAATCTTCAACCAAAGCAAGCGTCTGTTCATCTACCGCATGGCCTCCATATCCCAGGTAACGGACTGCTTCTTTTATCCTTGCATCCATTACACCATCATCCTACAAACTGTTATACAGTTCCTCATAATGTCTTGCAGAATTATTCCATGAGAAATCCTGCGCCATAGCTCTTTCAACAATCTTATTCCAGTCTTTCTTCTTATCGTAATAAATCTGCTCTGCGTACCGTATCGTACCAAGCATCTCATGCGCGTTATAGTTCGTAAAACTAAAGCCTGTACCTGTTTTCTCATATTCATTATATGGCTCTACCGTATCCTTCAGTCCTCCGGTCTCCCTGACAACCGGAAGCGTACCGTAGCGAAGGCTCATAAGCTGGCTCAGGCCGCAGGGTTCAAAAAGTGAGGGCATCAGAAATGCATCGCAGCTTGCATAGATCTTATGGGACATCGCATCCGAATAGTAAATATTTGCCGATACCTTATCCGGATATTTCCATGCAAAATGACGGAACATATTCTCATACTGCTCTTCGCCCGTACCAAGAACTACGATCTGGACCTCGTCCTGGCACAGCTCGTCCATCACGTAAGCGATCAGGTCAAACCCCTTCTGATCCGTCAGGCGGGATACAATCCCTATCATCATCCTCTTCGGGTCCTCAGCAAGCCCCAGTTCTTTCTGCAGCGCAGTCTTATTCTTAACCTTCTCTTTCCTGAAATTCTTAGCGGAATAATTCTTCTCGATCTTAGGATCTGTCTCCGGATCCCATTCCGTATAATCCAGACCGTTTACGATCCCAGACAGGCAGTTCGCACGGGCATTCATAAGCCCGTCCAGCTTCTCTCCATAAAACGGAGTCTTGATCTCCTCTGCATATGTATTGCTTACCGTGGTCACGCGGTCTGCATATACGATCCCGCCTTTCAGATAATTAGCGTCCTTATATGCCTCCAGCTTGTCCGGCACAAAATAGTAATCCGGAAGCCCTGTCATATTCTTGATCACCTTCGTATCCCACGTGCCCTGGAATTTCAGATTATGGATCGTCATGACCGTCTTGATCCCTCTGAAATATTCATTGCCATAGCGGAAATTATCCAGATAAACCGGTACAAGGCCTGTCTGCCAGTCATGGCAGTGGATGATATCCGGACGGTATCCGATCAGCGGCAGCGTGCTCAGCACTGCCTTTGAGAAAAACGCAAACTTCTCCAGATCATAAAATATATCCCCATATGGTGCAAATCCGTTAAAGTATTTTTCATTATCTATAAAATAGAATGTAATTCCTTCGTGCTCTAAACTCAATATTCCAACATACTCTGATCTCCAATTCCAATCCATATAAAAATGTGTAACATACTCCATCTTGTTACGCCATTCTTCTTTTATGCATAAATATTTTGGCAGCATCACGCGGATCTCAAAATTATCTTTATCAAAATACTTCGGCAGCGATCCCGCTACATCCGCAAGCCCGCCTGTTTTAATAAACGGTACTGCCTCTGAAGTTGCAAAAAGTATCTCTTTCATCATTCTTTCCTCCATAGATTAACATTCCTTCATTTGTTCTCCATTGTACCGCATTTTTTACAAAAAATAAAGTATTATCCTGTTTTCCAGGTATTATTTTAACAATTTTTCTATCTTTTCAATTCCTTTTACCGGTTTTTATACTCCAGCCGCAGAGTATCAGCGATCAGCGCAATAAACTCTGAATTTGTCGGTTTTCCCTTCCCATTGCTCACCGTGTATCCAAACAGCTCATCCAATGTATCTAATTTCCCTCTGCTCCATGCCACCTCGATCGCATGCCGGATCGCACGTTCTACTCTGCTGGCCGTCGTATGATGCTTCTTTGCAACGGTTGGATACAATACCTTTGTTACCGCGTTCAATACATCCATATCTTCCACCGCCATGATGATCGCGTCTCTCAGATAATGATACCCTTTGATGTGAGCCGGGATCCCTATCTCATGGATCATATCCGTCACCCTGTTTTCCAGGCTGGTTTCTTCCTGATCAGCAGGACTGTCCTTCGTTTCTGCTCTTGGATATGTATTTCCCGTTTTTCCTTTCACCGTATTTTTAATGTAATTCAGGATCACCTCATTCTTAAAAGGCTTCATTACATAGTATCTTGCCCCTTTATTGAACGCGTCCTCTGTGATCCGGTCCTGTCCCACTGCTGTTACCACAATAAAATTGGGATGTTTCCCAATCTTTTTATCCCGGTTGATCTGATCCATTACGCTTAGGCCGTCCATCTTCGGCATGATCAGGTCCAGCAGGACAACGTCCGGTTCTTTTTCCCGGATAATTGTACATACATCTTCTCCATTGTTAGCCTTTCCCACCAGACGCAGATCTTTATCGCTGCTGATAATATCGTCAAGTAATTCCACGATTCTTTCATTGTCGTCGGCTATCGCAACACTGATTGCTCCCATTCTTCAATTCCTCCTATTCTTTACTAAAGTCTGCAAAATCAATTATAATTTTATACAATTTGCAGTTCAAGAAATATATGTCGTAAAAACGATTCATATTTCGATATTTTTTTAATTTCTTTGCAAATTCAGACAATTTTTGCTCTTTTATGTAAAGAAACGGATTACATTTTATACAATGGATTACCGGATGCTGTCATTTCATAGGGATATTTGTCAGAAATTTCTGAAGATTTTACTCTGCGTATCTGTTTAAACGGATGAACCGGGATTCGTTAAGTATGTTTTGCCGGACATATTAAAATGAGCCTGGACGTTGCCATCCATGACAGATAAGTACTGCATGGGCGGGGCAGCGCTGCGGCGAACTAACTGCTAACTACACTTAAGACGCTCAGGAATGCCTTCGCGCCTAAGTATCCGTAAGCAGTGGATTTCGCCTCCGCTAAGGACGCCCCTGAAATACCCATGCAGTACTTATCTGCCACGGATGGCAGCTGTTTACCTGCTGCTTTATACTCCGGCATCATACTACTTGGCTGTCCGGCGGCCTGGCGGATATAGATTAGTTCATAACGCTATCTTCTAACTGTGTTGTAAACCAATGTCATTCCACTAAACCGCTGAACGGCCAGACGATATGATGCCAGTGTACGGAGTAGAAGGTAAACAGCGGATGAAAACAGAAAATACCCTCTAAACAGACAATTCGGAAGCGTTTTTAATGAAGATGAAATAGCAGGCTACGGAATCTTAGCCACGAAGGCATTCCTGAGTGGCTTAGCTTCCGTAAACTGGTAGTTCATCGTAATGTTGCTTCGTCTGTATAGAGGGTATTTTCTGTTTTCATATGCGTCCGCGAATGCAAACGCAGCGCCAGCTTCTACAAAGCCATCCTGTAGATCGCCAGCATATCTTCTTCTCTCAGAACTTTTGCAGAACCTTTTTTATTGTTACATGCCACGCTGCACTTATGTGCCATTTCTTTTAACTGATCGTCTGTCGGTTCGATGCCAAGCTCTCTGATCGTAACAGGCATATGGATCTCCCGGTAGAAATCCTCCATCGCCTCAATTCCTCTCAATGCGGTTTCCTCGTCTGTTCCTTCCTCCTTTACGCCCATTACGTTCAACGCATATCTTTTGAATCTCGGCAGGCAGTCTTTGTATACATATCTCGCCCAGCTTCCCCAGACAGCCGCAAGGCCAGCCCCGTGAGCCACGTCAAACATTCCTCCTATCTCATGCTCCAGAGCATGGGAAGCAAAATCTCCTCCGTCGTTTCCGCAGCCGGTCAGCCCATTATGAGCAAGGCTTCCTGCCCACATAACCTCCGCCCTGGCATCATAATTACCGGGATCGCGGGCAAGGATCTTTGCATTTGTAAGCACCGTCCGCAGCAGCGCTTCTGCAATACTGTCGGTAATCTCCATATTACCGCCATTTGTAAAATAGCGTTCCATCGTGTGCATCATAATATCGGTACATCCACAGGCCGTCTGGTAATCCGGCAGAGTCATCGTTAACTCCGGGTTCATTATCGCAAATTTCGGCCTTCCAAGATCAGATCCATATCCCCGTTTATTCCAGCCATCTTCATTCGTAATAACAGAAGAATTACTCATCTCACTTCCGGTAGCGGCAAGGGTAAGTATGACTCCGATAGGCAGGCAGGCTTTTGCCGTTCGTTTTTTACAGTAAAAGTCCCATACATCGCCCTCGTTTGCCACGCCATAACCAATCGCTTTGGCAGAATCGATCGCGCTTCCTCCGCCTACGCCCAGGATAAAATCAACCCCTTCTTTTTTACAGAGTTCAATCCCTTCATATACCAGGCTGAGTCTTGGATTAGGAACCGCGCCTCCAAGCTCAATATAATCTATCTGATATTCATCCAGAGATTTTTTTACCTTGTCCAGAAGCCCGGAACGGATCACACTTCCCTTTCCATAATGGATCAGGACCTTTTTACAGTTCTGTTCCGCAACAAGTTCTCCAGCCTTGCTTTCCGTTCCCTTTCCAAACACGACCTTAGTAGGCGTATAATACTGAAAATTAAACATAACGAATCCCTTCTTTCCTTACATATTCTGATACTCTTTATCATACCCTTTCCTGGAAAAGAATGCAAACCTTACATCCTCTTTTCCTGCCGGTCTTTTACCGGTCTTTTTCACTGGCCAGGTACTCTGCCGCTGCCTGTACCAGTCCCCTGAACAATGGATGGGCGCGGTTCGGCCTTGACTTTAATTCCGGATGGGCCTGCGTCCCAATAAAGTAAGGATGATCCTTAAGTTCCAGCATTTCTACAATTCTGCCGTCAGGCGACAGTCCGGACAGGCACATGCCTCTTTCCTCCAGCTCCCTGCGGTACTTGTTATTTACTTCATATCTATGCCGGTGGCGTTCGCTGATTTCCCTTGTCTGATACAGCTTCTCCGCCAGGCTCCCCTCTTTTAATATACAGGGGTATGCTCCTAAGCGGAGCGTTCCTCCCAGATCTGTTACCCCGTTCTGTTCCGGCATCAGCGCAATGACCGGATGGGACGTGTCTGGATCCAGCTCTATGCTGTTTGCATCCTCATATCCAAGAATATGCCGGGCATACTCTACGATCGCCATCTGCATACCCAGACAGATCCCGAGAAACGGAATCCTGTTTTCTCTTGCATACTGTACCGCACATATTTTCCCCTCTGTCCCTCTGATGCCGAACCCTCCTGGTATCAGGATACCCTGCACGCCCTGCAGCCGTTCTGCTATATTTTCCCTGCTTATTTCCTCAGAATCGATCCATCTGATCTTCACATTCGCCCGGGCCGCAATGCCGCCATGCTTCAAAGCCTCCGCCACACTCAGATATGCGTCGTGAAGCTGGATATATTTCCCTACGATCGCAATCTCCACTTCTCTTTGCGGATTCCGGAGGTTATATACCATCTCCTTCCAATCGTTAAGATCAGGTTCCGGGCAGGGCAGATGCAGCGACTCGCACACCACCTTTGCAAGCTGCTCTTTCTCCATTGCAAGCGGAGCCTCATACAGATATTCCACATCCAGATTCTGAAGCACGTGATCTTCACTCACATTACAAAACAGCGCGATCTTTGCCCGGAGCTCCTCAGGGATCGGATGCTCGCTTCTGCAGACCAGGATATCCGGCCACAGTCCCATTGCCTGAAGTTCCTTCACGCTCTGCTGGGTGGGCTTGCTTTTCAGTTCGCCGGAGGCCTTCAGATAAGGGATCAGCGTGACGTGGATCAGTATGGCGTTCTCATGCCCAGCCTCATGCTGGAACTGGCGGATGGATTCCAGAAATGGCTGGCTCTCAATATCTCCCACCGTTCCGCCTACTTCGATAATTGCAATCCGCTCCTCCTCTGGAAAAGCTCCATGATAGAACCTGCTTTTAATCTCATTCGTTATATGAGGGATCACCTGCACGGTTCCCCCTCCATAATCTCCCCGGCGCTCCTTCTGCAGCACCGACCAGTAGATCTTTCCTGTGGTTACATTGGAATTTCTGTCCAGGCATTCATCGATAAACCGCTCATAGTGTCCAAGATCCAGATCCGTCTCCGTGCCGTCCTCCGTTACATACACCTCTCCGTGCTGGATCGGATTCATGGTTCCCGGATCCACATTGATATAAGGATCAAATTTCTGCATGGTAACCTGGTATCCTCTCGCCTTCAAAAGCCGTCCCAAAGATGCCGCCGTAATTCCCTTTCCAAGTCCCGAAACCACGCCCCCGGTAACAAATACATATTTCACTGCCATCTCTTTTCCTCCGGATAAAAACAAAAAAGAGTCAGAAACAACTGCAAACTGCAAGTTCCCCGACTCCTTTGTCAGCATTTTAACAACACTATTATGCTCTTTTCTTATTTATTTGTCAAATATTTTATTGAAATTATATTCCGGGAAAATAAAAATCACTCTGTCTTATGTTATTTTTCATAAAGACTGCCTTCGCTGCTCCCATACGCCGGATTGTCCGGATGCATCTGAATGTAAAGAGACGGGTCAAGACCGTCAAACGCCCCATCTTCAATGGAAATAATATTCGCCGGAATGTAAACCTCCCAGACCTGTAAACCAAGCTGCGAGAACGCTCCGGCACGGATCCCTGTACACCGGCTGTCTGAGGGCAGGCACAGTACGCCGTCCGTTATGACCATATCATCCGTACAGCCAGTTACCATTCCCATACTGTCACATACCAGTCCGCCACATAAAAATCCCTCTGCTGATCCTCCCGTTTCCTCTGAAGATTCTTCCGGTATCTCCGGCGCAGCCGCAGGCTGATCCAGGATTACGTCCGGTTCTTCCGGCATTCCTGCCGGCGGTTCCTGGATCCCAGCTAAAGGCTCCTCCGCTTCCTTACTTTCCCACTGAAATCCTGCATCAGGGACCGCAAAGGCTTCCAGCTTCATATCCGGCGCCAGGATCTTCTGTCTGATTCCGGCCTCCGTAAGTATACCCGGTATCTTCTTCAATTCATTTCCCACGCTGGCGCCTGGGATCAGATCAGACTCTCCGGCAATATTGTCAGATACCGCCCAGTTTCCCGATACTCCTCTTACTGAGGGAAGTTCCGGCATCTTTGCCCCTGCCGCCACACACAGCACTGCCAGAGCCAGGATGACTCCCAGTATATCCGCGTACCTTCTGCTATTTACTTTTCCGCCTATTATCATTACATAATTCTTCCATATACAAGCACACATGAATTTATTATAAAATTGCGGCCAGCATACCGCAAGAATCCTGGCAGTGTCTTTTCGACACGTTCCGGCGCTAAGGCTTTTCCATCATATCCCCGATCAGGATCCCATATCCTCTGGCAGGATCATTGACAAACACATGCGTAACCGCCCCGGCCAGTTTTCCATTCTGCAGTATTGGGCTGCCGCTCATTCCCTGTACGATCCCTCCGGTCATCTCCAGTAGTTCCCTATCCGTCACTTCCAGTTCGATCGTTTTATTAATCTCCCGCGCGGCAGGATTCACACTGGTGATCTGCACCTTATACTCTTTTACCTGTCCGTCTATACTGCACCGGA
Organism: uncultured Mordavella sp.; assembly: GCA_964529215.1. GTDB lineage: Bacteria > Bacillota > Clostridia > Lachnospirales > Lachnospiraceae > Claveliimonas. Next base: position 11,108 of record CAZGVY010000004.1, on the reverse strand, counting down.
TCTCTGCCGGTCCTTCCTGGATTTCCTCAGCCGCCGCGATCTCCACTGGCTCTGCGTTTTTAAATAATGTATCTACCCGGTCCAGATTCCCATATATCCCTTCTTCACTGTTTTCCGTAATACTGCCTAATACATTATAATTGTTATAGACAATAATCCCCTCCATGCCTCCGGGCACACCGCTCTCTCCTTTTTGTATGTCCCGTATGCTGGTGCTATAAAGACGGCCTTTTGAAATATCCAGAAGCTCTCCCGTATCTGTATCATGGATCCCATGTCCCAGCGCTCCGAATTCACTGTCTGCCGTCAGATAGGTAATGGTTCCCAGCCCCTGTGCGTTATCTCTTACCCAGATCCCTAACTTGTAATCATCCACCCCGCACTGAACTGCCTTCACCCGGATATCTATTTTCTGTTCCCTGCGCATCACTTTCAGAACCACATCGTCATCCGTCAGCGATTTCACTGCCGCGATCAGTTCCGCCTTATTTTCAACCGTTTTATCATTCAGTCCTATGATGTAATCTCCCTCTTTCACCAGATGGGCAGCCGGTTCGCACGTCTCGCCGTTCATCCCTTCTATCGCCTCTGTGCCGAGCACCAGCACCCCATCGGTCTCCAGATAAATCCCAACCGGCATTCCTCCGGGGATTACCATTTCCCCGGAAGTTCCTGCCGACACCTGCTGCTCCAGCCTGTTTCTCTGCAATTCCAAAAGAAAATAACTGCCTCCCACACTGACTGCCAGTGTAAGGACCATGATCAATATGCGTCTGTACCAAAATCTTCTCATATTCTTCTCCTCCGCAGAATTGGAAATAGATTGCACATAAATAAGGCAGATACCTATGTACCTGCCTTATTATGTGCAATCTGTTCTTTTTTATGTAACATCATCACATTTAGGATGTTTCATGATCTTTTAAGAAGATCTCTCCCCCGTAGCTTCCATAAACTGGATTATCCAAATCCACATAGATATAGGAAAGCCCCGTAAGTCCGTCAAACGCACCCTCACTAATCTCCACAATATTTGCCGGGATATAGATCTCCGAGATCTGCGCGCCAAAAGGCAGAAACGCTTTTGCCCCCACTCCCCTGCATCTGCTGTCTCCAGGTAAACACAGTACGCCGTCTGTCAGCGTCACAGTTTCGTCACAGCCAATGATCATTCCCGCGCTGTCGCACAAAAAACTTCCACAGTAAAAAACCTGTTCTGCATCTTCCTGTTCCCCAGCCGGCTGCTCCTCCCCGTTTAAAACGGGCAGGGATTCTGTCTGGCTGTCCCTTCGCTGATCCGGGCTATCCAAAGGCTTTCCTTCCCATACCGGCTCCTTTGACACAAAATCTGATAATGCGGCAGAACTTTCTGGCAGGGTGAACGTAAGCTTCCCGCCAATCTCTGCTGCATCTGCAGTTATTCCCGACAGTCCTTCTCCTGCCAGGCTGTATGAAATCCTGCCGGCTTCCACCGTTTTGTTACCCAGGATATTCTGCAGTTCCCAAGAAATATCTCCCGCCGCAGCCGTCCTCTGGATCTCCGGCAGCACACAGATCAGCATCATCGCAAGAAGGATTCCCAGTATCTCTCTGTATTTTCTGCCGTCAAGCCTTTCTTCCGTTAGTTTTTTATAATTCATCTTAATATATGCAAACATAGATTCATTATAAAATCCCGCTCAGAACATCACAATAGCAGAACACGTGGCTTTTCGGCACTCTTTTATTTTATACTCTGACGCTTATACTGCTCTGCCAGCGCCTTCATCTCTCTCGCATTCTCACGGACGGCCTCCGTTATCTCCGCGCCGCCCAGGATCCTTGCCAGTTCTTCCGTCGTCTCATTTTCTGCAAGCAGGCGGATATCCGTTCTGGCAGATTCCTTTTTCACCTTTTTTTCAATAACATAATGAGCATCCGCCATTGCCGCGATCTGTGCAAGATGAGTGATGCAGATGACCTGATGGTTCTTTCCGATGAACGCCATCTTTTCCGATACTTTCTGCGCCGTCCTTCCGCTGATCCCCACATCGATCTCATCAAAGATCAGCGTTTCTATCTCATCTCTGTCTGCCATAACTGCTTTGATCGCCAGCATCATCCGCGACAGCTCGCCGCCGGACGCTACCTCAGATAATTCCTTTACCGGCTCGCCGGGATTCATAGAAATCAGGAATTCCACATCATCCCTGCCATTTGCCGTATAATCTGCAAGACTGCCAAACCGGATTTCAAATTTCACATCTGCAAAATTCAGCTCCCGCATTCCTTCCCTGATCTGCTTTGCAAGAAGCTTTCCATAATGCTTCCGGAGCTCTGTCAGTGCATCCGATGCATTTTTCAGTTCCTTTTCCTGTATGTCAAGCTTCTCCTGCAGGGACATAAGATACCCCTCATAATCATTCAGGACCTGCAGTCTTTTTTCCTTTTCCTCGCAATATTCCAATATAGCTTCTATTGAATTTCCATATTTTGTCTTAAGATGGTTGATCTCATTCAGCCGCTTCTCCGTCTCGTAAAAATCTTCCTCCGAAAACTGCAGGGAATCCTGATATCCTGAAAGTTCCCGGTTAAAATCGTTGAGAAGCCCGTCCAGCTCTGACAGCTGTCCGTATAATTCCTCCGCCCTTTCATCATATTTCGCCGCCTCATTCATACAGCGGATCGCCCTGCTCACCAGCTCGCTGGCGCTGCCCGCCTGCATACCTCCGGTATATTCATAAGCCTCTGCCACATTAGCGGCAATATTCCTTGCATTGTTCATACGGCGGTAATCCTTCTCCAGCTGTTCATCTTCCCCCGGCGTAAGGAACGCTTCCTGTATCTCCTGAATCTCAAATTCCAGAAATGCTGTCTCTTTTGCCCGTTCAGACTCATCCATCCTGGATGCTTCCCATTCCTCCAGATACTTCTTATATGCCCGGCAGGCTGCCCTGACTTCCCCAGCCTTTTCCTTTACCTGTCTTCCTGCATAGGCATCCAGTATCTGAAGCTGGTTCTTCTTATACAGCAGCGACTGGTGTTCATGCTGTCCATGAATATCAATCAGGACCCCTGCCGCCTCTTTCAGCCGTGACATGGTAACCGTCTCCCCGTTAATCCTGCTGGCGCTCCTGCCATCCATCAGCCGCCTGCTCAGCACAATAACTCCATCCTCAGGAATGATATCTAATTCTGCCAGCTTCCCGATCTGCTTTTCTTCCGGTACAAAAGTCAGCTCCACCAGGCCATACTGGGCTCCCGCCCGCAGGATCTCCCGGCTGTATCTTCCGCCAAGCGCAAGGTTCACGGAACCCAGTATGATAGATTTGCCGGCGCCGGTCTCGCCGGTCAGTATATTCAGCCCCGGACCAAATTCCACTTCAATCTCATCGATCAGGGCAAGATTCTTCACATGTAAATTCTGCAGCATATGTCCTCCTGTTTACAGCACAATCTTACTGATTTTATCCATTACTATGATCGTATCGTCCACACTCCGGATCGCGCACATGATCGTATCGTCTCCCGCAATACTGCCTACTACTTCCTTCCATCTCATGGAATCAATTGCAGCGCAGACAGCCATAGCCATACCGGATACCGTTTTGATCACCAGGATATTCTGCGCCATGTCCATGGACACATAGCCATCTTTAAGAATACGGTTATACTTGTCGCCCATCTCCGTCTCCGTTGTATGATGCACCGAATATTTCTGTCTTCCATCCTTTGTAGGTATCTTCGTAAGCTTCAGGTCTCTGATATCTCTGGATACCGTAGCCTGAGTTACCTTAAATCCTTCGTTATTTAAGTATTCTGCCAGCTCCTCCTGGGTCTCAATATGATACCTGTTGATCAGCTCAACAATTTTTGCATGCCTGTTTACTTTCATTCCACTAGTTCCCTTTCATCTTTCTGCTCAATATCTCCAAAAAGCTGATTTTACTCAGTTTCATCAAAGCTGTACTCATCTCCGACCGCCGGATAACCACAGTCTGCCCTGTTTTCCGTTCCCTGGTATTTGTCCCGTCAAAGGAGATACACACCTCCTCCGTTCTTCCATGCCTTCCCTCCCCGATCTCGATCCGTATCTCGTCATCTGCTGACAGTACAATGCTGCTGGTGTTCAGTGCATGGGAACAGATCGGAGTTACAACGATCATCTCAGCCGTGGGCTCTACGATAGGGCCTCCGGCCGACAGATTATACGCCGTCGATCCGGTGGGCGTAGATATAATGATCCCATCTGCCTCGTAGGAATTTAGCAATGCCCCATTTACATACAATTTGAAATGAATGATGCGGAGAGCTCCCTTTCTGGAAAGCACGATATCATTCAGCGCCACATCCTGAGTGCCGTCCTCAAAGATCCCATCCAGCATCATGCGCTCTTCCACCATAAAATTACCCGCAAGGATCTGATCCAGCGCATCTTCCAGGTGTTCGACCTCTACCTCGGTCAGATATCCCAGAGTCCCCATATTGATCCCAAGAAGCGGTACTTTCTTCTGAAGAAGCCTCGCCACCTCGATCAGGGATCCGTCTCCTCCAATAATGATCGCGCAGTCTATCTCCTCCGGAATGCTCTCCGGGATAATATTTTTCTGCTCATCCTTTCTGCACAGAAGGCATGTCTTCCCCCTGCCCTCCAGCAGCTCTTTTACTTTGTTTGTGACTTGCCCGTCCTTATCTTTCCCATCATTTGTTACAATTAAAAAACGCTCCATATCTATGCTTTCCTTTTATGTTGTCAATGCTGCAAATGCATCTTCCACCGTCTGTATGATTTCCGCTTCCGTCCTGATCTCTCCGATATCCCTGCCGGATTTCTCCAGATGGATCAGATATTCAATATTTCCCTCAGGCCCCCGGATGGGTGAATAATCATAATCCAGAATATCAAACCCAATAGAACGTGCATACTCCTTTACCCTCTCAATCACCTCTATATGGGTACTCCTCTCCCGGACCACACCCTTTTTCCCCACTTTTTCCCTGCCGGCCTCAAACTGAGGCTTGATCAGCGCCACGACCTGTCCCTTTTCACAGAGATAATTCCGGATGGGAAGAAGCACCTTTGTCAGGGAAATAAAGGACACATCAACAGAAGAAAACTCAACCGGCTCTCCCAGATCCTCCGGCGCCACGTACCGGATATTCGTCTTCTCCATACAGACGACTCTCTCGTCCTGCCTGAGCTTCCATGCCAGCTGTCCTCTCCCCACATCAATGGCAAATACCTTCCGGGCTCCGTTCTGAAGCATACAGTCTGTAAATCCTCCTGTAGAAGACCCTACATCTGTACAGACCTTATCTCTGACCGATACGTCAAAGTTCTTCATCGCTTTTTCAAGTTTCAGCCCTCCGCGGCTCACGTAGGGAAGGGCATGCCCCCTGACTTCTATAGCCACATCACCGGGAAACATACTTCCCGCCTTATCCTCTCTCTGACCCTCCACATATACGCTGCCAGACATGATGACAGCTTTTGCCTTTTCCCTGGATCCAGCCAGGTTCCGCTTCACCAGTAATACATCCAACCGTTCTTTCATGACAACTCCTATATCATTGCTAAGTTTTGAGACCGCTTTTATTTTTTCCTGCCGATCAGGGCGTTAAGCAGCCACTCCAGATAGGGATTCTCCCCGGGAAGGCTTCTGATCAGTTCTACTGCCTCCAGGGATTCCCTTTCAACCACTTTCTTTGCCCCGTCAATTCCAAACAGCGTCACATAGGTGGTTTTTTCATTCCGCTCATCGCTGTGGATTGGTTTGCCCAGCACGGCTTCCGTACTTGTCACATCCAGAATATCATCCTGTACCTGGAAGGCCAGGCCAATCTTGCCCGCAGCTTTCTCGACGGTCTTAAGTTCTTCCTCTCCCGCTCCGGCCAGAACCGCTCCGATCATCATGGCGCTCTCCAGAAGCGCCCCTGTCTTCAGCGCGTAGATAAAATCAAGCACATCCTTTTCCACTGCGTGACCGGTTTCCTGTACGTCTACTACCTGGCCGCCAAGCATGCCGTAAATACCGGCCTTTCTTCCCAGGATACCAATCGCCTTCCCGATCAGCAGGCTTTTATCAGGATACTTTGCAAAAGCAGAGGACGCCGTTTCAAATGCATAATTCAGCAATGCATCCCCGGCGAGGATCCCCATATCTTCTCCAAACTTCTTGTGGGTCGTCATCCTTCCCCTGCGGAGGTCGTCATCATCCATCGCCGGAAGATCGTCATGTACCAGCGAATAGGTATGGATCATCTCAAGCGCCGCCATAAATGGTTCCACTACGCCTCCTCTGCCGCCAAACATCCAGTAAGTTTCCTGCATCAGCATCGGGCGCAGGCGCTTCCCTCCTGCCATCAGGCTATATGCCATAGCCTCCATAATTACCTTCTGATGCCCCTCCTCCTTTGGGAGATAGGAGAGCAGAATCCGCTCTATCTCTTCTGTTTTTTCTTTTCTCAGCTCCCCGAAATCGGCCTTTTTCATTTCCTGGCTCTCAAAATTCATGCGCAACGCCCTCCTCATCCAGTATCACTATCTGCTTTTCAATCCGTTCTATCTTATCATTGCATGCCTTTAAAAGCTCCAGCCCCTGATGATACATCCGGAAAGATTCCTCAAGCGAGGTCTCCTCCTCCATCCCGGCAGCCACCTGCTCCAGCCGGTCAAATACCTGCTCTAGCGTATAATCCTCAAAATCCTCTTTCCATTCCTGTTTTTCCTGGCTCTTACTCATAGCGCTCCTCCCTGATTTCCGTAACTGACGCCTGGATCCTCCCGTCCGTCACATAAGCAGACAGGATCTCGCCCTCCTGTATCTGCTTTATACTCTTTACCGCGCATCTCTTTTCTCCCTTTTCCTGTTCAAGAAATGCATAACCCTGGCTCAGCTTCTCAAGCGGCGACGTTCCCTTAAGCCGCTCAGCCTGGATACCCAGCCGGTACTTCGCCTGCTGCAGGCGGTTTTCCATCTGCCGCCGCAGACGGTCCTCCATCTCCACGGCGCGGGTCCTCCGTTCCCTCAGCATCGCTTCCGGATGCCTGTGCGCAAGCCTTGCCCGAAGCTCTTTTTCCTTCATCTGATACCATTCCAGCCTCTGTCTCATCAGGCGGGACATCTTCTGCCTGCTGCCCCGGAGGCTCTCCATAAACTGTCCGTAATCCCATACGGCAAGCTCCGCTGCTGCAGAAGGCGTAGGCGCCCGCAGATCAGCCACATAATCAGCAATGGTCGTGTCCGTTTCATGCCCCACTGCCGAGATCACCGGAACCCGGCATTCGAAAATAGCCCTTGCCACATCTTCTTCATTGAATGCCCACAGATCCTCTATCGAACCGCCGCCCCGTCCCACGATCATAACATCCACATTTCTTTTTTCCAGCATACGGATACCGCGTACAATACTTTCCCCTGCTCCTTCGCCCTGTACCTGTGCAGGATAAAGGATCAGCTGCACATGGGGATTTCTTCTTGCACTGATATTCATAATATCACGGACCGCGGCGCCTGTCGGTGCAGTCACGACTCCCACCGTCCTTGCAAATCTTGGAACCGGCTGTTTATACTCTGGCGCAAACATCCCCATATCTTCCAATTCTCTTTTCAGCGCCTGAAACCGTTCATACAGGATACCTTCCCCATCCAGACGGATCTCCTTGGCATACAGCTGGTAAGAACCGTTTCTTTCATATACGCTTACAGCTCCACATACGATCACCTGCTGTCCTTCCTTCATACGAAAAGAGAGCCCGCCGCGCTGCCCGGCAAACATAACGCAGGCAATCGTTCCAGACTCATCCTTTAAAGAAAAATATATATGTCCTGATGTATGATACTTGCAGTTCGAGACCTCCCCCTTAACATAGATCCGGTTCAGCATAAAGTCCTGGGTAAACATGTTCTTAATGTAGGAATTCACCTGTCTTACTGTATACACATTAGCCATAACCTGTACACCTGCCTAGTCCGCCATCTTGGCCAGGACGCCGTTGATAAATGCCGGGCTGTCCTCTCCGCCGAATTTCTTAGCCAGTTCTACCGCCTCATTGATCGCAACGGAGACCGGAACATCCTCATCCATCTTCATCTCATAGACTGCAAGACGGAGGACGGACAGATCCGCCTTGTTCATACGGCTTGTCTTCCATCCGGCGCTGTACCTGTTGATCATCCGGTCAATTTCTTCTATATGGACGGCTATCGCTTCCGTCTTCTCTGCGATATATTCCCTGGCCTTTTCCTCTGCGTCTGCGATCTCTTCCTGTTCAAAGTAAAGCTGGATCTGCTCCTTCAATTCTTCCAAAGAGTGGAATTCCATGCCGAAAACCAGACGGAATATATGCTCCCTCTGCTCTGTCCTTTTCACTTATGCCTCCTCTGGTACGTCTACTCCTGCAACACGGATATTCACATCAGCCACCTTCAGTCCGGTCATACTCTCGATCGAAGTCTTTACCTTGTCCTGGATCCGCTTAGACACGTCGATCAGGCTGTATCCATACACCAGATTCAGTGTCAGCGTAACAGAAACAACCCCTTCCAGCACGTCAAGCTTCACGCCCTTGGAGGGAGTTTTCATTCCCATCCGGCCCTTTTCCTTCGCATTGCCGCCCATGGAACCTACGCCTTCCACATCCATCGCTGCAAATGCCGCAATGGACGCCACCACTTCATCTGCGATCTTTACTTCACCAACACTTTCCTCTTTCTGGATCATGTATGCGTTCCTGTCTTCTTTTCCCATATCCGTAAACCTCCTGTTGGTAGATTTTCAAACTCATATAACGATTATAACAAATTTATCTGCAATTGCAAACCTAAAGTTTGCCTGCCGCCTGTTTGGAAAGGCTCTGCCTACGACCGCCCAAATTCAGAAAGCTCCAGTCCTTCGTTGCGCTCAAGAACCATGCGCACGCTCCACTCGTTTACAAATAAAAGCAGCGGCCGGTCTTTTAAATCCTTGATCTTTTTCATATCGGAAGTGCCCTTGATCTTGTCCAGGTCGATTCCCTCATTTTCGATCCAGCGGATATACTCATAGGGAAGGTTATCCATACGGATGTCCACATTATATTCATTTTCCAGGCGGTACTTCAGCACGTCAAACTGCAGCACGCCCACCACTCCTACAATGATCTCTTCCATTCCGGTATTATATTCCTGAAAGATCTGGATCGCACCCTCCTGAGCGATCTGATTAATTCCCTTGATAAACTGCTTCCGCTTCATGGTATCCACCTGGCGCACCCTTGCAAAATGCTCCGGCGCAAAAGTCGGGATCCCTTCATAAGCATATTTCTTCTGGGAAACAGTAAGGGTATCTCCAATTGAAAAGATCCCGGGATCAAACACTCCGATAATATCTCCGCCGTACGCATGCTCAACCATCTTCCTCTCGCTGGCCATAAGCTGCTGAGGCTGCGATAAACGCACCCTCTTTCCTCCCTGGATATGGTATACTTCCATCCCCGCTTCAAATGCACCGGAACAGATCCTCATAAATGCGATCCTGTCCCTGTGCGCCTTATTCATATTTGCCTGGATCTTAAATACAAAGGCCGAAAAATCTGGTTCGTCCATAGGATCGATGAGCCCCTGATCCGATCTTCTTGGAAGCGGCGGAGTCGTCATTTGAAGAAAATGCTGCAGAAATGTCTCTACGCCGAAATTCGTCAGCGCCGAACCGAAAAACACCGGCGACAGTTCTCCGCGGCTCACCAGCTCCTGGTCAAATACCGCCCCGGCGCCGTCCTGAAGTTCAATTTCTTCTATAAGCTGTTCCTTCTGCCCCGGCTCAAGAAGACGGTCTGCCCCGGGATCCTCCACTGAAACCGTCTGTACACTGCCCTGAGCCGTTCCCTTTCTGGTATCCGAGAACAGTTCAATCTCCCTTTTGTTCCTGTCATACACGCCCTTGAAGCTCTTGCCTGAGCCGATCGGCCAGTTCACGGGACAGGTAGCGATCCCCAGTTCATTTTCAATATCGTCCAGCAGTTCAAAGGTATCCAGCGCCTCCCGGTCCATCTTATTGATGAATGTGAAAATAGGGATATGGCGCATGGTACATACCTTAAACAGCTTTCTTGTCTGCGCCTCCACGCCTTTCGATGCGTCAATGACCATCACCGCTGAATCTGCCGCCATAAGAGTACGGTACGTATCCTCAGAGAAATCCTGATGTCCCGGCGTATCCAGAATATTGATACAATACCCGTCATAATTAAACTGTAATACGGAAGAAGTAACGGAGATCCCCCTCTCCTTTTCGATCTCCATCCAGTCAGACACCGCATGTCTGGCCGTCGCTTTCCCCTTCACACTCCCCGCCTGGTTGATGGCTCCTCCATATAAAAGGAATTTCTCCGTAAGCGTTGTTTTCCCCGCATCCGGATGGGATATGATGGCAAACGTCCTTCTCTTTTTTATCTGCTCCTTTATCTCGTTTGTAAGCTCTGGCATATCTGTAACACTCCTGCAATCTCCTGATATTTAAGTATGTCCATAATCATTACGCTAATACCGTATTATAGCATAGCAGAGAAAAATCCACAATGAAAAATCTTAATGGGCAATCTTTTTCCTGACGGCAGCCGCGGCCGCCACACAGAGCGCCATCCCTGAAAATATCCATACCGGTACAGGTACGTCATAGAGATTATAACACCGGACATTGATCCACATCTGATTGATCGCTTTGGTCTGTTCCTCGTCAAAACACGCCATGATGCAGGATCTGGAAATGGCATCTTCGTCCGGATAACGTGCGAACACCTGGCGTCCGGCCTGGCTGGCCGGCACGCTGAGCACATAGCTGTCCCCAGATTCCTTTTCTGAAAAGAAGTATCCAAGGTTATAGTCCGTAACCTCTGTTTCCCCTGCGCCTGCTCCGTAGCACCAGTCTGCATATTCAAAGATCCGGCTGTCCCTGCCTCCTGAAATTACGGAAGTATAACCGATATAATACATATTCCGTATGACATTGTCCGCACGGGAATTAAAATTGATAAAGGCTTCCGCGGCATGCTGTTTCATACGGTCCCCGCCGATCCCATCCTTCATCATCACCCATCCGTCAAAATAAATATTGGTACATTCCTCCGGTACGGCAAACGCCAGTTCAAA
>CAZGVY010000003.1:31635-35103 GCA_964529215.1 uncultured Mordavella sp. | reverse complement strand
TGCTGCTCCGTCTGATTGCTATATACTCCTTCTTTATTCCGCGTCCGTCAAGATGCACTTAACGCAGTCCGCCAATGCATACCATAACGGACGTTAGTGTCCGTATACCTTATACCGGTAATTCTTTCAGGGCGGCTACGATCTCCGGAAATTCCATTCCGTGGGAGGCTTTGATCAGCACATTATCGCCGGGCTTCAGAATACTGCCCGCGTTTTCCAGGAAATCTTTTTTTGTCTCAAACCACAGAGCGTCGGCGCCGTTCGCTTTTGCACCATTCGCAATTTCACGGGACAGCCCGCCGATGGCGCAGACCAGGTCGATATGAAGATCGGCGGCATAGCTGCCCACAGCGCGGTGAAGCTCTGCCCAGTTATCGCCAAGCTCGCCCATATCGCCAAGAACCGCGACCTTGCGCCCGATCGCCATGTTTAACACGTCCAGGGAAGCTTTCATAGAGATCGTGTTGGCGTTATAACAGTCATCCAATAAAATCATATGTTCCGTCTGGATAATATTGTTCCGGCCAGGGATAAAGGGAAGCGTCTCGATCCCTTTTTTTATTTCTTCCGCGGTAAGCCCCAGGATATAGCCGACGGACGCACCGGCAAGGGCGTTCGGTATCATATGCATACCCGGAGCCGGAACTACGCAGTCAAAGCTGTCCTCCGGGAGATGGATGGTACAGGAGGTTCCCTTAAGGCCAAGGGACTGGATATTGTCCGCATAGATATCGTTATTCTGCGGATTTAACCCGTAGAATACAGGCTCAGCGCCTTTCACAGGCCCCAGAGTAGAAAGCAGGGGGTCGTCTCCGTTTAAAACGATGGAACCGCCGTTTTTCATATCCTGGAACATCTGGGTTTTCTCCTGCAGAATCCCTTCCTGGGTTTTCAGGAATTCCAGATGCGCTACGCCAATATTTGTAATAACACAGATATCAGGACTTGCTGTGGCAGAAAGCTTGCGCATCTCTCCAAAGTGATTGATGCCCATTTCCAGGACGGATACCTGATGTGTCTCATTCATTTCAAATATTGTAAGCGGAAGCCCGCATTCATTGTTAAAATTCCCCTGTGTTTTGTGTACGCTGTATTTCTGCGACAGGACAGAGGCAATCATCTCTTTGGTGCTGGTTTTGCCTACGCTGCCAGTGATGCCGACTACTTTAACGTCAAAGGAGTCACGGTAGAGCTTTGCGATATCAAGCAGCGCCTGACCGGTGGCGTCCACAAGGATATAGGGGAAATCGGTATCGCCCAGATCTTCATGTGAGACTACGCAGAGCGCGCCTTTTTTGATGGTATCGGGTATGAATTGGTGTGCGTTAAAGCGTTCGCCGTTGATCGCAACAAAGAGAAAGTCCTTTTCTACTTTGCGGCTGTCGATGGCAACGCCTGCTACTTCCCGGGACAGCAGGCGTTCATCGCCGTGATAAGTACCCTGGCAGGCTTTGGTAATGTTAGCTAAAGTAAGGTTTTTCATACTTGTATCTCCTCTGAGGAATATCTGGATTCGATGGATTTACGGATAATAAGTTCGCAAAATTCCCCATATTCATAACCGGCGGCTTTGGCAGCCTTAGGGAGCAGGCTTGCATTTGTCATGCCTGGAAGAGAATTTACCTCCAGGCAGTAAAATTCCCCGGTGTGATTATCTACGATAAAATCTGCCCTGGAATATATATCCAGCCGCAGCGCGTCGAATGCCTTTTCACCAGCCGCCTGGATCTGCGCGGTTTTTTCAGGAGAAAGAGACTGGGCGGGGCAGATCTCAGAAGCGCCGCCAAGCTGATATTTGTTTGCATAGTCGAAGAAACCGTCTTTAGGAACGATCTCTACCAGGGGAAGCGCTTTGCCGTCCAGAATGCCGCAGGCGTATTCTCTTCCGTCGATAAAAGGTTCGATCACTACCTCGGTTTCCTTTTTGAAAGATTTATCAATGGCCAGGCGGTATTCTTCCTCCGTATGCACGATGTATACACCCAGGCTGGAACCACCGGAGCAGGGTTTTACTACTACCGGAAGCTGGAAGCCCAGAGAGGCCAGGGATACGGCCCTGTCTTTTTTGAACAGATGTGTTCCGTCGGGGGTTGGAACGCCTTGCATCTTGAATATTTCTTTGGCGACGCCTTTATCCATGGAAAGGGCGCAGCCCAGTGAGTTGGGTCCGGTATAACGGATGCCCAGTACGTCAAAGGTGGCCTGGAGTTTTCCATTTTCACCAAGACTTCCGTGCAGCGCCATAAAGGTGATGTCAGCCATGGAGCAGAGCTCCAGGACATTTTCGCCCAGATAGCTTTTGGAATCCCCGGGTCTTGAGGCCCACAATGCGTCCAGGTCAGGTTCCGTCGTCTGGATATCTGCAGCAATAGAAAGGCCTGCATCCGGGAGGTCAAAGACCTCCTGCAGCCTGTCTTTGTCATAAGGAAGTCCCAGAAAGGCGTCCAGAAGAAAGGCCTGATGGCCGCGCTCCCTGAGTGCCCTGCATATGCTGGCGCCGGAACTTAAGGATACGTCCCGTTCATTACTATAGCCTCCTGCCAATACAATAATTTTCATGATTTGTTACTCTCCTTTTAATTTTTCCCCAGCTGGTTCAGAAGTTCTTTTTTAACAGCGTATAGTTTGTCAGACAGATCCACATATACATTATGAGGATAGAATAAACGCTTGGTTTCTTCCCAGAGAGTCTTTTTTTCCTGCTTGCAGTATTCTGCAATTTCTGCTACAGAAGGAGACTGATAAACGCATTCTCCACTCTTGAAAATTGGAAGAAGAATCTCGCGCATGATGTAGGAACCGCCGGCAAGGTGGGTCTTTTTCCAGGTTTCGATCGGATCAAACAAAACCAGATCCTCGCTGGAATCAAAGGTTTCGTCCGCAAAGCAGATCAGGTCTGCGCGGATCTTTCCGGTGGTTTTATCATAGATCCGGTAAATGGTTTTGTTGCCAGGATTCGTGATCTTTTCTGTATTTTCGGAAAGTTTGATCTTGGGGATGAATGCTCCGTCTTCGTCCTGGATGGCCGCAAGTTTGTAAACGCCGCCGAAGGACGGGCAGTCTTTGGAAGTGATCAGGTTGGTGCCTACGCCCCAGGAGGTAATAGCAGCGCCCTGAACCTTCAGATCGTGCAGCAGGTATTCGTCCAGATCGTTGGAGGCGGCGATGACAGCAGTTTCAAAGCCCGCTGCATCTAACATTTTACGTGCTTCTTTGGATAAATATGCCAGGTCGCCGCTGTCCAGGCGGATACCGTATCTGGTCAGTTTTTTCCCTGAATCGCGCATTTCCTGAAATACGCGGATCGCATTGGGTACGCCGGATTTCAGCGTATCATGGAGAGGCTCCGTCCACTCCTGCGGCAGCGCCTTTGCGCCCTGCATGACGCCGATGATCGAGCCGATGGTCGCGCCGTTGCAGTCTGTGTCGAAGCCGGAGATGATCCCCACTTCCACTGACCGGGCATAC
>CAZGVY010000003.1:31216-31625 GCA_964529215.1 uncultured Mordavella sp. | reverse complement strand
TTCAGCGTATCATAAGTGTCTACCAGGAGCGTGCAGTTATCGGGATATAATTCGGCATAAGTCCGGAATGCGGTATATTCATCCTTGAAGCTCATGATCCAGCTGTGTGCATGGGTACCGAGGACCGGTACGTCAAAGAGCTGTCCTGCCAGTACATTAGAGGTTCCCACACAGCCTCCGATCATAGCGGCGCGGGCGCCGTACAATCCGGCGTCCGGTCCCTGCGCCCGCCGCAGGCCAAATTCCATTACGCCGTCGCCGTCGGCAGCGAATACCACGCGGGAGGTCTTAGTTGCGATCAGGGACTGATGGTTAATGATATTTAAAATAGCCGTTTCCACAAGCTGGGCCTCCATGATGGGAGCAACGATCTTCAGCAGTGGCTCCTTGGGAAAGATGATCGTACCTT
>CAZGVY010000003.1:0-31206 GCA_964529215.1 uncultured Mordavella sp. | reverse complement strand
CCGGGATCGCATAGATATCTCCGGTGAAGTGAAATCCGCTCAGGTAGTTTAGGAAATCTTCATTGAAGACACCAAGGCGCCGGAGATAATCCACATCCTCGTAGGTAAAGTTAAGCCCTTTTATATATTCAATGACCTGTTCCAGGCCGGCACAGATCGCATATCCGCCATTACAGGGATTCTGGCGGTAGAATACATCAAATACAACGGTTTCATTCTGCCCCTGTTCATAATAACCCTGCATCATCGTCAATTCATAGAAATCGGTCAGCAAGGTTAAATCTCTTTGGTTCATAATGTTTTACTCCTTTAAAGATATAATGGTTTATTATAACACTCACTTGTATAAAATAAAAGCGTAATCTCACTTATCCGGCACATTATCCTTATCCAGTATTTCTGCGTTTTTATTGATGGTTTCCTGGATGATGTCCTGAACATATTCTTCCAGATGTTTTTTGGTATCCTTATCCAGCTCTTTTGGATAGATGGGCTTCCCGTACTCGATGATTACGTGTGTTTTCCTGATCATAGGAATATGAGCTTCAAAAATGCTATTGGTATTATTGAGCGACATAGGGATGATCGCGCAGCCGCTTTTCTCGGCGATCTTAAGAGATCCCTTTTTAAAAGGCAGCATACTTAGTTCCTCGCCCCTGTTGCGGGTCCCCTCCGGAAAGATGCAGATGGAAACGCCTGCTTTTACATACTCAATAGCCTGAAGGATAGATTTCAGGCCTTCCTTTACGTTGTCCCTGTCAAGGAAAATGCAGTACAGGGCCTTCATCCAATTTCTGAGAAGGGGATAGCGGAGCATCTCCTTTTTGGCAATGTAGCCGGTCAGCCGCCTGCACCGGGCGTAAGTCAGCACGATGTCAAAGTAGCTTCTGTGATTTCCGGCAAAGAGCACAGGCTCGTCGGGGATATTTTCTTCTCCGATCACCGTCACTTTCACACCGCTGATCCAGATGATAAGGCGGAAAGCGTACTGGACAAGACGCAGCGAGGAATAATCCTTTGCCCGCCTGTTTTTTATTCCGATGAGCTGTTCCACGAGAAGCACTGGGATTCCAAGCAGCAGAAACAGGAATAAAACCAGCGCAACGAAAATAAATCGAATCATAGTCTTAACACCTTCCGTATAAATGAGAGAGTTTTTTTAATTTTTTTGCAAGTTTTTTTGTCAATACGCCCTGGGAAAAGCGCCAGTTCCAATTTCCTGCCGCGACGCCGGGCGTATTCATCCGCCCGCTTTTGCCAAGATCCAGAAGATCCTGCAGCGGGAAGATGGCGTAGGCGGCGGTACTTTTCAGGCAGGCGCGGATCAGGGCCAGGCTTGCCGGATCCTTCTTCTTCATGTTCAGATAAGCCCGCATCTTTTTCCTGCAGTCCTTGCGCAGTGTTTTATACCAGCCCCTGGTAGTGTCATTATCGTGGGTTCCGGTATAGCATACGCAGTTTGCTGTTGTAAAATTATGAGGAAGGAACATGCTTTCTCCGGTATCTTCAAAGGCGAACTGCAGAACCTTCATGCCTGGGAAGGAGAAAGTATCCCGGAGATCTTCTACCTCTGGCGTGATGACGCCCAGGTCTTCTGCAATGATCGGGATATCCTCGCCCAGAGCTTGCCGGACTGCGGTGAACAGATCCTTACCGGGCGCTTTGACCCATTCGCCATTTATGGCGGTCTCTTCCCCGTAAGGGACAGACCAGTAGGCTTCAAAGCCGCGGAAATGGTCAATGCGGAGGATATCCAGGATTTCAAGCTGCATTTTTATCCGTGCGATCCACCAGGAATAGCCTTCCTGCCTGTGGGCGTCCCATGCGTATAAAGGATTGCCCCAGAGCTGCCCGGTAGCGGAAAAATAATCCGGCGGGACTCCTGCCACGGAGAGGGGGAATCCCTTAGCGTCTAATTGAAACAGATGCTGGTTTGCCCATACGTCCGCGCTGTCCATGGATACGAAGATGGGGATATCCCCGATGATACGCACGCCGTGGGTGTTGGCGTAGGACTTGAGCTGGCGCCATTCCTGAAAGAAAATAAACTGGATGAAGCGGTAAAAGCCGGTTTCCTTCTTCAGCTGGCCATGTAATTCTTTTTTCAGGGCGCTGTCAGGAGTCCGGTAGATATCGGGCCACTCAAGCCAGCTGACGCCGCCGTTATGATCCTTGAGCGCCATGAAAAGTGAATAATCTTCCAGCCAGCCGGCATTTTCCCGGCAGAAAGCCTGATAGTCACTGTGGAGAGACTGTCCGGGAGTTTTCAGGAAACGGTGATAGGCCTTGCGGAGCAGTTTCATTTTCCAGGGTATAATGGCTCCATAATCAATATGCTCCGGATCTGCCTGAGGGCAGGTAAGTACGTCCTCTTTCGTCAGCAGATGCAGGCCAATGAGCAGGTCCGGGCTGATGATAAGAGGCTGGCCTGCAAAGGCTGAAAAGCTCTGATAGGGGGAGTCTCCAAAACCGGTGTGTGTGAGAGGAAGAATCTGCCAGAGATGCTGGCCGGATTTTTCCAGAAAGCGGACAAAATCATAGGCCGCCTGTCCCAGGTCGCCGATCCCATAGGGAGAAGGCAGGGACGTGGGATGCAGCAGGATGCCGGAAGTCCGTGGAAGAGCTGTGGTATTCATAATTAAATATCCTTTGTCAGACGCACACAGTCTGATACTGGTGCCTATTGGGAGGAAAACCTCATGAAAATATCTTACCACAAAATGGGTATTTTTCAAAGTGCTTCCGCGTAGATATGTATATGACAGAGAGGGGCTGAAGGGAAAGTGAAAATGCAGCGGGGAATACTCTGTATGCTGTGCCTGCTTTTTCTGAGCGGGTGCTCTGTCAGCAGGCTCAGCACAGATAAAGGAAAGGAACTGGCGTATGTACAGATCGATGAGGCAGATATACCGCAGGAAATGAAGAAACCGATCCAGGAAAAACAGGAGGAAGCTTTTTGCTTTACCTATGCCGATAAAGGGAAGCTTTATATTGCCAGAGGTTATGGGAAACAAGATACGGGCGGATATGAGATCAAGGTGGAAGACCTCTATGAAAATGAGGATTCCATCGTACTTAAAACGACATTTCTCGGCCCTGGACCGGATGAGGACAGGAACGGGACGCCTACATATCCCTATATTGTTATCCAGACAGAGTACAGCGATAAATATGTGCTTATAGAATAAGGAGGATGCAGATGGAGCAGTTGAAAAAAATAGTCCGGGAGAATGTTACAGGAAGAAAAATGGTAGATCAGTTCTACGTGGACGGAGATGTAAACGTGCCGGATACAAAGAATGACGTGGGACGTATTGTATACAGCCAGGGGAAACTAAGGATCGACGATATGAAAATCGTTGAGAATTATATCCGGGTATCTGGGAAGATTTTGTATCAGATCCTGTATGTGGCTGATGATCCGGAACAGAGAATGTCCGTACTGCAGGGAAAACTTCCCTTTGAGGAAATGGTATATACGGAGGAGGAACCAAAGGGGACAGTGATTTTAAAGGAAGGGAGCACAGAACTGTCGGTTTCACTGATCCATTCCAGAAAAGTGAGCCTGAAGGCGATGGTAGATCTGGAACTGGTTCCGGAGAGCGAGGAGGAAGAGGTCCTGACGCTGGATGTGGAGGAAGAACCGGGATTATACAAAAGGTGGGAAAGCAAAGAAATTCTGAAGCTTCAGACAATAAAAAAAGATACCTACCGGATCAAAGAAGAGTTTGCGCTTCCGGGCAGTCATGAGATTGTAGGAAATGTTCTGTTTACGGATGTGTCACAGCGGAAGCTGGATACCAGGCTTGGGACAGATGAACTGCTGATAAGAGGGGAACTTCTGGTATTCGTGCTGTATGAATCTGTGGATGGCAAGACCGACTGGATGGAACAGGTAATTCCCTATGAGGGACGGATCGAATGCGGGGGAGCAGAGGATACCATGTATCATTATCTGTCAGGAGGGCTGACGGATGAGAATATCGACGTACGTATGGATGAGGACGGGGAGATGCGCATTATTGGCGTAGAAGTTACGCTGGAATTACGGGTGGCGGTCTACAGTGAGGAGAAGCTGGATATCCTGAGAGATGTATATTCACTGAAAAAAACACTGGAGCCAGAAACCGAAGAACTTATGCTGCCCCGGCTGGTAATGCAGGCCGGTTCCAGGTATAAGCTTGCCGAACGTCTGACGATACCGGAACTGAGCAGCGGAATACTCCAGATCTGCCATACAGACGGCAGTATTAAGATAGAACATACGGAGATCGTGGCAGACGGGATTATGGCGGAAGGAGTTCTGCATGTAAGCTTCCTGTATATTAAGGCAGATGACGTGGCGCCGTTTGAAGTGTGGCAGGGAATGGTGCCATTCACGCATATTATCGAATGTGACGGGATAACGGCAGATATGAAGTATGAGGCCGGAGCAGTTCTGGAACAGCTTACGATGAATCTGACTGGGAATGGCGGGGCTGAAGTGAAGGCTTCTGTCAATTTCCAGGTATTTTTACGGAAACCAGAACGTGTCCTTAATATTCAGAATATTGAAGCAAAACCGCTGGATATGGAGGAACTTTCAAAAGCGCCGGGAATCGTAGGTTATTTTGTAAAAGAAGGCGACGGGCTCTGGGAACTTGCCAAGCGCTATCATACGACGGTTGAGGGAATCAAGAGTATCAACCAATTGGAAGGAGACAATCTGAAACCTGGTGAAAAGATATTGATTTTTAAGGAAAATATGAGTATACTATAAGAACACTGTATACAAGATACAAGGAGAATACAATGGATAAATTGGAACTGAAGGCTTTGGGCAAGATCAATCTGGGGCTTGATATTCTTGGCCAGAGACCAAATGGTTATCACGAAGTACGGATGGTTATGCAGACGGTCTATCTTTATGACAGAGTTATATTAAAGAAGACCAGCATGCCGGGAATTAAGATTGAGACAAATTTAAGATTTCTTCCGGTGAATGAGAACAATATTGCCTATAAGGCTGCAGCATTGCTGGCAGAAGAATTTGGGATAGACGGCGGAATAAAGATTATTCTGGATAAGCATATTCCTGTGGCGGCAGGGATGGCAGGGGGAAGCGCAGATGCGGCGGCGGTTTTATTTGGCATGAACCGTATGTTTGATTTTGGGCTTTCAGAAAAAGGACTGAAGCAAAGGGGATTAAAGCTGGGAGCCGACGTGCCCTACTGTATTATGCGCGGGACAGCGCTGGCTGAAGGGATCGGTGAAATACTGACGCCTCTTTCCCCGCTTCCCAAATGTTATGTACTTATTGCCAAACCGCCGCTCAGTGCATCTACAGAGACAGTTTATGAGAAGTATGATGCACTTGATAAGGTGGAGCATCCGGATATCGGCGGGATCATCAAAGGAATTGAAGAATCCGATCTGAGCCAGGCGGCTTCCTGTATGGGGAATGTGCTGGAACAGGTTATGATCCCGCGATATCCTGTTATCGGAGAGATTAAGTCAGAGATGCTGGAGGCCGGAGCACAGGGAGCGGTGATGAGCGGCAGCGGGCCTACGGTGTTTGGCCTGTTTGACAGCCGTGCGGCGGCCAGAAAAGCAGCATCCAGGATCAGAACCAGGAACCTGGCCAGGCAGGTGTATGTGACAAATGTTCACAACATAAGGAGGAAGCCATGAAAGAACCAAATTTTGAAGTGAAAATGAATGAATACCTTCCGCTTCGGGATGTGGTGTTTAATACGCTGAGACAGGCGATCCTTAAGGGGGAACTGAAGCCGGGAGAACGCCTGATGGAGGTACAGCTTGCCAATAAATTAGGCGTGAGCCGGACGCCGATCCGGGAGGCGATCCGGAAGCTTGAGCTGGAAGGCCTGGTGCTTATGATCCCAAGAAACGGAGCGGAGGTGGCGGAGATCACCGAGAAAAACCTGAAGGATGTCCTTGAGGTAAGACAAGCCCTGGAGAAGCTTGCAGTACAGCTTGCATGTGATCAGATGACAAAAATGCAGATCAGGGAGATCAGAGAGGCGGCAAGGGCATTTCAGGATGTGCTGGAGAGCGGTAATGTGACAGGAATTGCGGAAGCAGATGAACATTTCCATGATATGATCAATTGGGCGACGGATAATCAGAAGCTGATACAGATCCTTGGGAACCTCAGGGAGCAGATGTACCGTTACCGGGTGGAATATCTCAAGGATGAGGCGGTGTATCCGCAGCTTCTGGAAGAACATGAGAGCCTGATCCGGGCAATTGAGCGGCGCCAGAAGGACCGGGCTGCCGAGATCATATGCCGCCATATTGAAAACCAGGCAGACGCCATTACAGGCACTATCCGCACCAGGAACGAAAGCCGCAGATAAAAGAGATATATTTTATAAAAATGGAATAATATAGAAAAAGCATGTGCATACTCCTGATGAAAGGAGTGCGTACATAATGAAAAGAAAAGATAGAGCTGTTATAAAAAAAGAAAATAAAGAATCATTTTCCCACAGGATCCATGGCGTCTGTATGGGGATTTCTATTATAGCCGCTGCGGCGCTTACAGTCTGGGCCTGCCTGGAGAGAGGGCTTCTGGTGGAAGCCAGGGCAGATGCCGCTATGCAGGAGCTCTCGGGACAGGTCCTGCGGTTCCACGTACTGGCAGACAGTGACGGATACAGAGACCAGCAGACGAAGATGCAGGTGAAGGAAAGGGTGCTTTCCTACCTGCAGGAAGAGATGAAAGAGGAAGAAACCCTTGCTGATACGGAACAGTTCGTAAGAGGGCATTTGGAGGAAATTGCGGATGTTGCCCGGCAGACGGTCAGGGAAGAAGGAAGCAGCGATTCAGTAACCGCAGAGCTGGTAACGGATGAATTTCCGAGGAAGACATATGGGGATGTGACCTTTCCGGCAGGAACCTATGAGGCGCTGCGGATCCGTATTGGAAGCGGAAGCGGGAGAAATTGGTGGTGCTGCCTGTATCCGGATCTGTGTTTCACAGATGCAGTCCATGCAAAGGTGGTTCCCGAGGACAAGCAGGAGCTTCGCGGCGTGCTGGATGAGGACGCTTACGAGATGATTACCTGTACTTCGGATTTTAAGATAAAATGGTTCTTTTTCCAGGAAGACTGACCTTAATTAAGGATCAGGCACGATGAAGGATGAGGAGTGAGAGGATGTACGCATTTGACAGCAGGATCCGTTACAGTGAAGTCGGTTATCACGGGACGGTTACACTGCCGGGGATTATTAATTATTTTCAGGATTGCAGTATTTTCCAGTCCGAAAGTTTAGGTTACGGAATAGATTATCTGAAAAGGGAAGGAAAAGCGTGGGTGCTGTCTGGCTGGCAGATCGTAATTAACCGTTATCCGGAGCTGGGAGAGACCGTGAAGGTGTGCACCTGGCCGACAGGGTTTAAGGGGGCCGTCGGAGAGAGGAATTTCCAGATGCTGGACGGCGATGGAAAGACAGCTGCTTTTGCCAACTCTGTCTGGGTCTATATGGACGTGAAAAGGAAAAGACCCGTGAGGCCCTGTGAAAAGGAGATAACGGCCTACGGAATTGAGAAACCGCTGGAGGTGGAATTCGCCCCACGGAAGATCCAGCTTCCGGAGGATTTTACAGAGGGCAGGCCGGTACAGGTACAAAGGCGCCATATTGATACGAATGGACATATGAATAACTGTCAGTATATACAGATAGCGCTGGAGGCGCTGGAGGAAGAGATCAGAGTCCGCCAGGTGCGGGCAGAATATAAAAAACCGGCGGTATATCAGGATATTCTTCTGCCGAGGATCGCAAGAAAAGAGACCAGTATTGTGGAAGAACTCTGTGACAGCGGAGGAAAGCCTTATGCAGTGATAGAATTTACAGGAGAGAAGAGCAGATGACAATAGAAAGTAATCTTGGGAAAAAAGTAACTTTGGCGGTAGTAAAAAAAGTGGAATTTGGAGTTTATCTGGGGACGGAAAAAGATAAAGTACTGCTTCCGGGGAAACAGGTGCCGGAAGGGATCCGGATGGGAGATCCGGTGGAGGTTTTTCTGTATCGGGATTCCAGGGACCGGATCATTGCGACCCGGACAGAGCCGGCGCTGACCCTCGGCCAGATCAGGGCTCTTAAAGTCCGTGATGTGGGAAAGATCGGAGCGTTCCTGGACTGGGGGCTGGAGAAGGATCTCCTGCTTCCGTTTAAGGAGCAGACTGCAAAGGTGAAAGTCGGGGACGAATGCCTGGTAAGCCTTTACGTAGATAAGACCGGGCGGCTGTGCGCAACGATGAAGGTATATGAAAAGCTGAGTAAGGATTCGCCGTATAAAAAGGATGACTGGGTGCGGGGGATCATTTATGAAAAAAGCGATAACTTTGGCTGGTTTGTAGCGGTAGATGATAAATATTGTGCGCTGATCCCTAAAAGAGAGACGACCGGTGGTTATCAGGTCGGCGACAGGATAGAAGGGAGAGTGACGGCTGTAAAGCCGGACGGCAAGCTGGATCTGAGCCTGCGGGAGAAAGCATTCATCCAGATGGAGAGGGATGCGGAGCAGATCTTTTCCGACTTAAGAAAACGGGGCGGCGCTTATCCGTTTACGGATAAGGCGGGAGCGGAACAGATAAAGAAGGAAACCGGTTTGAGCAGAAATGCGTTTAAAAGAGCGGCCGGCCGGCTTCTCAAAGCCGGAAAGATCGAGATTACTGACACGGAAATCCGGATAAAATAACTATTACACGGGGAATATACAAAAAGAAGGCAAGGTGTAGCAATGGCATTTGCACATTTACATGTTCATACAGAATACAGCCTGCTGGACGGCTCAAATAAAATAAAAGAGTGTGTGGCGCGGGTGAAAGAGCTTGGAATGGATAGTGTGGCAATAACGGATCACGGAGTTATGTTTGGCGTGATAGATTTCTACAAGGAAGCAAAGGCGGCGGGAATTAACCCTGTTCTTGGAAGCGAAGTTTATGTGGCGCCGGGTTCCCGGTTTAAGAAAGACCCGGGACAGGGAAATGAGGACCGTTATTATCATCTGGTATTACTTGCTGAGACAGATACCGGTTATCATAATCTGATGAAGATCGTTTCCAGGGGCTTCACGGAAGGATACTATTACAAACCAAGGGTAGATCTGGAGATACTGGAAACTTACCATGAAGGCATCATAGCGTTGAGTGCCTGTCTGGCGGGCGAGGTACAGAAGCTTATTGCAAGAGGATTTTATGAGGAGGGAAAAGAGGCGGCTCTCCGGTACGAAAGGATATTTGGGAAAAATAATTTTTTCCTGGAGCTTCAGGATCATGGGATTCCCATGCAGCAGACGGTAAATCAGGCGCTGCTGCGTATGAGTGAAGAGACGGGGATCCCCCTGGTGGCAACGAACGATATACACTATACCTACGCGGAGGATGTAAAGCCTCACGATATCCTGCTCTGCCTGCAGACGAACAAGAAACTGGCGGATGAAGACAGGATGCGCTATGAGGGCGGGCAATATTATATTAAGTCTGAGGAGGAAATGAAACAGCTGTTTCCTTATGTGCTGGAGGCGTTGGAAAATACGCAGAAAATTGCGGACCGGTGTAAGGTGGAGATTGAATTTGGAGTGACAAAGCTTCCCAAATACGATGTGCCGGACGGGAAAACCTCCTGGGAATATTTGAATGAGCTGTGTTTTGAGGGCATGGACAGATTGTACCAGCCTGTGACGGAGGAACTCCGGGAACGTCTCTCCTATGAGCTTTCGGTCATCCGGAAAATGGGATATGTGGATTATTTCCTGATCGTCTGGGATTTTATCAAATATGCGAAGGATCATGGGATCATGGTAGGGCCCGGGCGCGGTTCGGCAGCCGGCAGCCTGGTATCTTACTGCCTGGGTATTACAACCATTGACCCGGTGAAATATCAGCTGCTCTTTGAAAGATTCCTGAACCCGGAGCGTGTTTCTATGCCGGATATCGACGTGGATTTTGCGCCGGAGGGCAGGCAGGAAGTCATAGATTATGTAAGTAAAAAATATGGCGCAGACTGTGTGGTGCAGATCGTTACGTTTGGTACCCTGGCTGCCCGGGGAGTGATCCGGGACGTGGGCCGGGTTATGGATCTCCCCTATGCCTTTGTGGATAAAATAGCCAAAATGGTGCCTCAGGAATTAAATATTACGCTGAAGGGCGCATTGGAAAAGAATGCGGAACTCCGGAAGCTGTATGAGGAGGATGAGCAGGTAAAAGAGCTGATCGATATGTCCAGAAGGCTGGAAGGACTGCCGAGGCATACTTCCATGCATGCGGCGGGAGTGGTGATCAGCCAGAAATCCGTAGATGAATATGTTCCCCTGTCGCTTGGCTCAGACGGTTCGGTTACTACCCAGTTTACGATGACGACGCTGGAGGAACTGGGGCTCTTGAAAATGGATTTTCTGGGACTCCGGAACCTGACAGTGATAAAAAGCGCCCAGGAACTGATTAAAAAGAGTACGGGACGGGAGATTGACCTGGATGCGGTCGACTATAATGACAAGGCCGTGCTGGACTATATCGGGACAGGCCGTACCGACGGTGTCTTTCAGCTGGAAAGCGCAGGAATGAAAAGCTTCATGAAAGAGCTGAAGCCTCAGAGCCTGGAGGATATTATCGCCGGGATTGCCCTGTACAGGCCGGGGCCTATGGATTTTATCCCCCAGTACATCAAAGGGAAGAATAACCAGAATACGATCACCTATGACTGCCCGCAGCTGGAACCGATCCTGGAGCCAACCTATGGATGTATCGTCTATCAGGAACAGGTAATGCAGATCGTCCGGGATCTGGCAGGATATACATTGGGGAGAAGCGACCTGCTCCGCCGCGCCATGTCCAAGAAAAAGGGCGATGTGATGAAGAAGGAACGGCAGAACTTTGTCTACGGGAACGAAGCGGAGGGAGTGCCGGGCTGTATCAGAAATGGCATTGACGAGGCAACCGCCAATAAGATTTATGATGAAATGATAGATTTTGCGAAATACGCATTTAATAAATCCCATGCGGCAGCCTATGCGGTCGTGTCCTGCCAGACCGCTTATCTGAAATATTATTATCCGGTGGAATTTATGGCGGCGCTTATGACCTCGGTGATAGATAATGCGTCGAAGGTGGCGGAATATATCTATAGCAGCCGGCAGATGGGGATACAGATCCTGCCGCCGGATATCAATCAGGGTAAGGGAGATTTTTCCGTGGATAACGGCAGGATCCGTTATGGACTGGCTGCAATAAAGAGCGTAGGAAGGCCGGTGATCCAGGCGATCATTGAAGAACGGAGGGAACGGGGGGCATTTAAGAATCTAAAGGATTTTGTGGAAAGGCTGTCTGGAAAGGAGACAAATAAACGGACGATCGAAAGCTTTATCAAGGCGGGCGTATTCGATAGTTTCGGAGGTACCAGAAAGCAGTATATGATGATCTATCTGCAAGTTTTAGAGCAGGTGAACCAGGAACGCAAATACTCTATGACAGGGCAGATGTCTTTGTTTGACCTGGTGGATGAGGAACAGAAGAAAGAGTTTGACATTCCGCTTCCTGATGTGGGCGAGTATGAAAAGGAGACGAAGCTTGCCTTTGAGAAGGAGGTTCTTGGCGTCTATCTGACGGGACATCCGCTGGAGGATTATGAAGAAAGATGGAAAAGAGGAATCTCCAAAACGACGCTGGATTTTCAGATCGATGACGAAACCGGACGCGCAAGGGTTTCGGACGGAGCGAAGGAAACCATAGGAGGGATGATCACCGGGAAGACGGTCAAGTATACAAGAAATAATCAGCCGATGGCCTTTCTGACGGTTGAGGATCTGGCAGGTACGGTAGAGGTGGTGGTATTTCCACGGGATTACGAACGTTACCAGGATCTCCTGAGAGAGGACGGTAAAGTTTTCATAAGAGGCAGGGTTTCCGAGGAGGACGATGCGCCGAGCAAGCTGATCTGTGAGGCGGTCATACCTTTTGACCAGGTAAAGAAAGAATTATGGATCCGGTATGCAGATAAACCGTCTTATATGGCAGAAGAAGCACGCCTGTTTGATATGCTGAAGGAATCGGAGGGAGAAGACGGGGTTGTGATCTACTGTGAGGCAGAACGCGCAGTGAAAAGGCTTCCCGCCGGAAGGAATATCCATATCGAACCGGTGATCCTTGGCAGATTAAAGAATTATTATGGAGAAGCGTGTATAAAGGTGGTTGAGAAGCCGGTTGAATACGGGCGGGGAGGATATCATGACAGCAGAAGATAAAAAAAATGCTCCGATCGGAGTTTTTGATTCCGGGGTAGGAGGACTTACGGTGGCAAGGGAGATCATGCGGCAGCTTCCGGATGAGAATATCGTGTATTTTGGGGATACGGCAAGGCTTCCCTACGGCAGCAAATCGAAGGATTCGATCATACGCTTTTCCCGCCAGATCATACGGTTCCTGCAGACGAAACAGGTGAAGGCGATCGTGATCGCGTGTAATACTGCGACGGCACAGGCCCTGGAAGTGGTGCGCGGGGAATTTGATACGCCGATCATAGGCGTGATCGTACCGGGCGCAAGAGCTGCGATCCGGGAAACGCGGAATAAAAAGATTGGGGTTGTGGGCACGGAAGGAACCATATGCAGCGGCATGTATACAAGAGTGATCAAAGAGATGGAGCCGGAGGCCGAAGTGCTGGGGAAGGCCTGCCCTCTTTTTGTCCCGCTGGTGGAGGAAGGTTTTACCAGGCATCATATTACAGAGGAAGTCATCGATATCTATCTGAAAGATATGAAGGGATCGGGCGTAGATACCCTGATCCTGGGCTGCACGCACTATCCGCTGCTGCGCGGCGCGATCATGGAGTACATGGAGGGCCGCGTACATATTGTAAATCCTGCTTATGAAGCGGCGATGGATCTGAAAAAGATCCTGAAAGAGCATAATCTGAGCAATGAAAACGGAGAATTTAATAAATATGAATTTTATGTCAGCGATGCGGCGGAAAAATTTAAAAAATTTGCAAATTCTGTGCTTCCATATGCTGTGGAAACCATCTATCAGATCAACATAGAAGAATACCAGGAGAAGGCGGGCCTATGAAGAAAGATGTATTGATTAGTATTGCGGGACTCCATTATGGAGACTGGGAAGAAGAAAGCGGCGAGCCGATCGAGATCATTACGCCGGCGTCCTATTATCAGAAAAATGACCGGCATTATATTATCTATGATGAAGTCGTAGAGGGCGTGCCGGAAACGATTAAAAATACGGTAAAAATAACAGGGGATCACTTGCTTGAGATTAACAGGAACGGAGCAATAGGAACCCGGATGGTATTTGAAAAGAATAAGATCAATATGACAAATTACCAGACGCCCTTTGGAACGATACTGATTGGGATCCATACGAAGGATATGCAGATAGACGTACAGGAGGACAGGATCCATGTGGAGATAGCATATGCGCTGGACGTGAATAACGACCCCATCTCGGACTGCCATGTTAAGATCGATATAAAAAGTGTGGGATAACGGATGCGGACCGTACTTTACCCGTTAAAAAACGCCTCCGGCCGGTATGCTTTCTGCATAGGCCGGGGGCGCTGCTTTATTTGTCTTTATTCCGGAATCTTGCAAAGAAGCCTTTCTTCTTTTTGGGGGTCTCCAGGGAACCGCGGATGCCTTTTACTGCTGTGATATAAATACCGCTTACGGTTGCTTTTACTTCCTTCTTGACTGGGATCTGGTCAAAGATTGCCGAGTCGCACATAAGCGTCATGATCTTCGGCCCGATCTTTGCCTTTACCACAGGAACCTTGGAGCGGCGCAGATACTTTGGCGTGTTGTCAAGTACGACCTGGGGCAGGCCGGCCTCCTTTAGCTTCATCACTTTCTTGTCGATGATCAGCATGCTGACCTGCTGGGCAGCGGCATCCAGCTGTTCCTGCTGAGCCTCCTGCCGTTTCTGCATTCTTTTGCCGAAAAAATATAACGCGCCAAGGGCAATAAGCAAAATTGCTGTTATAACTAATAAAACTATCGTAAATGTACTCACGGGAATCCTCCTCAAACCGTATTATCAATGGTATAATTGCTGGCATACCGCCAGACTGTTATTTATTTTAACATCCTTTGCGGATTAGTGCAAGGGCAGAGTGTTTTGTAAATATGAAAATCTTGTGAAAAAGGTTTCTTTGGCCGGAAGATTGTGTTATACTAATGAACCAGATTGGTAGAAAGGAGAATGAACCAGCCGCTTCAGGCTGGGCATATCAGGTATTTATGAAAAAGAGAACAATAGCGGCATTAACTGGAGTATTAGCAGGAACTATGATTTTGGCAGGCTGTTCTTCGAGCGGCAATGCATCGACGGAATATGTATCTGTCGGAGGATATAAGGAAATAGAAGTGGCAGATATTGATGAACCGGGAGAGGTCAGCGATGAGGATGTGGATAATTATATTGAGACGGTCCGCAGCCAGAATGCGACGACGGAGGAGATCACAGACCGTGCGGCTGAGTCGGGGGATACGGTTAATATTGATTTTACCGGAAAGATGGATGGAGAAGAATTTGATGGGGGAAGTTCGGCGGGCTACAGCTTAGAGCTGGGCTCCGGCAGCTTTATCCCAGGATTTGAGGACAGCATTATCGGGCATATGCCGGGCGACACCTTTGACTGGGAAGGAAATTTCCCGGATCCTTATACGGGTAATCCGGACTTTTCAGGCAAGCCGGTAACCTTTACGATCACGCTGAACTTCATTAATGGAGAGACGGTGCTTCCGGAACTGACAGACGAATTTGTCCAGTCAGTTTCTGATAAATCCAAGACGGTGAAGGAATACCGGGAAGAGATCAAGAAGATGCTGTCTGAGAACAGTACTACGGATTATGACATGCAGCTGCAGGAAGCGGCATGGCAGGCTGTTCTTGAACAGGCGGAGATCAAAGGATACCCGGACGGTGAAGTGGAGCAGTTAAAGTCACAGCTTGTAGAGCAGTATAAAACGGCGGCAAAGGATGCTGGAATGGAGGCAGAGGAGTTCCTTCAGCAGTATTATGGTATGTCGGAGGAGGATTTTAACAAGCAGGCGGAGGAAGCTGCAAAGGAAAGCGTGAAGCAGAAGATCGTGGCGGATGCGATCGCCAGCCAGGAAAAGCTGATTCCAAAGGATGACGAGCTGGAGAAGGAGTATAAGGCTCTTGCAGAGGAATATGGCTACCCGGATGTGGATTCACTGAAAGAGGCGGCAGACGAGGAGACGCTGAAGGATATCATCATCGCAAATAAAGTAAAAGAATTCCTGGCAGAGCATGCTATCCAGGTAAAAGAATAAATAGTTAAGGGAATATTTCTCTCCATTGGCCGGGTTCCAGAGTTTCATCCAGCAGGATCCCGCCGATGGAGATACGTTTTAAAGAGATAACACAGCATCGGACTGCCTTCAGCATACGGCGGATCTGGTGCTTTTTTCCTTCTGTCACGGTGATCTGTCCAAGGACAACCGGGTGATCAGGGCGGTTGTGGCGGCTCTGTGCCTGGATCTCGGGATGAAGCAGCGGAAGGATCTCAGACAGGGTGGTATTCCCGGTAACCTGTACTCTGGCGGGCGCCGTCAGGGTATGGGCTCCATTTAAGAGCAGGCCGGTTTCCAGGCGGTGGATATCACTGCCTGAGAGAGTGCCCATGGCGGCGAACTCGTAGGTCTTTTCTTTTTTATGATCCGGGTGGGTCATCTCCTGATTCCAGACGCCATCGTCCGTAAGAAAGAGAAGCCCTTCCGTAGCACGGTCCAGTCTTCCTACGGGGGATAATTTTCCGTTGCCCAGTTCTGCAAAATAATCCATAACGGTTGGATAGCGGCTGTCTTTGCGGGCGCAGACACAGCCGTAAGGTTTATTGAACATGTAATAATGATACATAGCGGTTCCTCCTGAATGTTATGCTTATTATTCCTGAAAAAGGCGGAACTGTCAAGAAGACAGCTGGATCCGGCTAACGGTCTTTCCTGATGGAAAGATGATTCTCCTTCTTTACTTGTCGAAACAGGTATGTTAAAATGAAGTTGATAATTGTAACGCTGATAGATAAGATAAGGACAAGGGAAGATGCAGGGCATGGAGTGTATCGTTATTGGAATAGCCGGTGGCTCTGGTTCGGGAAAGTCTACGTTTACCAACAAGCTGCGTGATCTGTATGGAGATAAGGTGACGGTGATTTATCACGATAATTACTACAGGCGGAATGATCATCTGTCACTGGAGGAACGCAGGAAGATCAATTATGATCATCCTGGTTCACTGGAGACAGACCTGCTGATCGAGCATATTAAGATGCTGAAGCAGGGCAGGACGGTTTTTGGACCGGTATATGATTATACGGTGCATAACCGGAAGCAGGAGACGGTAGAGATCCATCCGAACAGGATTATCCTTCTGGAAGGGATCATGGTGCTTCAGGATCCGGAGCTCAGGGAGCTTCTGGATATTAAGATTTATGTGGAAGCGGATGCTGACGAGCGGATCTTAAGAAGGCTTGCGCGGGATGTGAAAGAGCGGGGACGCGACATTGACAGCGTGATCAGCCAGTATCTCCAGAGTGTAAAGCCTATGCACTATATCTATGTGGAGCCAACGAGAGCCACTGCTGATATTATTATTAACAGCGGCAAGAACCCAGTTGCCTTTGACCTTGTCAGGACAAAGATTGACAGCTTACTTCAGGAACGGCAGGCGTGGCATAGGGAATAGAGATAGAGTGGATCGTCTTTATTCTTTTTTTTGTCAGAAGAGGAGGGAGAGCCATGATTGATTATACGGAAGGTGCCGGAGTGCAATACCATATTCATACGGGGCCGGAGGATGTAGGAGAGTATGTTCTGCTGCCAGGCGACCCGAAACGCTGTAAATTCATTGCACAGTTCCTGGATGACGCCAGGCTTGTTGCGGACAACCGTGAATTTGTAACCTATACAGGCTATCTGGATGGAGTGAAAGTCAGTGTGACTTCTACCGGGATTGGCGGGCCTTCAGCCTCTATCGCTATGGAAGAACTGTACCGGTGCGGCGCCAGGACTTTTATCCGTGTAGGAACCTGCGGTGGTATGCAGCTGGATGTTAAAGGCGGCGATCTTGTGATCGCCAGCGGGGCAATCCGCATGGAAGGAACCAGTAAGGAATATGCGCCGGCCGAATTTCCAGCGGTGGCAGATATACAGGTTGTGAATGCACTGAAACAGGCGGCAGATAAGTATCATGCAGTCAGTCATATCGGCGTAGTACAATGTAAAGACTCTTTTTATGGTCAGCACGAACCGGAGAAAAAGCCGGTGGGATACGAACTCCAGGATAAGTGGAAAGCGTGGATCGCATGCGGGGCTCTGGCCTCCGAGATGGAATCTGCGGCGCTATTTGTAGTAGGAAGCTGCCTGCGGGTCCGTGTGGGAACGGTACTTCTGGTGATCGCTAATCAGGAAAGAGAGGCTGCGGGGCTGGAGAACCGGCAGGTTCATAAGATGGAAAGCGTGGCTGATGTGGCAATAGAGGCTATGCGCAGCCTGATTGAACAGGACAAACAATAACAGAGGATTCTAAACAGGAGAATTCAGAAAGGGACAAAGATTATGAAAAAGAAATTATTAGCAGGACTTTTGGCAGCTGCAATGGTATTTTCTCTTGCGGCATGTGGCGGTTCAGGAAGCTCAGGTGAAGGCGGCTCAGATGAAAGCGGCTCAGGGGATGCGGCGGAAGGCGCCGATATGTCGGTGGCAATGGTTACAGACTCTGGAGACATTACAGACCAGAGCTTTAATCAGACGACTTATGAGACATGTAAGGCATGGAGCGAGGAGAACGGTGTGAATTTCACATACTACAAACCAGAGAGCGATTCGGATGAGGCTCGTAACGCAAGCGTTGACCAGGCTGTAGCAGACGGAGCTAATGTAATCGTTCTCCCGGGATATATGTTTGCTAAAACAATTGTTGACCAGTCTTCGGTATATCCGGACGTAAAGTTTGTTGCGCTTGACGTCAGCGAAGGGGATCTTTGCGAGAAAGGCGTTGGCGAGGATTATGATTATAACCCGGATAATTGGGACGTAACAGAATATTACAATACAGAGAATGTTTACTGCTGTACCTATCAGGAAGAGATTTCCGGATATATGGCAGGTTATGCGGCAGTTAAGTTAGGATATAAGCATATCGGATTTCTTGGCGGGATGAGCGTACCGGCCGTTACACGTTTTGGATATGGCTATGTCCAGGGAGCAGACGCTGCGGCAGAAGAACTTGGAATTACGGACGAGGTTGAGGTTGAGTATGTGTGCGGCGGCCAGTTCTATGGCGATGCTGATATAACGGCATATATGGATACATGGTATGGCTCGAAAGGGGTTGAACTGGTATTCGCCTGTGGAGGCGGTATCTATACTTCAGCTGCAGAAGCTGCAGTAAAGACGGACGGTAAGGTGATAGGCGTTGATTCTGATCAGTCAGGCATTATCAATGAGTATAAAGAAGATCTGACCGTAACCTCTGCCATGAAAGGACTTGCTCCGACTGTGGAGACATTGCTGAATGCAATCCGCGATGGAGGATGGGATGAATATGTAGGAAAGATTGATAATCTTGGTCTGGTATCTGGCGACGACCCGGAAGCGAATTATGTCCAGCTTCCAATCGAGACCACTCAGTGGGCGGATGGATTTACAGAAGATGATTATAAGGCGCTTGTAAAAGCTTTGTATGATGGAGAAATCGAAGTTTCTAACGATATTACAGCCCTGCCAGAGACTGCAATTAAAGTGAATGATTACGGCAGCATTAAATAATGGTGTCAGCGGCAAAGGGAGCGGGTCCGGTTACCGGCTCCCTTTTTGTCACAAAGGAATACACAGTGCTTTGTAAAACTGTAAGCAGATCGGATGAGAGGAGGCTTGTCGGTAATGAGCGGGTATGCAATAGAGATGCTGAATATTACAAAGAGATTTCCTGGCATCATAGCAAATGACAATATTACCTTACAATTGAAAAAAGGCGAGATCCATGCATTGCTGGGTGAGAATGGAGCGGGAAAATCGACGCTTATGAGCGTGCTTTTCGGATTATATCAGCCAGAGGAGGGTGAGATCCATAAGGATGGCAGGAAAGTAACGATCAATAATCCAAATGACGCCAATGATCTGGGAATCGGGATGGTACACCAGCATTTTAAGCTGGTAGAATGCTTTAGTGTCCTGGATAATATCATTCTTGGCGTGGAGACTACGAAGAACGGCATTCTCCAGAAAAAAGAAGCAAGAGAAAAAGTGATAGAACTGTCTGAGAAATATGGCCTTGCTGTAGATCCAGATGCATTAATTGAAGATATAACAGTAGGTATGCAGCAGAGAACCGAGATTTTAAAAATGCTCTACCGGGATAATGAAATTCTTATTTTCGACGAGCCTACCGCGGTGCTGACGCCTCAGGAAATACAAGAACTGATGGCAATTATGAAGAATCTGGCTGCAGAAGGGAAAAGTATTTTATTCATAACGCATAAGCTTGCGGAAATAATGCAGGTAGCGGACCGCTGCAGCGTGCTGAGAAAGGGGAAATATATCGGAACCGTAGATGTGAAAGATACTACGCCCGAGAAGCTGTCTGCGATGATGGTAGGCCGGGACGTTAATTTTGTGGTTGAGAAAAAGCCTGCAAATCCGGCGGATGCAGTATTGGAGATCCAGGGAATGACAGTTGCATCAAAACGGCACAAAAATAACGCGGTGAATAATGTATCTCTTCAGGTGCGCAGGGGCGAGATCGTCTGCATTGCGGGAATCGATGGGAATGGACAGACGGAGTTCGTGTATGGCCTGACGGGTCTTGAGCCATTAAAAAGCGGGAAGATCATTATGGACGGAGAAGATATTACGCATATGGCAATCCGCAAACGCCTGATGCGGGGGATGAGCCATATTCCGGAGGACAGGCATAAACATGGTTTGGTGCTGGACTATTCATTGGAAGATAATCTTGTGCTTCAAAAATATTTTGAACCACAGTTTACGAACAAAGCGGGATTTTTAAGACGGAAAGAAATCCGGAAATATGCAAACAGACTGATTGAACAAAATGATATCCGTTCCGGACAGGGCGCAGTTACCATAGCCCGTTCCATGTCCGGAGGAAACCAGCAGAAGGCGATCGTTGCGCGTGAGATAGATAAAAACCCAGAACTGTTAGTGGCGGTTCAGCCAACGAGAGGGCTGGACGTGGGAGCCATAGAGCATGTGCATAAGCAGCTTGTAGCACAGAGGGATGCAGGGAAAGGAGTTTTGCTGGTAAGCCTCGAACTTGATGAGGTCATGAATGTATCAGACCGCATCCTTGTCATGTATGAGGGAGAAATTGTAGGTGAATTCGATCCGGAAAATGTTACAGTAGAAGAATTGGGACTTTATATGGCGGGTTCAAAGAGGAAGGAGGCTGAAAAGTAGATGAGCAGTGGATCAAAAAAGAAAGAGAGTATTTTAAGAAACAGTGCAGTTCAGACAATCATTGCATCATTATTATGCATTATGTTAGGCCTCCTGATTGGTTATATCGTTCTTTTGATTATCAATCCAAGCGGCGCATCAGGCGCGATTGTTGCGATTTTAAAGAACTTTTTGTATTATCCCAGCGCGATAGCGGCAAAAAAGTATTTTGGGACAACGCTTGTAAAGGCGTCTGCATTACTGATGTGTTCTTTGTCGGTGCTGTTCGCGTATAAGGTCGGGTTATTTAATATTGGGGCGGCCGGACAGTATGTAGTAGGAGCGGGCATATGCCTTTTCGTTGCGCTGAAATGGAATATGCCCTGGTATATCTGCCTGCTGGCGGCGGTTGTGGCTGCTGCGCTTGTGGGAGGAGTTTCCGGATTCCTGAAAGCGTATTTTAACGTGAATGAGGTCATTTCCTGTATTATGCTGAACTGGATCTCTCTTTATTGCGTGAATATGCTTCTGTCAAAGGTTAAGGAACAATCTACCCCGTATACCAGGGCGCTGGAGAGCACGAATAAAAATGCCCTGCTTCCGAATTGCGGGCTGGACGCCTTGTTTTCAAATAATGAGTTTGTTACGATTGGCTTACCGCTGGCGGTAATCATGGCGGTCGCCGTGTGGGTTCTCCTGGGGAAGACAAAGTTTGGCTATGAGCTTAAAGCTACCGGTATGAATAAGAATGCGGCAAAGTACTGTGGTATGCGTGAGAAGAGAAATATTATCCTGACAATGATGATCGCAGGAGGACTTGCAGGCATGGGGGCGGGAGTTTTCTACTTAAGCGGGATCGAAAAGTGGATGGTGCAGCAGACGACTGTTCCGGCTATGGGATTTAATGGGATCGCCGCAGCATTCCTTGGCGGCCTGGATCCGATCGGGACAATTTTTGCATCTTATTTTATTCAGCATATCACAAGCGGCGGCTCCTATGTGGATAAAACGATGTATTGTGCGCAGATTTCAGATCTGATTTCTGCATTTATCATTTATCTATGCGGATTTGTTCTTTTCTTCAGGCTCTGGCTTAACAGGTATTTGGATAAAAGAGATGAAAGACGCGCCGCGAAAGCTCAGGAAGGGGAGGTGGCATAATGCTGTTATTGATCCAATATACATTAATATTTGCATCTGTTTTGACACTTGTGGCGCTTGGCGGCTGCTTTTCTGAACACAGTGGCGTTATCAA
Organism: uncultured Mordavella sp.; assembly: GCA_964529215.1. Taxonomy (GTDB): domain Bacteria; phylum Bacillota; class Clostridia; order Lachnospirales; family Lachnospiraceae; genus Claveliimonas. Next base: position 9,514 of record CAZGVY010000003.1, on the reverse strand, counting down.
TATTGGCCTGGAGGGCATTATGGTTATGGGAGCCCTTGGAGGCGCGCTGATGATGAAATATCTTTCTGCCGGGATGGCGGCGCCAATTGTGATTCTGCTGGTTGTCCTGGCGAGCGTCCTGGCAGGGATGATCTTCTCACTACTGCTTGGAGTTGCGGCAATACAATTTAAGGCGGACCAGACACTGGTTGGAACCGCATTGAACCTTCTTGGCCCTGCGGCGGCAGTTGTTATTGTCAGGGCGATCAATACAGCAGAAAGTGCAGACAATGTATCCTCGACGGTGGCATATGGGCAGGTAAAAAAGTCGTTTCTGGTAAGCATTGGTAAGTTTGAGTTTAGCTGGTTTATGCTGTTTGCGGTGATAATACTGATTGCGTCTTATGTCGTGTTATACAAGACTAAATTTGGATTACGCCTTCAGGCATGCGGAGAGCATCCTCAGGCAGCAGATTCCGTTGGGATTAATGTATATAAAATGCGTTATGCCGGAGTAATTATTTCCGGAGGACTTGGCGGGCTTGGCGGTCTGGTATATATTACAGCGGGAGTAAGCGAGTGGAAATTCGAGAATGGAGTTGCAGGATTTGGATTTCTGGCATTGGCCGTAATGATCTTCGGACAGTGGAAACCTCTTAATATTGGGCTTGCCTCTCTTCTGTTTGGCTTGTTCCGCGCGCTGTCAAATGTTTATACGGGCTTTGGCGTGCTGGTGTCTCTAAAGATCCCGAGTACGGTGTATAATATGCTTCCGTATATTATATCCCTGATAGTTCTGGTATTTGTATCGGGTAATTCCAGGGCGCCTAAGGCAGAAGGAATCCCCTATGACAAAGGCCAGCGGTAAGATAGAAACGGATCAGAGTGTCAGCAGACAGGAAATGATTTATGATGGAGTGGGTAAAATAATGATAAACAGAGAAAGCTTATGTGAAAAGGCGGTGGAAATGAGAGATAGGGCTTATACCCCCTATTCACATTTTCGCGTAGGCGCGGCGCTGCTTTGTAAAGATGGAAGTGTTTATACAGGATGCAATATTGAAAATGCGGCCTATACGCCTGCAAACTGTGCGGAGCGGACAGCATTTTTCAAGGCGGTCAGCGAAGGGAAACGGGGGTTTCAGGCAATTGCTATCGCAGGCGGGTCAGAGAAAGCAGAAAAATTGGATTATTGCCCGCCCTGCGGGGTGTGCAGGCAGGTGATGCGTGAATTTTGCGAAGATAACTTTGAGGTGATTCTGGTAAGATCGAAAGAAGAATACCAGGTATTTCTTTTAAAGGAACTTCTGCCCATGGGATTTGGGCCGGAGAATCTGGATAAAGCGGATGAAAGCATATGGGAGGCTCCTTAAAGCTTAACGCCGGGCACTCAAAAGAGATGGAACAGGAGGAGGCAGAAAGATGCTGTTTGTAAATTATCCGAAATGCAGTACCTGTAAAAGGGCAGAGCAATGGCTGAAGGATCATGGAATGGATTATGTGTCCAGAAATATCAAAGAGGACAATCCTACGGAAGAGGAACTGAAGGAATGGATCGCTTTGAGCGGGCTTCCGGTGAAAAGATTTTTTAATACCAGCGGTATGCTTTACCGGGAAATGGGATTAAAGGACAGGCTGGCACATATGACGGAGGAAGATCAGATCGCGCTTCTGGCTACGGATGGCATGCTGGTAAAGAGGCCGGTTTTAGTAACTGAAAAGAATGTAAAGGTAGGATTTAAAGAGGCAGACTGGGAGAAGCTGCTGTGAAACAGCGCTGGAAAGGAAGTCCGCCAGGGTTTTGAAAAGGAGAATTATATTATGAAGATCATTAAGACAAAAAGCTATGAGGATATGAGCAGAAAGGCAGCAAATATGATTGCGGCACAGATCATTATGAAGCCGGACTGCGTACTTGGACTTGCAACGGGATCCACTCCTATCGGACTGTATGACGAGCTGGCCCGCCGGTATGAGAAGGGAGATCTGGATTTCTCACAGGTGTCTTCTGTAAATCTTGACGAGTACAGAGGGCTTACGCCGGAAAACGACCAGAGCTATGCTTACTTTATGCGCAAGTATTTGTTTGACCGTGTGAATATTGATCTGAGCCACACCAATGTACCCAACGGAATGGCAGAAAATGCGGAAGAAGAATGCAGACGTTACGAGGAACTGATCGCTTCTTACAAAGGAGTGGACCTTCAGCTTCTTGGAATGGGACACAACGGGCATATTGGATTTAATGAGCCGGGTTCCGTTTTTGAAAAGACGACCCACTGCGTGACGCTGTCGGAACGGACGATTGAAGCAAACAAAAGATTTTTCGCTTCTGCAGACGATGTTCCGAGACAGGCATATTCGATGGGGATCGGAACGATCATGAAAGCAAGAAAGATTTTGGTTGTTGTGAATGGTGAAGATAAGGCAGAGATGCTGGCAAAGGCATTTTTGGGCGATGTAACACCGGAGATCCCCGCATCCATTCTGCAGCTGCATCCAGACGTAACGGTTGTGGCAGACGCGGCGGCCTGTGGAAAACTTCCGGAGTAAAGCGAAATTGTAAAAGAAAGAGTCAGGCGGCTATATTGGGATGGCCGCCTGACGGCTGTTATGAGAAGATTTTGGATTCCCATATACGGGAAGGAGAGACTATGATAATTAAAAATATACAGATATATGGAGAGGATAAGAGATTTGTCCCGGGAGAACTGGCGGTTAGAGATGGACGGTTTGCAGAGGTCGGTCAGGCAGTGAAAGGATGTGAAGACGAGGATATCGTGGACGGGGAAGGGTGCCTTGCAATTCCCGGGCTGGTCGATATCCATTTTCATGGCTGTATGGGGTATGATTTTTGCGACGGTACGGAGGAAGCAGTCAGGAAGATGGCAGAATATGAGTGCTCGCAGGGGATCACGACAATCTGTCCGGCTACTATGACCCTGGCGGAAGATGAACTTCATAAGATTATGAGGAATGCGGGAGATTACCGGTATCAGGGAGGAGCAAAGCTGGCCGGGATCAATATGGAGGGGCCTTTTATCAGCGGGGAAAAAAAGGGAGCTCAGGCAGCGGAGCATATCCGGCCTTGCGATGAAGGATTCTTCCGTTCCCTTCAGGAAGATGCAAAAGGGCTGATCCGCCTGGTAGATATAGCGCCTGAGAATGCGGGCGCAATGGAGTTCATTGATGCCGTAAAGGATGAAGTGGTGGTGTCTCTTGCCCATACCACTGCCGGTTATGATACTGCGCAGGAGGCATTTGGGCGGGGAGCCCGGCACGTGACACATCTGTACAATGCGATGCCGCCCTTCAGTCACAGAGCTCCAGGTGTGATCGGGGCGGCATTAGACGCCAGGCGCTGCCGTGTGGAGCTCATCTGCGACGGGATTCATGTCCATCCGTCTGTAGTCCGGGCAACCTTTGAGATGTTCGGACCAGAAAATGTGATCCTGATCAGCGACAGTATGCGGGCAGCAGGATTAACCGACGGGGAATATACCCTGGGCGGCCAGGAAGTATTTGTGAAAGGATCAAAGGCAACGCTTAAAGATGGTACGATCGCCGGTTCCGTTACAGATCTGATGGCCTGCATGAAGAACGCAGTACGGGAGATGGGGATTCCTCTTGAAACGGCAGTTGCCTGCGCCACGTCCAATCCGGCGGAGGAGATCGGGATCTATGATATCTGCGGAAGTATTTCGGAGGGCAAGGCGGCGGACCTGGTCCTGATGGATCATGATCTCAACGTAAGATCCGTATACGTGGATGGGAAGCTATATACTACTTCCGGCAGACCGGAAGCTGTAAAGTGACTTTGAAGTGATGACCGGAAACAAGGGTTTCCAGGTTTCCGGTCATAAGTTCCAGCATTTTGCGGGCGCTCTTCAGTCCGATCTGCGTACTTTCTATGCCGCTTGTATCCGCGCAGGCTGCGTTCAGCAGTGTAAGAGTCAGGTGTCTTTCGGAAAGAGAGCAGCTTATCTTTACAGGAGCCTTTTTATCTCCATATTTGATAATGTTTGAAAACAGATTATTCAATATTCTTTTTATCAGCATTTCATCGCCATAGAAGAAGGGAGCGCCAGGACAGGGCAGGCATTCCGGTGGGGAAATATCCACGGAGAACCCGGTCAGCCGCAGGAAATCTGTATTTTCATTCACGCATTTTAATAAGACTTGATAGGGAAGCAGGGACAGGGAAGGAATCTCTGCTTCTTCATATACCAGCGCATATTCAAAAATCCGGTCGGTAAGCTGCCGGATTTCTTCCGTTTTTCTAAAGCACCGTTCCAGATAAGGCTTTGCCGTATCCGGCAGAGACTGTAGCTGTATGACTTCAAGATAGCCCTTCAGGATCGTCAGTGGAGTACGCAGGTCATGGGACAGAGCAGTAATAAGATCCTGATTAGAAATGTGACTCTGCTGCGCAGCCTGGAAACTTTCCTGCAGCGCGAGGCGCATATGATCGAGCTCCTGGCTGAGTATTCCAATCTCATCATTTCCAAGAGCGGGAAGCGGCACAGACAGGTCGCCTTCCGCCATCTGAAGAATCTTCTGCTGCAAAAGGATGACAGCCTTCATTTTCCTGTTTGTAAAGAACAGAATCATTGCGGAAAATAAAAAAATACAGAAAAAAAGACAGAAAAGGAAGTATGGCGCCACAAAAAAAGTCGGATGGAGAAAAACGACCAGTACCATAGCATAGCCGTTGTGAAATTTTATAGGCATTTCATACCAGTTTTCTCCGTGGCAGTCCGTCCATTGGTAAAGGAAATTGAAAGAAGGGGCGGCATCGGAACTGTAAAAGGAAGGATGCACTCCTGTCCGGTATAAGCTGTCTTCCAGCCCATAGATTGAGATGCCGGTATACTCATCCGCAACACAAAAAAGCGGTGCAGCCGCCTTGATGCCTTCGGTATCGTCCTCTGATCTTGGAATATTGTATTTCAGCGCTTCCGTGCGAAGCTCTATCCAGAAATCATCAGGGGGAGAGGGAAGTATGTGATGGGAGATAACCGGGGATTCCTGGAGCATGTAATATACCTGCCACTTGTGCAGCCACAGGAAATGATACAGGGAAAAACAGAATATCCCTGCAGCCAGGATCAGGAGAAGAAGCTGAGTACGTATTTTTAAGCTGCCAAAAAATTCAGAGGGAACTTGAAGTTTTCGCAACATATATTTTTGTAATTGTTTCTTTACTTTAGTCACAGCGGTACCCCTTTCCCCAGATGGTCTTTATAAATACAGGATTCTTTGGGTCTGTTTCAATCTTACGGCGGAGGTTTCGGATATGAACCATAATTGTGTTGCTTGCACCGTAATAGTAAGGTTCTTCCCAGATGTGCTCATACAGTTGTTCAGCGGAAAATACCTGCCGGCGGTTAGAGACAAGGAGTTTAAGCAGGGCGTATTCGGTATCCGTCAGCTCAAGAAGCCTGCCCTGCCGCCTGACTTCCCGGATCTGTGTGTTGATCTCAAGATCGCGGCAGCAGATCAAACCGGAAGGAGGGGAAACCTTGGGCAGCCCGCAGCCCTGATATATGTGATAACGGCGGATCAGCGCTTTAACCCGTCCTACCAGTTCGGCGTAGGAAAAGGGCTTTACAAGATAGTCGTCTCCGCCGCTGGAAAAGCCCATCATCTTATCACTGTCTTTGCTCCGCGCACTGAGAAACAGAATCGGAGCATTGGTAAGCTTCCGGATTTCCAGGCATGTCTGATATCCGTTTGGCCCTGGCATCATGATATCAAGGATGATCAGGTCGAAGGATATTTCTTTTATCTGGCCAAGAGCTTCCGTTCCATTTTCAGCTTCAGCAATCTGATATCCCTCGTTTTGTAAAAGAATGTGTATGATTTCCCGTATTTCTGGGTTGTCGTCGATCACCAGGATCTGGAAGGTATGTGAACCGCCTGTATCCATACCTGCACCCCCTCTCTTTCTCATACTCCATTATAGCGGAGTTAAAAGAATAATGTGGTTATCTTAAGAAATCTTTAGAATTACTTTTGGCAATACTTAAGATGTGAAATGTATAATGACCAACTGAGGTGAGGTAAGATGAAACAGGCATTAGACAAAATTTCCGTAATCATTCCATGCTGGAACGAGGAGGAGGCGCTTACTATTTATTACCGTGAAATGAGCAGGATCATGGATAGAATGAGCCGGGAGATGGGAACGGGAGCGCCTGGTTTTGAACTGATCTTTGTGGACGACGGTTCGGCTGACGGGACACTTCAGATCATGAAAGAGCTGCATGAGAAGGATACACGGTGCAGGTATCTGTCGTTTTCACGGAATTTTGGAAAGGAAGCGGCGATCTATGCAGGACTGAAGGCAGCCAGAGGAAACTATGTGGCGGTTATGGATGTGGATCTGCAGGATCCTCCCCGCCTTCTGCCGGATATGTATCAGATCTTGAAAAACGAAGATTATGACAGTGTGGCGACCAAACGCGCTACCAGGACTGGAGAGCCGAAATTGCGGTCCTTTCTGTCCGACCGTTTTTACGGATTTATTAACCGGATATCAAAGACAGAGATCGTAAATGGTGCAAGGGATTACCGTCTGATGAATCGTAAAATGGTGGATGCAGTGCTGCGCATGAGTGAATATAACCGGTTCTCGAAGGGGATTTTCGGCTGGGTAGGATTTCGGACAAAATGGCTGGAATTTGAGAATGTGGAGCGTTCAGCGGGAGAGACGAAGTGGTCTATGAAGAAGCTGTTTGGATATTCCATGGAGGGAATTACAGGTTTTTCAGTAGCGCCGCTGTCCCTGGCGTCCATTATGGGGGTGTTGTTTTGCGTACTCTCTTTTTTGCTGGTGCTGCTGATTGTGACGAAGACTCTGATCTGGGGGGATCCAGTGTCAGGATGGCCGTCCCTGGCCTGCATCATCTTTCTGGTAAGCGGAGTCCAGCTCTTGTGTACCGGGATCGTGGGGCAGTATTTATCCAAAACCTATCTGGAAACAAAGCGCAGGCCAATTTTTATTCTTAAGGATTCCAGTGAGGAAGGTGACCTGTGATGGGAGTAGCCAGGGAAAACTGGCGGAAAAAGATTGAAGAACGCGGGAAGAAGGTTCCGGAAGGGATAGAGCGGATACTGGGCGTAACGTTTCCTGCCTATGCATTTCTGGGAATGTTTACCCTGGCCGTCTGCTGGCTTTTTGTATGGAGGCTGGGAGTGTTTGGGGTGAAGGTGGACTGGCTGAGCCAGCACAGTGTAATCCCAGAATATTTCCGGCAGCAGTTCTACGACACAGGGGATCTGTTCCCTGAATTTGCTGCAAATCTGGGCGGCGGGCAGAATGCCTATAACTTTTCTTATTATGGGTTGTACAGTCCGGTTATATTAATATCCTATCTTTTGCCCTTTGTAAAAATGGGTGATTACCTAATGGCGGCCAGCGTGGCGGAAATAGCCTTGTCTGCATGCCTGATCTATTACTGGCTGGAGAGAAGGAAGGTTTCCGGTGAAATCCGGATATTCACGGCAATGATGTATGTGCTGGCGGGGCCTGTGGTTTTTCATTCCTGCCATCAGCTTATGTTTATCAATTATATGCCATTTCTTTGTATGGCGTTTTTAGGTATAGACAGATATTTTGAGAAAAACCGGCCGGGCTTATATACGGCCAGCGTATTTTTGATGATCATGACTAGCTTTTATTACAGCATTGGCGGTATGATGGCGCTGACGCTTTATGGACTGTCCAGATATTTGGAACGGAGGGAAAAGATTGCGGGAGGAATCCTGTTTCTCCTGCCAATGGTTACGGCAGTCCTGATGAGCGGGATCCTGCTGGTTCCGACGGCTTGTGCCATATTGGGAAAGAGGGAGAGATCCGGGAAGGGCAGTTTGTGGAAACTGCTGCTTCCAAAACTTCCGCTGGAGGGGCTGGTGCATGGGGCTTATGGAGCAGGCCTTACAACACTGGTGATCACGGTTTTGCTAACGGGACTTTTCCCACGGTCTGTTTCCTCTTACAGAAAGAGTGAGAAAGCGCTGCATCTGGGATGCCTGCTTATTTTGACAATACCCTTGTTTCCATGGATCCTGAACGGAGGGCTATATGTACGGGGGAAGGTGTTCATTCCGTTTCTTCCGTTATTTTGTTATATGACGGCTCTTTACCTGGAAAAACAGAAAGAACGCTGCATATCGTCCAGAGTCAGTGCGGCGGCATATACCCTGACAGCCTGCTGGGTGTGCATCAGCCATTTTGGAGGTGATGAGCTTTGCGGGAAGCCGCTACAGTGGTATCTGATTTTTACAGAAAGTGTGTTATTTTCCGGATGTTTCCTGATTTATTGGAGATGGAACAAGCTTTGGGCGCTGATGCTTCCTGCTATTTTGTGCCTGCTGATAAGCGGAAGTTTTCTTTATGGGGCTAAAGGAGAGGCTCTGGATCAGGATACTTATGGAAGGATCACGGACAGGGATACAGGGAAACTAATCGGAAGGGTTCTGAAGCAGGAACAGGGCTTTTACCGTCTGGAACAGGGCGGCAGCGTGGAGGAGAAGTCTGCGGATCTGAATCGGATATGGGATAGCAGGCAGTGGATTTCTTCGGTATATTCATCGGCTTACCATGCGGGGTATCAGGAATTCCGGGAAAAAGTATTTGAAACAGAAGAGCCCTTCCGAAACGGCCTGATGCAGTCTGTGTCGGATAATCCGCTGTTTCAGAAATTAATGGGTGTCAGGTATATAGTAAAAGAAGCCGGTTATAAGGATGATATGGCGGCAGCCGGCTATGAACCATACATGACAGAGGCTGGGCTTACGGTTTACAAAAGTGAAACGGCTGCGCCTGTTGCCTATGCCACCGACAGGATTATAAAAGGACAAGATTATGATGAGCTTGAATTTCCCTATAATCAGACGGTATTGATGCGGTATGCTGTGGCAGGAAACGGACGGAATAGCGGAAACATCCAGGAAACAATGGCTAGCGGATCCGTGCATTCTTCGGAAATCAGGATTCCTGAGATGAGAACCAAAGAGTTTGTAATCCGGACGGCGGGGGATGGAAGCATACATGTCCAGTCCGAAAAGAATGTAAAGCTTTCCTGTGAGATTACAGATTGTGAAGGAGTAAAAGCATATGAAAGTACAGAAGTTCATTTCCCTGTAGCGGCAGGAGGCAAAGAGGCAGAAAAATACCAGGGCAGGCTTTTATTTGTGCAGTTTCATGTGAAAAACCTGCGTCCGGGAAAGGATGTAGAGATATGGCTGAATGAGACAAGGAATAAGCTCAGCGCCAGAAATCATATCTATTATAACGGCAATACGGTATTTACCTATGTGACGGCGCTGAGAGCAGGGCAGCAAAAAGTAGAACTGACATTTGGAAAAGGAAGCTATAAAATATCTGGAGTCAAGTGTTTCCTGGGAGATACGGAGCTTCTTAAGGATGAAAAAACATTGGGGAGTACATTGTACCAGTCTGTTTTTGTGCCGGACTGGGAACAGACAAAAGGGTATGGGATCCACGGAGAGATCCTGGTGGAGCGTACAG
>CAZGVY010000002.1:0-43183 GCA_964529215.1 uncultured Mordavella sp. | reverse complement strand
CGGGATGAGGAATCGAGCGGACGATATTATTGATCAGTTCGGTTTCCATGGATTCCGACAGATCGTAGATATCCCTGTAATGCTGGTAAAAGGTTGCTTTGTTGATAAATGCGGTATCTGCAAGTTCTTTGACCGTGATTTTTTCCAGAGGTTTTTTTGAGCGGAGCTCAATAAAGGCGTTGGTAATGCTGGTCCGTGTCCGTTTTACCCGAAGATCCATAATGTACTCCTGTTTTTTCAACAATTTTCTTAAACTGTCAATTATTTTACAGATAAGAAGAAATGATGATGGAAAATATTTTCTGTGTTTTATAATATAAATATAGCAGTTTAAACAACTACCGTCAATTAAAAGAACAGAGTTGGTTTTCCTGCACACATGAGATGTTACGGAGGAATGAAATATGGATTTATATGGATTCTATACAGGAAAGATTTTTGATGCGCACCGGTTCCTGGGATGTATCCTGCAGGGAAATAAAGCAGTATTCCGCACCTTTGCACCTGCTGCGGTGAAAATATCTGTTATTGGGGAATTTAACGGCTGGCAGGAGACAGAGATGCGGCAGATCTGCGACCGGAATTTCTGGGAGTGTGAGATCGAGGGTGTAAAGCCGGGGCAGATGTATAAATACCGGATCTATAAGAGAAATGGACAGTGGGTGGATCACTGTGATCCTTACGGGTATGGAATGGAACTGCGCCCGAATTGTGCCTCTATTGTGCGGGACCTTAAGGCATATACGTTTCATGATCAGGACTGGCTGAATGAAAGGAGCGATTGCAGGGACAGGGCGCTGAATATTTATGAGCTTCATGCCGGATCCTGGAGGACGAATCCGGAGGATGTAAATGGATGGTATACTTATACGGAGCTTGCAGATATCCTGATCCCTTACTTAAAGGAGTATGGATATAATTATATTGAATTGATGCCGATAAATGAACATCCAAGCGATGAATCCTGGGGATATCAGAGCACAGGCTTTTTTGCTCCTACCGCCAGGTATGGGACGGCAGATCAGCTTAAGGAAATGGTTGACAAGCTCCACCAGGCAGAAATCGGTGTTATCCTGGATTTTGTCCCGGTGCATTTTGCCGTGGATGGATATGGGCTGGCTGAATATGACGGTACGGCATTGTATGAGTATCCGAATCAGGACGTGGGAAGGAGCGAGTGGGGAAGCTGTAACTTTATCCATTCCAGAGGCGAGGTGCGGAGCTTCTTACAGTCCTGCGCAAGCTATTGGATGGAGGAATACCATGTGGATGGCCTGCGTATGGACGCTATCAGTAATATGATCTACTGGCAGGGAGAGAAGGCCCGTGGCGTGAATAAAAATGCGGTGGAGTTCCTCCAGTATATGAATCAGGGATTAAAAGAGCGCCACCCCGGTATTCTGCTGGCGGCTGAGGATTCAACTTCTTACGGGAAAGTTACGAAGGCCGTAAGGGAGGGCGGCCTCGGTTTTGATTACAAATGGGATATGGGCTGGATGAATGATACTCTGGATTATTTCCGGACAGATCCGCTGTTCCGCGGAGGAGCCTATCATAAGCTGACGTTTTCTATGATGTATTACCCGGAAGAGAATTATCTGCTTCCGCTGTCACACGATGAGGTGGTGCATGGGAAAGCAACCATCGTACAGAAGATGAACGGGCAGTATGAGAATAAGTTTCCCCAGGCAAGAGCATTGTACATGTATATGTATGCGCATCCTGGCAAAAAACTGAATTTTATGGGCGGCGAGCTGGGCCAGCTCAGGGAATGGGATGAGAAGAGGGAGCTGGACTGGGATATGCTGACCTATCCGGTCCATGATTCCTTCCACCGCTTTATCAAAGACCTGAACCGGCTGTACCTGGAGCATTCAGAGCTTTGGAAATGGGATTATAAGGCGGAGGGCTTCCGGTGGATCGACTGCCATCAGGAGGAACGGTGCATCTATGCTATTGAGAGGAACAGTGAGGATGGAAGTCTGATCGCATTGTTTAACTTTTCAGGTATTGAGCAGAAGGATTATGCTTTTGCAGCCGCCGGTGGAACATATGAGGCAATTTTAAATAGTGATCAGGATATTTACAGTGGTCAGACGATTGGAAAGAAATGCTGGGAAACAAAAAATGGAAAACTGACTCTGGATCTCCCGGCATTTAGCGCGGTATTTATTGCTCCGGTAAAATAATATTTTCATGAAAAAGAACAGTGGCGACCTGCTGGATACAGGCGGGGGCGCTGTTCTTTTTTTCTTGACTTTTTCCGATAGAGTGATATTATAATGTTTTGTAGCAAACAATTCGGATACGAACAGTTTTAGGAATGGGGGTGACTGCAGATGAAGAAATTTGATCCTTATGAAACCTGCTCAATTAACAGAGAGGTGCCGGTGGGACCGGTAATCCATAAGATGGACAGAATACTCTCCAGGCATATTGCGGCGCGGATGCGCGCAGCGGGAATGAATGAGCTGACTCTGATGCACGGATGGATCATCCGTTATCTCTATGAGAAGCGGGAAGAAGAAATATTCCAGAAGGATATTGAGAAATTTTTTTCAATCGGACGATCAACCGTGACGAATATTATACAGCTTATGGAGAAAAATGGTTATATTGTCAGGGAATCTGTGCCCGGGGATGCCAGGCTCAAAAAAGTGAAGCTGACTGAAAAGGGAATTGCGGATCAGGAGGCGTTAGAGAAACTTATCGATCATTTAGACCGGGAGCTGGTCCAGGGCATTACGGAAGAAGAATTGAATACATTCTATATCGTAATGAATAAATTAAAAGGCAATCTGAAAGCTGAACAAATTGCCGGAGAGGAGGAGGAACATGATACGTGTATTGCTGAAAGAAGTAAAGGAATTTAAACGTGCGTCCATTGCGACACCTCTGTTTATGATCCTGGAGGTGCTGATGGAGATGGTGATCCCATATCTGATGGCTTCCATTATCGATGACGGTGTGAATGCCGGAGATATCCGGCATATTTACCGGGTGGGCGGCCTGATGATCGCCGCGGCTTTCGTGGGCTTATTTGCCGGAATGGCGGGAGGAAGGTACGGAGCCAAGGCCAGCACGGGATTTGCCAGGAATCTGAGGGAGGCGATGTTTAACAGGATACAGACGTTTTCCTTTGCCAATATTGATAAATTCAGTACGGCGGGACTGGTTACCCGGCTGACTACAGATGTTACCAATATCCAGAATGCATACCAGATGACGCTCCGTATGTTCATGCGGGCGCCTGCAAGCCTGATCTGCGCCATGACAATGGCGTTTCTGATCAACCGGAAGCTGGCCAGCATTTATCTTGCAGCGGTGGCAGTGCTGGCGGTGCTGCTGTTTTTCCTTCTGAGGCGGGCGACCAGATATTTTCAGATGATATTTCCTAAATACGACGATCTGAACGCGTCAGTCCAGGAAAATGTTTCGGCGATCCGCGTGGTAAAGGCGTATGTCAGAGAGAAGGAAGAGACCTTAAGATTCCGGAAGGCAAATGAGAATATTTACAATATTTTTGTGAAAGCAGAGAAGAATGTAATTGTAAATGCGCCATTAATGCAGACGACGGTGTATACCTGCATCCTTCTGATCAGCTGGATCGGTGCAAAGCTGATCGTGTCCTCTGAACTGACCACCGGAGAGCTTATGAGCCTTCTGGCATACTGCATGAATATTCTTATGAGCCTGATGATGCTCTCGATGATCTTTGTCATGATATCCATGAGTATTGCCAGCGCCCGCCGGATCAGCGAGGTGCTTTCGGAAGAAAGTACGCTGACGAATCCGGAGCACCCGGTGATGGAGGTTCCGGATGGAAGCATTGAGTTCCGGGAAGTGGATTTTGCATATAACAGAGATGTGGCGGCGCCGGTGCTTTTACAGATTGATCTGTCCATCCGTTCCGGTGAAACGATAGGGATTCTTGGAGCAACCGGAAGCGCAAAGACCAGCCTGGTGAATCTGATCAGCCGGCTGTACGATGTGACAGGGGGAGAGGTTCTGGTAGGCGGACATAACGTGAAAGATTACGACATGGAGGTTCTTCGTAATCAGGTTTCTGTAGTTTTGCAGAATAATGTGCTTTTTTCCGGAACGATCCTGGATAACCTCCGCTGGGGAAATAAAGAAGCGACAGAGGAGGAATGTATAGAAGCCTGCAGGCTGGCCTGTGCCGATGAATTTATCCGGAAATTCCCGGAAGGGTATCATACCCATATCGAACAGGGCGGAACCAATGTATCCGGCGGACAGAAACAGAGACTTTGTATTGCCAGGGCGCTTCTTAAGAATCCCAAGATCCTGATCCTGGACGACAGTACCAGCGCAGTAGATACGGCTACGGATGCGAAGATCCGGAGGGCATTCCGGGAGGAACTCCCGAATACCACGAAGATTATTATTTCCCAGCGTATATCAAGCATCCAGGATGCAGACCGGATTATCGTACTAGAGGACGGCTGTCTGGACGGTTTCGGAACTCATGAGGAATTATTAGAAACAAATGGTATTTACCGCGAGGTCTATGAGTCCCAGACTCAGGGCGGCGGGGATTTTGATGTAAAGGCAGGTGAGTAAGATATGGCACATCCAAGGCATATGCGGGGCGTGAAGCCGAATGTAAAGAATCCGGGCAAGATATTTAAACGGATCATGAGCTATGTGTTCCGCAAATATAAGATCCATTTTATTGCGGTCGTTGTATTGATTTTTACAGGGGTTATTGCGAATGTGCAGGGAACACTGTTTATGCAGAAGCTGATCGACAATTATATTACGCCGTTCCTGTTAAGCGATACGCCGAATTTCACTCCGCTTGCAAGGGCAATTGGGAGAGTAGCGGTATTTTACGCGGTGGGAGTGCTTTCAGTCTATCTTTATAACCGTATCATGGTATACGTAACCCAGGGGACATTAAAGGATCTCAGGGATGATCTGTTTTCCCATATGGAAAAACTGCCTATCCGGTATTTTGATACGCATGCCCACGGGGATATTATGTCCATATACACCAATGATATTGATACCTTAAGGCAGATGATCAGCCAGAGTATTCCGCAGTTTCTGAACAGTGGGATTACCATCGTCAGTGTACTTTTAAGTATGCTGGTGTTAAATATCCCGCTTACGCTTGTTACGCTGGCCATGGTGGGGGTTATGCTCTTTTGTACGAAGAAAGCAACTTCCCAGAGCGGAAATTATTTCCTGCAGCAGCAGAGGAACCTGGGAGCGGTAAACGGATATATTGAAGAAATGATGAATGGGCAGAAGGTGGTAAAGGTGTTCTGTCATGAGGAGGAGAGTAAAAAACGGTTCAAAGAATTGAATGATGCACTGTATGTAAGCGCAGACCGGGCAAATACCTTTTCCAATATCCTGGGGCCGATCAATGCACAGCTTGGCAATGTAAGCTATGTGCTCTGTGCAATCGTGGGCGGAGCCCTGGCGCTGAACGGGATAGGCGGCTTTACCCTTGGAGGGCTTGCAAGTTTCCTGACCTTTAATAAGAGCTTTAGCATGCCGATCAATCAGGTGAGTATGCAGCTGAATGCTATTGTGATGGCGATGGCAGGCGCAGAGCGGATCTTTACCCTTCTGGATGAGGAAGCGGAAGCAGACGAAGGTTATGTGACGCTGGTCAACGCAAGAGAGAAAGATGGAAAACTTGTGCCTGCAGAGGAGCGGACCGGCCGGTGGGCATGGAAGCACACCCATAAGTCGGACGGAACCACCGACTATGTGGAAGTACGGGGAAATGTGGTATTTAACGAG
This sequence comes from uncultured Mordavella sp., assembly GCA_964529215.1. Classification (GTDB taxonomy): domain Bacteria; phylum Bacillota; class Clostridia; order Lachnospirales; family Lachnospiraceae; genus Claveliimonas. The sequence goes on along the minus strand of CAZGVY010000002.1, from coordinate 37,405 downwards.
GTGGATTTCGGTTATACGGATGAGAAGATCGTGCTCCATGACGTGAAGCTCTTTGCTGAGCCGGGACAGAAGATTGCGTTCGTTGGCTCTACCGGAGCGGGAAAAACGACGATTACCAACCTGATCAACCGGTTTTATGATATTCAGGATGGGAAGATCCGGTATGACGGAATCAATATCAATAAGATAAAGAAGCCGGATCTCAGGCGGTCCCTGGGTATCGTACTGCAGGATACCCATCTCTTTACCGGGACGGTGATGGAGAATATCCGCTTTGGCAGGCTGGACGCCAGTGACGAGGAAGTAATCGCAGCGGCAAAACTTGCCAATGCCCATGGATTTATTAACCGTCTGCCGGACGGCTATCAGACCATGCTGACCGGGGACGGCGCTTCCTTAAGCCAGGGCCAGAGACAGCTTCTTGCCATAGCCAGGGCGGCGGTTGCCGATCCGCCGGTGCTGATTCTGGATGAAGCGACCAGTTCCATTGATACCAGGACAGAGCGCATTGTCCAGGAGGGCATGGACCGGCTGATGAATGGAAGGACTACTTTTGTTATTGCGCACAGGCTGTCCACGGTAAGAAATTCCGACTGTATCATGGTGCTGGAGCAGGGAAGGATCATTGAGCGTGGAACCCATGAGCAGCTGATCGAGGAGAAAGGGAAATATTACCAGCTCTATACGGGTAATGCGATCGGCGCGTAAAATATAGAGGAAAGGAAGGAATATTATGAGTAAGCATTTGATAATTGATACAGCCATGAAGGAAAAATGGCCAAATACCAGAGTGGGCTGTTTTCAGTATAAGGTGACGGTGGAGAAGAAGAATGAGGAGATGTGGAGCTATCTGAAGAAGGATATTTTTAAGAAGGCAAAGGATGCTATTTTTGATTACGGCGTGAATGAGATTCCCAATATCAAGGAATCCCGCATGGCGTACAAGGCGTTTGGAAAAGACCCCAGCCGTTACCGCGTGTCCTCTGAGGCTTTGATCCGAAGGATCGGGCAGGGCAAGGGCCTGTATGAGGTAAATACGGTGGTGGATGTGAATAATCTCATCTCTATTGAGTCTGGATTTTCCGTGGGCTCCTATGACGCGGCGAAGATTGCAGAGGAGCTGGTCTTCCGCGTAGGAAAGGAAGGAGAGACCTACAAGGGGATCGGCAAGGATGAGATCAAGATTGACGGCCTGCCGGTGCTTGCGGACGAAGCCGGGGCGATCGGAAGCTCTACCAGTGATTCCGAGCGTGCTATGATCACAGAGGATGCGGAGGAGATCCTGACGCTGGTGTATTCATTTTCAGATAACCGGGATCTGGAGAAAGCCATGGAGTATGGCAGAAAGTATCTGGAGAAATATGCGGGCGCGAAGGAAATCGAGAGCTGGATCGTAGAATCATAGAATTATGCATTGGAGGACGCTGCCATCCGTAACATATAAATTCCGCATGGCGGGGCAACGCTGCGGCGAACTAACTGCTAACTGCACCTAAGACGCTCAGGAATGCCTTCGCGCCTAAGGTTCCGTAAGCAGTGGATTTTGCCTCCGCTAAAAACGCCCCTAATGCCCCTGCGGAATTTATTTGTTACGGATGGCAGCTGTTTCATGATGCAGCTAAATGCCAATGGTTTACAAAATAATACCGGTTCGCGGGGGAAGTCAGTAAACAGCGGATGGAATCAAAAAACTTCCTCTAAGCAGACCATTCGGAAGCGTTTTTAATGGAGATGAAATAACAATCTACGGAATCTTAGTCGCGAAGGCTTTCCTGAGCGGCTTAGTTTCCGTAAGTTGGTAGTTCATCGGAATGTTGCTTCGTCTGCGCAGAGGGAGTTTTTTGATTCCATCCACGTCCGCTAATGTATACTTCCGAGTATCCCGTAATGCATGCCCTTCGGGCTGGCGGACTCCGTCCGTCAAGGTATACTTAACGAACTACTAATGTTCGTTATGGTATGGAAAGGGCTGTCCTGAAACGGACAGCCTCTTTATGCATTCATTTATCCGAATATTCCAAAGATTCCTTTTTTCTTCCCCTTTGCTGATTTTTTAACCGGCCCGTCATCACGGTTACCTCTGGAAGGAGTACGGTGATAGCGGACGGCCTTATGTAATTGATAGATCGATTCCTTGTCGATGCACCAGCTGAATGGAACATCGATATCCTGGAATCTGCCGCGGATTTTTTTGAATTCATAATCACTGATAGCATTAGCGCTGCCAAGAGCGCGATCCTCAAAAACATCGTCGAAAATATCTCTGATTTTGATAAATTTTGCAGGATTGTCCAAAACTAACTTCTGTACTTGTTCCGTTGCCTCTTTCTGGTTCATGGCTGCTCCTCTCCTAATAGATATGACAAATAAAAAGATAAATGTCTATGTAGTTTAATATAGATTTTGAATGATTGCAATAGTTTTTTACATAGATTTTACATTATTCAGACAGAAAATTTGATTTTTTTGAGGTATAGTATAAAATGTAAAACAATACATGAGGAGATAGAAGGCAAGAGAGGTGGATAAAAATGATCTATTGTGTAGAGGATGACAGCGCGATCCGTGATTTGATGATATATACCTTAAATTCTGCCGGGTTTGAAGCAAGGGGATTCCAAGGCGGCAAAGAGTTTTTCCGCGCTCTTGAGGAAGATATGCCTGATCTGGTCATGCTTGATATTATGCTGCCGGATGAGGATGGAATTGAGATATTAAGACGGCTGCGCGGCCGCACAGATACGAAAGAGGTTCCGGTGATCATGGCTACTGCAAAAGGAACGGAGTATGATAAGGTGCTTGGCCTTGACTTGGGGGCAGATGATTATCTTGCGAAGCCTTTTGGAATGATGGAGATGGTATCCCGTGTAAAGGCGGTGCTGCGGAGAGCCAGGCGGGGGAAAGAGGCAGAGACTCTGCGTATTGGAGAGCTTGAGATGAATACGGAAAGACACAGGGTGCTGGCATGTGGGGAGCAGATTGAGTTTACGCTGAAGGAATACGAATTGCTCCGGATTTTTATGAACAGCCCTGGAAGAGTATTTACCAGGGAACAGCTGCTGCAGAGTGTGTGGGGTTCTGCTTACATGGGCGAGACCCGTACGGTGGATGTCCATATCGGGACACTGCGCTCGAAATTGAAGGGATGCAGAGAATATATAGAGACGGTTCGCGGCGTGGGATATCGGATGGAGGTAAGAGGATGACAAAACGGATTTTTCAGTCTATTTGTATAGCTGCATTGGGTGTGTTTCTGGCTTCAGTTCTATTGTTTATGGGCGTGCTGTATGAGCATTATTCAGGTGTTCAGCGCAATCAGCTGAGGATACAGACAGATCTTGCGGCTCAGGGGACAGCAAATGAAGGAATCAAATATTTTGATGGGCTTGATGTAAATTACTATCGTATTACCTGGATCGATACAGACGGAAAAGTACTCTATGACAGCAAGTCCGATTCTGATGAAATGGAGAACCATCTTGAGAGAGAGGAGATCAAGCAGGCTCTCTCAGAGGGAATGGGGGAGAGCGCCCGTTATTCCGTTACTTTGATGGAACGCTCGATCTATTGTGCGAAGCGTCTCCCGGATGGCACGGTGCTGAGGCTTTCTATGGCGCAGAATACGGTTCTGACGCTGCTCCTTGGAATGCTTCAGCCAATATGCATTATATTTGCAGTAGCTTTTGGCTTATCGCTGCTATTAGCCTATCGTCTGTCCAGAAGTATTGTGAAGCCTCTGAACCGGCTGAATCTGAATGAGCCCTTGGAAAATGAAGGCTATGAGGAGCTTGCGCCGTTACTTGAACGGATTGCTGCGCAGCAGCAAAAAATCAGAAGGCAGGAGGAGAAGCTGCGGCAAAAACAGAATGAGTTTGAGGCGGTTACGACAGATATGGAAGAAGGAATTGTTCTTTTTAATGAAAAACAGATCATATTAGCGATCAATCCTGCTGCCGCGCGCCTTTTGCATACGGGTCAATTCTGTGTGGGAAAATATATTCTCTCCGTGAACCGGAATCTGAAATTGCAGGAGCTCCTTAATAAGGCTGCAGAAGGAAGACATGCCGAAACAAAAATAAGCTTTCAGGAGAGAAGCTATCAGTTCAGTGCCAATCCGGTTCTTTCGGAAGGCCTGATTTCAGGCATCGTGCTTCTGATTTTAGATGTAACCGAAAAGGAGAAGTCGGAGCAGATGCGCCGTGAATTTACGGCAAATGTATCCCATGAATTAAAAACGCCGCTGCATACCATATCCGGTTATGCTGAGCTGCTGGCAAATGGTATGGTAAAGCCTGAGGACATGGAAGGATTTTCAATCAGGATCTACGAGGAGGCCAGGCGCATGATCCAATTGGTGGAGGACATCATCCAGCTTTCCCGGCTGGATGAGGGAGCAGACGATATGAAATGGGAAAAGGTGGATCTCCATGAGCTTGCAGAGGAGACCTTAGATAGTCTTTCAAAAGAAGCGCAGAAAGCCGGCGTCCGATTGACCTTGGATGGAGAGACTGCTATGGTGTATGGGATTCCCCGGCTGATTCAGGAGATCATCTATAATCTTTGCGACAATGGGATTAAATATAACCGCAGAGGAGGCTGGGTCCTGGCAGCCGTAAAAGAGGAAGAGAATGGAATCTGCCTCACCGTATCGGATAATGGGATTGGGATTCCGAGAGAATGTCAGGAACGGATCTTTGAGCGCTTTTACCGGGTGGATAAGAGCCATTCAAAAGAGATCGGAGGTACGGGGCTTGGGCTTTCTATTGTTAAACATGCGGCGAGACTAAACAATGCCTCGATCGAAGTGCAGAGCGCATTGGATGAAGGGACGTCTGTGACTGTCCGTTTTCCCAAAGAGCCTGGCGTAGAAAACAGGGGGCTCTGATCTGGCAATACGGAGATTTGCTGACTTTACAAATATTTTACAAGAACCTGATAATAAATTTGATGTATATTCAATACAATATATCCCAGATACTACAAAGAGGAGCGTGCGAGGATGGATATATTTGATGTATTGACAATGATCGGGGGACTTAGCCTGTTTCTGTTCGGAATGAACATTATGGGACAGGCATTAGAGCGGAGAGCCGGAGAAAGGCTTCGGTCTCTGTTAGGTAAACTTACAACAAACAGGATGGCAGGACTCTTGACAGGACTTGGGATAACGGCGGTCATTCAGAGTTCTTCTGCCTCGACGGTTATGGTTGTTGGCTTTGTTAATTCGGGATTGATGACATTAAAACAGGCGATCAATGTCATCATGGGAGCGAATATCGGCACAACGGTTACTGCCTGGATCTTAAGCCTTGCGGGAATTGACAGCGGCAATATATTTGTAAATCTGCTGAAGCCGGCTGCGTTTACGCCAGTTCTGGCGCTGGTCGGCATTGTCTTTTATATGTTTTGCAGGGATAACAAGAAAAATGACACAGGCATGATCTTGCTGGGATTTGCTACATTAATGTTTGGCATGGATACGATGTCGGGGGCGGTTTCCGGCCTGCGTGATATCCCGGAATTCCAGAATCTTTTTCTGATGTTCCGGAATCCGGTTTTGGGCGTGCTGGCAGGAACCATTCTCACAGCAATTATCCAGTCAAGTTCTGCATCTGTGGGAATCCTGCAGGCGTTGGCAGTTACGGGACAGGTTTCCTACGGTGCGGCGATCCCGATCATTATGGGACAGAATATCGGCACCTGTGTGACGGCTATGATTTCTTCCGCGGGGGCAAATAAAAATGCAAAACGGGCGGCGCTGGTACATTTATCGTTTAATGTGATCGGAACTTCTGTCTGGCTTACGGTATTTTGCGCTGTAAAGCTGATATTTGCTCCTGCGCTGTTGAATGAATCGGCATCGTTGTTTGGAATTGCTGTCGCACATTCGGTATTTAATGTGCTGTGTACCATGCTGATGCTTCCGCTGGCAGGCTTTTTGGAGAAGCTGGTAAACCGCCTGGTTCCGGATGCAGAGGAGCCGGAGGTGCTGCCGGAGCTGGATGAACGTCTGCTGAATACCCCGCCGATCGCATTGGAACGGTGCCGTGAGGTGGCTGCAGATATGGCAAAGACAGCGTTTGACGCATTAAAGGAAGGCATTGACTGTCTGAAGGATTTCTCGCCGGAGTTAGCGGCATCGGTCCGAAAAAAAGAAGAAAAGACAGATCATTATGAGGATATCCTGGGAACCTATCTGGTTCAGCTTAGCACAAAGCAAAACAGTGAGGCCGATAATCTGGAAACCGCAAAGCTCCTGAAAAATATCGGTGATTTTGAGCGTATTTCTGACCATGCGGTAAATTTAATCGAGGCTGTGGAAGAAATGCAGGGAAAGGGACTGGCATTTACAGGCGATGCTGAGATGGAAATTGGTGTGATATCCTCTGCTGTGGATGAGATCCTGGAGCTGTCGCTTAGCTGTTTTCTGACAAATGATCCGGAGACTGCATGTATGGTGGAGCCGTTAGAGGAGGTAATCGATCAGCTAAAGGAGCAGATGCGTACGCGGCATATTCTTCGCCTGCAGCAGGGGAAATGTACCATTGACGCAGGCTTTGTATGGTCGGACCTGCTCACCGACCTGGAGCGTACGGCCGATCACTGCTCTAATATTGCAGGCTGTGTTATTGATATGATGCAGAATAACATGAATCTTCATGAGTCTCTTGAAGAACTTCGGAATAATAGCGAGGAATTCCGCTGGAGATTTAAGGAATATGCGAAAAAATATTCGCTTATGAAAGATTCCGGAATATAATTGTTCCACAGAAAAGAAATCATAAACCACTTCACAGGCAGGGGTGTTTCTCTCTGGAAGTGGCTTTTATCCAAAGCTTTATCCAAAAGTACGGAAACTCAGGGTTGAAAATATTTGACATGTCTTGAAGATTTGCTATAATATATTTAACAGACTAGCCGAAGGGTGGATGCACGTCACCCTGACCCGGCGAAATTTAATAGTTGCTATAAGAATAGCCGTTCCTAAACTTTGTCGAGAGCAGGACGGCTATTTCTTATGGGTATAACTGAGACTAGCTATCATTAAATACGTGGGTGTGGCTGTAAGCAATGTGACCATCAATCTGCTGACCGCGGTATTTTTGGAAAACAGGGAAGCCGGAGGATGAACTGTTACTGGATATTTCAAAAAGATCAGTAAATGGCTGGGATTTTTTACTAAAAGCAGGTATACTGATAACAGAGGATCACGCATGGGGAATTTGCAAAGATTCCCTGCATCAAATGAAAAGGAGGATTTGGTTATGGCTACACCTCATAATGCTGCCAATATGGGCGATATTGCAGAGACAATTTTATTACCGGGAGATCCGCTCCGGGCAAAAGTGATTGCGGAGACTTATCTGGAGGATGTGAAACAGTTTAACAATGTGCGGAATATGTTCGGATATACAGGGTACTATAAAGGAAAAAGAGTATCTGTTATGGGAACGGGCATGGGGATTCCGTCGATCGGGATCTACAGTCATGAATTGATTCATTTTTATGGCGTTAAGAACTTAATCCGGGTGGGTTCCTGCGGAGCCTGCCAGGAAGATGTGAAGATAGGGGATGTGATCATGGCAGAGGGAGCGTGTACCAACAGCAGTTACGCGCACCAGTACCAGCTTCCGGGAACCATGTGCGCAATTGCAGATTACAGCCTGCTAAAGACAGCCCAGGAGATTGCCGGGGAGAATGGCGTACCCTGGCATGTGGGAAATATCCTGTCTTCCGATACTTTCTATACGGAAACCGCTGAATGGAAGCTTTGGGCCAGGATGGGTGTACTGGGTATTGAAATGGAAAGCTTTGCGCTGTATTGTGAGGCGGCCAGGGCAGGCGTGAAGGCTCTTGGCATTTTTACCGTTTCAGATTCCATGATTACCGGGGAAGAGACCACGGCAGAGCAGAGACAGAATGATTTTAAGCAGATGATGGAGGTTGCCTTGGAAACGGCAATCCGGATATAAAATAGAAGGCTGCAAGGAGAGATAAAAATGGCATTGAAACCAACGGTACTGCTATATAATTTTACAGACAGAAGACGGAAAAATAAGGTGAATACGTTTTGCGCTATGCATGGGATCCGTGTGAGGACTGTGGAGAAAGAACTGTACGGGAAACCAATGCTGGCGCTGCTTGCCGGGGAGGATGCGCTGCCGGAAGACGCTGGAGATCCGGTGCCTGAAAGAAGCGGGGAAGAGGAGCAGGGGACGGAGCAGACGGATTTTGCAGAGGAACTGCTGGTAATGTGTAATGTGGGCGGTAAGATGAATCCATTTCTGTCTTATCTCCGCAGAGAGAAAGTGATCGTTCCCCTGAAAGCAGTACTGACGCCGGTGAATCAGTTCTGGAGTTCTATACAGCTGTATCAGGAAATAAAAAAAGAGCATGAGCTGATGACAGAACAGGAAGCATAATACAGGCATTTCTAAAAAACAAAGCACATTGCCAGAAGGAAGTTCCCAATGGTAATGTGCTTTGTATATTGAGGGCAGCGGTATGTGTTATAACACTAGAAGCTCCAGGATTTCCTGTTTGGAGGCAGCGTTTTTAAATTGTTCCGCTTTGCTTACATCGAAGAAGATCATGGCTATTTTTCCAAGAAGTTCCAGATGTTCCCCATCCTTGCCTGCGATCCCTATGATGGTGTATGCCTTTTCATCCCCAAAGGATACTCCGTCTGGAACCTGTATAAAGGAAAGGCCGGAATGTTTGATGTTTTTTTCGGAATTAGCGATTCCGTGGGGAATAGCAAGCCCGTTGCCAACATAAGTAGTAACGATGGTTTCCCGGGTCAGCATATCGTCGATATATTCTTTTTCTACGTACCCGTTGTGGTAAAGGATATCTCCGGCTGCCTGTATTGCCTGTTCCTTTGTTGCAAAGGAAGCGTTTAAGATAATATTATCCTCTGTAAATAAATCTTTCTTGCCCATAGACAGGATCCCTCTCTTTCTTTGCCTGTGTGTGACTTAATATTCAACGCCGTAGTGGTGCAAAAGGATTTCCTCGGCTTCTGGATTCCAGAGGCCATTGTGGCTCTCACAGGAATCAGCAAGTTTTTGAAATAGTCCGTTCGTTTTTCCAAGTTCCCTGAAATCATCAATTGCGGTTAACGGCATATCGATTGGCGGATACATCAGCTTCTTGCCGCCTGGTATACTTGGCAGATGCAAGGTTGCATCTGCGATCGCATTTATACCGCCGATATGGGTGATCATCAGAGACGGATCCAGCCTCTGGCTGGAGATCAGATCCAGTGCGTCCAGCAGATCCTGTTTGGAACCGCCGGAGGAACCAATGATCTTGGTCCGCCGGTAATGGCAGTCGTACAGGTTGATGCTGGCGCTGAATGCTTTATCGGCGGGTCCCGCGAACAGATTCATGCAGCCGTCCATAGCGAGGATCCGGTTGCCAGTTTCTGCCAGGCTCTGTATCGGCGCGAAGATAAATACATCGTCATAGCCGTGACCGTTTGTAAGCGCCATCAGAGTTTCTGATTCATTCTCACACTCGGCAGTATTGACATATAAAAGCTCTACATTTCTCTCCTGTGCAAAGGATGTGGGAATGACTTCGGCGGCGCGGGCAAGACGGTCATTATTTACTTCCGTTACAACGATCCGTCCAGGACGGTGGTCTGGTTCCAGCGCCAGTGCATAGCTGACGGCGCCCAGCCCCATGGGGCCGCATCCGCCAAGGATGATCAGATTGCCGCCTGGTTTTACGCCAATTGGTTTATCATAGCTTTGATCGGTTGTATGGTAATTAGAGTTAAATCCGCCAATGATACAATAAATCGGCTCCGCCATAGATACTTCGTAAAATGTCCTGCCAGGATAATGGAGCAGGCATCCTTTTTCAATAATGTCATTTGGAATGATGCAGTAGGTGATATCTCCGCCAAAATAGGGAAAGGAGTACCCAGGAGCGCCCATATATCCAGGGATGCCCGGCAGGACAGCGAAACGTTCGCCTTCCTGATATTCGTTTTTCCATTTGCTGCCGACCTTTGCAATGATACCGGAAAATTCGTGCCCGGTGATGATCGGATTCTTGTCTACATCATCCGGAACCCGGATGTGTTCTGCGCCCAGTTTGCTTTCCTTCCATGTGGACATGCATAAGCTGTCGCTGATGATCTTCAGCAATATTTCGTCGTCTTTCAGTTCTGGTAATTCAAATTCTTCTGTGCGCAGATCACCTGCGCCATATAACCGGACTCCTTTAACCTCCATTGTAATTCTGCTCCTTTTTTACTATTTTAGCGGAAAACATGGTATCTGCCAATAGGCATTCTTTCGTGTTCCGCTATATTATTCTGCCATATCTTTGATTTCCTGCGCAATACGTTTGATTTCTTTTTCATCCATAAAGTTGTTGAGAGGAAGAATCGGAACGTCTGCGCCTGAGCTTTGCTTAGCGGCTTCTACCAGATTAGAATTTGTAACCACGACTCCCGCGTCCTCTGGAATCTGGTGTACAGAGACATGCGCCACTTCAGCAAATACGCCAATCTTGTTGAGCTGTACTTTTAATATGGAAGCGCCCATTGCACTGGAGCCCATACCTGCGTCACAGGCAAAAACAACTTTTTCGATCTTGCGTTTTGCAGTAGATACAGCAGATGCAGCGGCTGTGCCTGCAGATGTGACTGCTTCCGTAACACCACTGATATTAGCGGATAATGCGGCGGCAGACTCGTCGGTATCCTCTGATTTGTCACGGATCAGGAAGAAGGATACAACGACAAAGGAAATTGCCGCGGCAATCACATAAGAAGCGACATTGACGAACAGTCCTCCTTTTGGAGACATTGCGATCAGCGCGATCAGGCTTCCAGGAGAAACTGCCGCAACTGCACCGCCTTAAATACGGTAAGGAAAGCAAGGGCTGCCATATTGCCGAGGATAGGTCCAAGTAATGTGATCGGTTTCATCAGGGCATATGGGAATACAACTTCTCCGATACCGCCGATGATCATAATAATGGATGCGCCAGGTGCAGATTTCTTGGCCATGCCTTTTCCGAATACAGCAAATGCAAGGATCAGGCCAGCCCAGTTTCCACAGTTTGCTTCTACCAGGTAAAGAATAGATTTTCCGGTTTCCAGCGCCTGCTGGGTAGCAAGTGGCGTCAGGATTCCATGGTTGATCGCGTTGTTCAGGAACAGAACCTGCCCGGGAACGATGAACGCAGGGGAAAGTGGAAGCAGGCCATGATCAACGATAAAATTAACGCAGTTGGTCAGGATGCCCTGGATAAAGTTGAAAACCGGAGTTACAACGATATATCCGGCAACCATAACGATTGCTCCCGCAATACCAAGTGAAAAGTTATCTACAAGCATTTCCAGGCCTGGTTTTACGTGGCCTTCAAATAATTTGTCGATTTTTTTGATGAGCCATGCGCCGAAAGGACCCATGATCATACCGCCGACCAGCATCGTAACGTCGGAACCGACAACTACGCCGACTGTAGCGATAACACCGGCAACGCCGCCACGTCTTCCATAGATATTATAACCGCCGGTATAAGCGATCAGCATCGGAAGAATATAGGTTAATGTAGGTGCAACCAGCTCGTTAAGCTGCTCATTTGGAAAATATCCGGTAGGGATAAACAATGCGGTCAGAATACCCCAGGCAATAAATGCTGCGATATTTGGCATTACCATACCGCTAAGAAAACCGCCCATTTTTTGGACTTTGGCTTTGAAATTAGTTTGTTCAGCCATTTTAGTACCTCCTCTAAATCTCATAAAATTCATCCTTATTCGTTTATAAAAAAGCGCTCTTTTAACTGTTCTTAACGGACATTAGTAGTCCGTTATGATATGCTTAACGGACATTAGTAGTCCGTTATGATATATAAGATAAATGTCGGAAGACAGTAAGCAGATATCTGGAATAGAGACTGATCAATCCTCAAATTCCTGTAACTTGTTCTCTACAAATTCCCGCATTCCCTGGAAGATAAAATATACGGATACAGCACCGGCGTCCCGGTGTCCGATGGACCGTTCCAGTAATGATTTGGCCCGGCCAAACTTGGCAACGTATTTTTCAGTATCTTCCATGCCTTTCTGAGCGGCTGCTTCAGCTGCCTGAAGCATATGGAGCAGGCCCTGATCCTGATTGGCAAGCATTGCGTCTACTGCCGGGGAAAGTGCGTCTACCATGGTTTTGTCGCCCACCTCTGCCCCGCCGCGGGCCTGGATCGCTGCCAGGCTTTTCTGCTCCATCAGGGCGAGATCCGAAGCATTCAGGACTCCTTTAGGGTCAGCGTCTTTTGCGCCAGCCAGATAGAGGCTTCCGAAGATAACTCCGGACGCGCCGCCCATGCTCATAAGCATAGCCTGGCCCGCCGTCTCAAAAATGGAATAAACATTATCAGAAGCTTCCATATTCAGAAGTTTTTCTTTTGCCTTCTGCATACCGCCGGCCATGCCGATCCCATGATCGCCGTCGCCGATGGCGCTGTCTATTTCGGTAAGATAAGGTTTTTTACTGATGATCTTGTCTGCTATGTACAGGAGCATGTTTTTTGCGTCACTGGCATTTAACTCTGTCAGTATGCCTGGAACACTGCGGAGGATCTGCGACGGAGCCCAGGCTCTTTCATCAAACTCCAGGAGATCAGAAGCTTCATCTTCCTCTTCTGGTTCTTGCGCTGCTGCAGAACCGGATAACTCGCCTTTTGCATAGTAGGGTGAATAGCAGGGCATATCATAGTAGCGTATCAGTTCCTCGTCCAGCCGGAGAAGCGTGATAGAGAATCCGCCCATCTCCATACAGGTGCAGTAGGTTTTAATTTCGGAATCATGGATGATAAGCTTATCCTGTTTTAAGTGTTTATATAAGTTGTAATACACCAGGTTTAATTCTAACATAGGAGTGGAACCCAGTCCGTTTACAAGGACGGCGAGCCGGTCTCCGGCAGACAGACCCATTTCTTTTTTGATTTCCGCATACATACGGTCAACCATCTTATCTGCGGTCATCATGTGGGTACGTTCAATACCCGGTTCGCCGTGGAGCCCCATGCCAAATTCCATTTCATCCTCTGCAAGCGTAAACGTGGGCTGGTCATTTCCAGGCAGTGTGCCGGGAGCTGTAGCGACTCCTATGGTGCGGATGTTATCTCTGGCCTTCTCCGTGATCCTTACCACCTCGTCGAAATCCAGTCCCGCGTCACATGCGGCTCCGGCGCATTTGATAACAAAAATATCTCCGGCAATTCCCCGCCGGTCGTAGATACGTTCCTCCGGGGCGGAAAGAAAATCATCCCACACGCGGACGTGTGCCGTACGGATCCCGTCTGCACGGCAGAGTTCCTCCGCCATGTCGAAATTCAGATTGTCGCCGGCATAGCAGCCATAGACAAACAGTACGCCCTGCCCCTGGTCTGCAGCTTTTGCTGTTTCGTAGATCAGCTCGGGATTTGGAGAAGCGCAGATGTTGCCGCAGGCTACAGCGTCTGCAAGTCCGGCGCCGCAAAATCCGATAAACAAGGGCTCGTGACCGCTTCCGCCGCCGATCACAAGAGCAACTTTATTTTTCTTTGGTTTTCTATATTGAAAAGCATTATAGTTCCCAATCTTCTTATAATATTTCTGATAGGCGGCAAGATAGCCGGACAGGCTTTCTGCTACCACGTTTTCAACATTTGGGTTTAGAATTTTTTTAACAGCCATACGATTATACTCCTTTTTGTTCCTGCTGCCTGCAGATCGTTACTGCATCCTGTATCAGCCTGGCAAAGGTGTCAACCTGGAATGCAGTCCGTGTAGTAAACAGTCCGTTGATATCTGGCTGTGTGATCAGGGCAGTTCCATTTTCTGCGTTCACGCTGCCGCCATATAAAATAGGAATGTCACTGCCTGTTTCACCAAATATATCTGTAAGGCAGCTTCTGATTTCGTGATGCATGGCCTGTGCGTATTCTACAGGGGCAGGGGTGCCGCCTGTGCCGATAGACCATACAGGCTCATATGCGATCCATATCCTGCCGGAAGCGTCTTCTGGAGTAATGCCATGCAGTCCGGTCTTTAACTGGGTACGGAGGGTTTCTATACCGATTCCATATTCCTTTTCCTGGGCTGTCTCGCCCACAGCCAGCAGTACGGTAAATCCATATTCCAGCGCCTTCCTGACTTTTTTGTTTTCTATTTCATTGGATTCGCCGAATCCGTGACGCCGTTCCGAATGGCCGATCATTACCAGGTCAATACCGAGCTCCTTAAGCATTTCGGGAGAGATCTCTCCGGTATACTGTCCTTCCGATTCCCAGCACATATTCTGCGCGCCCAGCATGAACTGATCCCGCACGCTGGTTTTACTTGCACTTTCCAATGATGTATAAGAAGGAATAAAGAAGAACTGGACATGATCCCGGCTGACGTCCTTCGTAGCAGCTGTAAATGCCTGTAAATATTCTTCGGTAGCCTGAATATTTTTATACATTTTGAAATTGCTCCCAAAATACAGATGCTTTTTCATAGGTGCCTCCTCCGTGTGTTATATGTTTGGGTATAATACCCTTTGTGAACAAAAAAACTGTATATCTCTTTGTACAGGGTAACTAAGTATATTGTAGGAAAAAGGGTGTATTTTGTAAATTGTTCATAAAGTCGTATTTTGCAGTCGCATTTACAGGAAGTGTGCAAAAATCATCTTTATCTGTTTCCCGGCAGGTGATAAGATGATAAAAACTACAATTTGCACAAACAATATATTTCATAGTGCAAAACAGAATTTATGAGATATTGCAATCCCTGCGCTTCATTTATAAAATTAGAAGTACAGAGGTTCAAGTGTTTTTTAACAGAAAAGGAGGCACTTTATGGACCTGATGTTAATCCGGATTATTAAAGAACTATTGGAACTGTACAATTATATTACGACAGAAGAACTGGCGGAGCGGATAGGGATATCCTTAAGCAGCGTCCGCCATCGGATGGGCAGAGTAAAGGAGGCATTTCAGGAATATGGGATCATGATAGAAAATGTTCCCAGAAAAGGAATGAAGCTGGAGGCTTCTGTGCTGCAGAGAAATGAAATGTATAACCACATGCAGGAGCTGGAATATAGTACGCCTGAGACCAAAGAGTACCGGAAGGAGTATATTCTGAAAACTCTTTTTGAGTACAGTGATAACTACACGGTACAGCTGTTTGCAGAGGATCTGTTTGTAAGCAAGAAAGTTATTTCCAGGGATCTGAAAGAAGTAGAAGAATTTCTATCCAGGTACAATGTGAGCCTGATCATAAAAAGAAACAGCGGGATTCTGATGAAGGGAAATGAATTTGACGTCAGACAGGCGATGATTTCCCATTATAATTCTCTCTGGTGGTATAAAAAATATGATGAGAAACCAGATACGGTGGATGTCCGTATCAGCAGGCGGGCGTGGACCTATATGAATCAGATGTATGGAGATCTGGACCTGATCGGTATGCAGAAAGCGCTGCTCTTAGCGGAAAAGGAATTGGATGTGATCTGGACGGATATCGCATTTTCCAGGCTGCTGGAATATATTGTAGTTTCCCAGAGACGGATCCAGAAAAACTGGATCATCGAGACTGCGAATAACCGTATGCTTCTTCCGCTGGAAGGGCTCTATATACGGACGGCCAGAGAACTTCTGGAGCAGATAACTGAGAAAAGAGTTGCGGAACAGGAAGTCCAGTATCTTGCTGCAAGAATCTATATTGCAGAGACAGTCCGGCCGCGTATCAGCAGGAACGGCAAACGGTTCCAGCCATGTGTAAAGCGGTATTTGAAGCAGGTGGGTTATATCATAGCACAGATGGATTTTTCAGAGGATATCAGCCTGGTACAGAAAATATGTGAGATGCTGTCAGTGATACAATACAAAGAAAATTACAATATCACAGACTGGAATGATTCTAACAGGGAGGCAAAGAAAAATATCAGCGCCCTGTACGGAGTCTGCCTTACACAGATGTATATTCTGGAGGAGGTCACCGGACTGAGATTCAGCCAGGACGATATCGCCGGTATAACGATCTATGTGAAGAATTATATTCAGAGATGCAGGAAAGAAGCGGTATTTGTAACGGCGACGGACACAGAATCCGCGTTCTACCAGCTTGAGAAGCTGAAAAATTCATTCCAGGATATCTGCTTTACAGGAACTGTTCATTACCAGAGATTCGATCCTGACGCCTATGCAGATAAGCTTATTATCTCCTCGGTTGATCTAAAGCAGAAGAATGCGAATATCTATAAGATTACCAAGCATGTGAACGAGGAGGATATAGCCAGGCTTGCAGGAGAATTTGAAGAACATTTCGGGCTTAATAAGGCCTGGAAAGAACTGTTCTATGAAGAACTGATGTGGGAGGTAAACGCCAGGGATAAATCTGATGCGATCGGCCAGATATGTGAAGGTTTGATGGCAAAGGGTTATGTGCAGGCAGATTTTGAAGAAAAACTCTGGCAGCAGGAAAAGCTTACAGCTACTTCAATTGGAAACCGGGTCGCGGTTCCGCATGTCTTCAGCGAAGAGATTGAAAGGGAATTTATTGCGCTGGTCCGGTTAAAGCATAGAATCTTATGGGATAAAGAAGAACAGGCCGATATTGTATTTGTGATGGCGGTAAAGCCGGGTCATGTTCCCGATGCATCCGGGTTCATACTGAGATATAAGGAACTGTACAGTAAAAATGGGAAAATAATCAGATGAATTAAGAAGTCAAGGTAGAAGGAGGAACTACAGATGTTAGTAAATATGACAGATATTCTTGCAGAGGCAGAGCGTAAGGGGTATGGAATCCCCTGTATCAATACACCGAACCACGAAACGCTGCGGGCGGTGATCGGGGCGGCGGAAGAGCTTAATACGCCGGTGATCATCGATCATGCGGAGGTTCATAATTCCCTGATCCCGATCGAGAGGATGGGTCCGGAAATGGTAAAGGCAGCAACGGCGGCCAAAGTTCCCGTGTGTGTACATCTGGATCACGGCAAGAGCTATACGTTCCTGATGAGAGCTCTGGAAGCAGGATTTCCGTCTATTATGTTTGACAACAGCGATCTTCCTTTTGAAGAGAATGTGAAGCGGACAAAAGAATTTGTGGATTTTGCACATGAGAGAGGAATTACGGTAGAGGCAGAACTTGGGATTATGGCGTCGGCGCTGGAGGATACTCATGGGGAAGAAGATGCAGAGAAAAGGGTTCTGACAAATGCAGATATCAGGAAATTCTTCACAGATCCCGACCAGGCGGCAGAATTTGCAGAGAGGACCGGCTGTGACGCGCTGGCAGTATGCTTTGGAACGATGCATGGAATCTATGCAGAACCTCCGGTACTGGATATTGACAGGGTAAAGGCAATCCGTAAAGCAGTAAGGCCTGAGTGCAGGATCGTGATGCATGGTTCTTCCGGCGTGGATTTTGAACAGGTTAAAACTGCGATTTCCGCAGGCTGTTCTAAGATTAATTATTATTCCTATATGGCTAAGAGCACTACGCAGTTTGCTGCGAAAAAGATTGAAGAATCAAACGGAACGATCGCATATCACGAGCTTCAGGAAGCGGCGTATGGTCATATGAAAGAGTATGCGAAGATGGTTCTTACAGAATTTAGAAATGGTAAGTAAAATCTGTATAAAAATATGGAAAGCATAGATAGAAATAGGAACAGGAGGTAGAATAAATGGCAAAATTAATGGAGATTATGGGACACTTCCCATTCGAACCAGATGAAAAGAAACCGGTGCTTATCCGGAAAGAGGACTATTCAACAGCTCTCTATCCGCCGAATAATGCATTTACATCAGACAATACGTTTACTTTGATCACAACAGATACCTTTATGCTGGGAATCTATGAACTGGGTCCGGGAGGCGTGTTCGCGCCGCTGGATATCCATCCGGGAGATGAATCCTATTATATTCTGGATGGCCCGGTGTTACAGAGGAGCGGAAATGGCCAGTTTGCATATCTGCAGACCGGAGAAGGCCTGTTTATGCCAGAGGGTGCATGGCACTGCTGCCATAATTTCTCTGATAAGAAAGCGAGGATCCTTTACTTTATTACTCCGAAGGCATGGAGCGAATCCATTCCACCGGCAGTTATTCCGACGGAGGAGGAGACGAAATTCTACAAAGGGCCTAATAATGATAAGCTTCCTGATATGAGGGGATTGATCAAGGACATTTCCCGTCAGGGCTGTACCGATGACATCGGGCATTGGCCGGTAGATGCAAAGGAAGCGAGAGAGACTGGCGCTGTGTATGCGGTGCGGGATTTCGAGAAGCTGAATAATATACACGGAACCACACATCCGATGATGATGCGGTTCATCACCAGCAATGATTACGGGCATTTTGGAGAATTTATTCTTCCGGCAGGCGGTTACGGTCCCAGATGTTCTGATTCGGACGTACATGCAGGAGACGGCGCGCTTTACTGTGTAGACGGCCCTGTAACAGTGAATCTTGTGGATCTGGAAGAATCCTTTGTGGTAGAGGAAGGCAATACCTTCTTTATCCCGGCAGGCGTGAAGTACCAGCTTGTGAACTTTGAGGCGAAGCCAGTAAAGATGGTGTTTGGTATTACAGAATTATAGTGGATCCTTCAGGAGCAGCCGCTTTTTACGGCTGCTTCTGCCATTGGCAGAGTTATGGGGCTGGTTCGTGGCAGCTATACAAAATAGAGCTTGTAAATGCCGGACAATGAATGTATTGTATTAATGAATGTATTGTAGTAGGAAGGAGCAGTTTTATGGATCGAAAATATTTTTTCTTTGATATTGACGGTACGCTGACGGATAATGCCACCAAAAAAATCGTGCCGTCTGCGCTCGAGGCAGTGAAAAGGCTTGAGGCGGCCGGGCATTTTGTGTCTCTTGCGACAGGCCGGGCAAATTATAAGGCGGAAGGATTCCGCGCTGAGCACAGCTTTTCCAATATGGTATGCAATGGCGGGCATGGGATTTATTATGACGGCTGCCTGAGAGAAAACCGTCCCATTGATTATGACAAAGCGCTGGCGGTATACAGGCAGGCGCGGGAACTGGGATATGGCGTTCTGGCGGCCATTGATGATTCCCAGAAGGTATACGCCGACAGCTTTTTGTTCTATGAAACAGCGGGGATACGTAAGGAAGCCACTACCTATATTATTGACGAAGCCTTTGACCCGTCCAGGGAGGAAAACATATATAAGCTTTATGTGGCAATCCCGGAGGAGGAAGAACACCTGCTGACGCTTAAGGACACGCTGGGGCACTTACGGTTTCAGAAGGAATATCTGATGTTCCAGGCAGATGAGAAGAAGGATGGGATCTTAAGGATGCTGGAATATGCGGGAGGCACACCGGAGGATGTGGTGGTCTTTGGAGATGATTATAACGATCTGTGTATGTTTGATGAGAGATTCTACTGTGTCGCGATGGGAAATGCCTGCGGTGCGCTGAAAGAAAAAGCAGATTATGTGGCGGAGAAGAATGTGGATGACGGGATCTATAAGGCGTGCGAGAGTCACGGATGGTTCCAGCCATGTGGGAAAAAATAGCTTAGGACGTTAAGAAAGAGAGAATTCTGTGGAGGTTCCGGTATGCGGAAGAATCTGAAATCCATAGTATTCTCTCTTTTTTGATGCCAGAGTGTAACGGTTTTGCAATTAGATGGGATAGTGTTTTACCAGGGTCAGCAGCCTGTCCGTGTACAAGGACAGATCAGCCAGATCCGGGTGCTGTGAAGAATGCAGGGCGGAGGAGATCCGGGCATTGATATCTTCCTTCTGCTGACTGGTGAAAGCGTCTGGGATACAGGCGCTTTTTTCCAGAAGAAGCCACAGGAAGCCATCCTCATCCGGGATGGGCGTCTGATACAGAAGGCTGACCAGAAGCTCGGCGGCCAGCGAAGGGACGGCGGCCTTGTAAGGCATGAAATAGACTCTGCCGTTAAACAGGCCAAGTTTTGCTTTGGTGGCGAGCCCCCGGTCAGAGAGCCCGGTGCCGATGGCAGTGGTCAGTGCATTCAGATGCCGGTCAGACCAGCCGCTGTTGTAATCCTGTACGATATGTTTAAGCTCCAGTGAATCCAGCTCCTTCAGGTGGCTGTAGACAGGAGCAAAATAAGGGGCGCAGTCTGGAGTAAGTTCCTTTGTCTTTATGATCTGTATTTGATCTTTGCCTGGTATGATCAGGCCGGCCATCTTCATTTCATAGAAAACGGCCGAGAGCAGGCAGGCAATTTTTTTGTCCTCATGCCCGAATATTTTCCCCTTGTTCTGAACTGCGCATAAAAAGTACGCTTCTGCTGTAGAGATGTCCTTCATAATGTTACCCCGCTTTTGTTATACATCATATCATATATATCCGCCTGCTTCAATCTGCGGTTATCAATTGCTCTGTGTACAGAGTCGTGAAAGAAAAAATCAAATATGGTATTGACAAAACTGTACCAATGCATTATTGTATTAATAACTTAATACAGTAGGACAACGGAGAGAGGTGATAACATGACATGGAATCTGGATAATAGCTTACCGATTTATTTACAGCTGATTGACCGGATTCAGCGGGATATTATTTCCGGCAGATACAAGCCGGGAGATAAGCTGCCGTCCGTCCGGGAGCTGGCGGTTGAAGCGGCGGTGAATCCGAACACGATGCAGAAGGCATTGTCTGAACTGGAACGGGGAGGACTGGTATATTCCCAGCGGACCAGCGGGCGTTTTATTACGGAGGATGAGGAATTGCTGAAGGAACTTAAGAAAGAACGGGCAGAAAGGTATCTGAAAGAATTTATTGAAAATATGCATAATCTTGGGCTGAAGGACGAAGATATACGCATATTATTTGAAGATGCATTGAAGGGGGAAGGAAAAGCATGAAACCGATTTTAGAATGTTATGGTTTATCAAAAACCTATGGAACTGGGAACTGGGCTTTATCTAATCTGAATCTGTCCCTGGAGAGAGGGCAGATCGTGGGCCTGCTTGGTCCAAATGGCAGCGGCAAGACGACGCTGATCAAATTGATCAATGACCTGCTGGTACCGACGGAGGGTAACATTCATATCGATGGGAAGCTGCCGGGAGCAGAGACGAAAAGGATCGTATCCTATCTTCCGGAGCGGACCTATCTTACGCCTTCCTGGAAGGTGCGGGACCTGATCTCTTATTTTGAGGATTTTTATGAGGATTTCAGGAGGGACAGGGCGCAGCAGATGCTGGAGGCTCTGGGGATCGGCCTGCATGCAAGGCTCCGTACCCTGTCAAAAGGAACCAGGGAGAAGGTACAGCTTGTGATGGTCATGAGCAGGGATGCGGATCTTTATGTCCTGGACGAACCGATCGGGGGAGTTGACCCGGCGGCCAGGGATTATATTTTAAATACGATCCTGACGAATTATAATGAGAATGCGACGCTTTTGCTGTCTACGCATTTGATTTCTGATATTGAAAATATTCTGGACCGTGTGATTTTTCTGCAGAATGGGCAGGTGGTGCTGAACGCGACGGTAGATGAGATCCGTATGGAACAGAAGAAGTCTGTAGATATGTTATTCAGGGAGGTATTCAGATGTTAGGGAAATTGATAAAATACGACTTTAAAGCATTAAACCGTTATCTTCTGGTGATTCACGGGATGCTTCTGATCACTGCGCTGCTTGGAAGATTCCTGTTTATAGGGCGGATAGTGGATCATCCGGAAGGAGGAGCGATCTCTAAAATAGGCGTGGTAGTTATGACGTTCGGTATTTTCCTGTTTGTCATATTATTCATGGCAGCGGTATTTGGAACACTGCTGCTGACTGCGATTCATTTTTATAAGAAGCTGTATTCAGATGAGGGATATCTGACGCATACACTTCCGGTTACAAGAGGCCAGCTTCTGATCTCAAAAACGGTCACAGGAAGCGTATGGGTGATATTAGACATGGCGCTGGTTATCCTAAGCGTGATCATACTGGTTCTATATAAGCCGTTTATCAGCGAACTTGCCGCTCATAAAAATGAGATACTGACAGATATGGGTTTCCCGGCTTCTGTAGGCTATGGGAAGATCATGTTTGCATTGTTCATCCTGCTTGTGCTTTCAGCAGTTGCGAATGTTGTTACGATCTATGTTTCCATTGCGCTGGGGCAGCTGTTTTCCAGCCACAGGATACTGGGCGCGGTGGTAGTCTATTTTGCTGTTAATATGATCCTTGGTATATTAAGTGGCGTTTTGGGTACGGCGTACAGTATGTCGTCAGTTGTTCATATGACGGATGCAAGCGGGTTTTATGATTTCTATGTAAAGACATTTCTGCTTTCGGGGGCAGGTGAGCTTTTTATAGTGATAGTATCCTATGTGGCCACGTACCTGCTGCTGCAGAAGAAGCTGAACTTAAATTAGCCTGGATCTGATGTATCCGCATCCTTTTTAGTGTTTTCTTATTAAGAAAAAGTTAAGGAATTACCACCAATTTTCTTTCGATTTAGGGTTTATACTGGGGGAGAAAAAGGCAAGAGAGGAGGGCACAATGAGAAAAGTCATAGAAGTGAAGCATCTGTATAAGCTCTACCGGTTGGGAGACGAGATTGTCCGGGCGTTAGACGGCGTGGATTTTACCATATATAAGGGAGAGTTTTGTGCGATTGTGGGAACCTCCGGCTCGGGGAAATCCACGCTTCTTAATATGCTGGCAGGTCTGGAGAAGCCAACGAAGGGCGAGGTGGTTATCAGCGGGCAGCATATAGAGAAGCTGAATGAAGAACAGTTAGTTACTTTCCGGCGGGAGCACGTGGGATTTATTTTCCAATCCTTTCATCTGCTTGGGACGATGAATGCGCTGGAGAATATCGCGCTGCCGCTGAGCTTCCGCGGAGTACCGAAGGATGTCCGCATGAGAAAGGCAGAGCAGCTTCTGAAGCTGGTAAGGCTGGAGAAGCATGGAAAGCACCTGCCCGCGCAGATGTCGGGAGGACAGCAGCAGCGTGTAGGAGTGGCGCGGGCGCTGGTGGCAGAGCCGGATATCATATTCGCAGATGAACCGACAGGAAATCTGGATTCCCATACATCGGAAGACATTATGCAATTGATGAAACGGATCGTCAGGGAGCGGAATATGACGCTGGTAATGGTAACCCATGATAATCATCTGGCAGAATATGCAGACAGGGTATTCCATATTATAGACGGAAAGATCGTGAAGATCGAGGATAGAAGGCAGCAGGAAAGAGATGCGGCAGAGAAGACAGGATACATAGAAGACAGGGAGGTTTTGGAATCATGAAGAAGGTGAGCAGATGGCTGGCGGGATTATGTGCTGTGGCGGTGATGCTGGGAGCGGCCGGGATGGAGGATATTCCGGCGGAGGCTTCGGCTCCGTCCTCTGATTTAAAAGTGGAGGTAAAGTCTGGAGACGAAGTAAAGAATTTTGAATGTCAGAAACCACAGAATATCGAACTGGTAATAACGAATACAGGAAGCAGTGACCTTAGCGATGTGAAAGTGTCGGCGGGACTTAAAGATTCCGGTACAAAATGGCCGTTTATAAGGAAATCTCAGAAAGATACGGAGAAGGTATTGCAGGGAACCCTGGGAGCGGGGGACAGTGGAACGGTTACGTTTGACTTTACTCAGAGAAACGACGCTGGGGATGAAGATTATGAACTGCTGTTTACGGTAAGCGCAAAAAGAGGGAGTGCGGATGTCAGCGGGGAGCAGGCGCTCTGGGTGCATACCTCTGAAAAAGCGGAGACTCCGGAACCGTCAGCCCCGGAGCCGCTCTCTGGCAGTTTTGATACCGGTGATGCCTCCTATGTGGGCGGCGGTTCTTCAGGCAATGGTTCCGTACCAAGGGTAATCGTAACCGGGTTTACTACGAATCCGGCAGAGGTAAAGGCCGGAAGCGATTTTGTCCTGACGATCCATTTGAAGAATACGTCAAAGAAGACAAAAGTAAGCAATATGCTTTTTGAATTACAGGCGCCTACGGAGGGCAGCGATGAACAGACTACGGCGCCGGCATTTCTTCCTGCCTCCGGTTCGAATTCCATCTATATGGAAGGGATTCCTGCGGATGGAAACGCCGATATATCGATTTCACTGAATGCAAAGGCAGACCTGGTACAAAAGCCTTATGAGATCGCCCTGTCCATGAAGTATGAGGACAGTGAGGCGGCGCAGATCGAGGCGGGAGCGAGCCTCTCTATTCCTGTGAAGCAAAATGTAAGATTTGAGTTTAGTGAGTTTGAGATTACGCCGGAGAGCGTGGAGGTCGGGTCTGAGGCCAATGTATCCTGCAATCTGTATAATCTTGGCAGAATTAAATTATATAATGTAAAAGCGATCTTTGAGGGAAGCGATATCAAGAAAGAGGAAGTGTTCCTGGGGAATCTGGAGCCAGGCTCCAGTACGCCAATTGACGCTATGCTGGAGGGAACGAAGGCTTCCAAAGGAGAAGGCAAGGTGAAGATGACGCTTTCCTACGAGGACGAGGCGGGCACTGCAACTACGGCAGAGGAGAACTTTAATCTTACGGTGGCCGAGGCGTCAGAGGACGCCGGCATGATGGATGGAGAGATGATGGAAGAACCTGAGGCTGGGCTTCCTGTTATTCCTATCATTATCGTGGCAGCTGTGATCGCCCTTGCAGCAGTAGTGATGATCAGAAAGAAGAAAAAAGCCCGCAGACTGTCAGAGGAAGAGGAGGGATTGCTGGATGAGCTGGATGGATCTTCTGAGGATGAGCAGCAGTAATTTAAAACGCAGGAAGCTCCGTACGTTTCTTACGGTATTGGGCGTGATGATCGGGACAACATCCATAGTAGTCATGATCTCTCTCGGCCTGGGACTACAGGCGTCTATGTATAAGGAATTAGAAACCATGGGCGGGCTGAATACGATCAGTGTAACTGGAGCGGAAGCCGGGGAAAGTATGATTTATTATGCAGACAGTGACAGCGAAGATCAGTCAGATAAGAGGCTTACGGATTCAGCGCTTAGAGAGCTTGCGAAGCTGGATCATGTGATAAGCGTACAGCCGCAGTATCAGATGTCGGTCGTTCTGCTGAAAGGCGGCTATGAAGGATGGGCACAGCTGGAGGCGCTGACGCCGGAGGCAATGAAGGAACTGAAGCTGGATCTGGCGGAAGGCGGTAAGCTTCCGGCAACCGGAACCAGTACGCTGGAACTGGTATATGGCAATGGGATTATTACGAATTTTACAGAAAAAGGTACAGGAAAAGGATATTATGAAACGGGAGACCTGCCTGATATTGATATGCAGAAGGATACCCTGTTTCTGATCCTGGATCAGGAGGCCTATTATTCTTCCAGCCAGCAGCCTGTGTTCGGAACAGAGGAAGAAAATACGGAGGGATCCCAGCAGGCCGGGAAAAAGGCGGAGAAACACGCGGTACGGGCATGCGGAGTGGTATCGGGTGATCCGGATACTTATAAAAACGGGTATTATAATGTATACTGCGATCTGGAAACACTCAAGCAGGTATTAAAGAAAGAATTCAGCGGGAGGGCGATTCCCGGACAGCCGGTTACAAAGAGCGGTAAACCATATAAGGATTTTTCTTATTCATCTGTGCAGGTCAGGGTTGACGACGCAGACCTGGTAGAGCAGGTGGTGGCGGATATCCGCGCCGCAGGATATAACGCAAGTACCAACGCAGAACTTCTGGACAGCGCAAAGAAGCAGCTGGCGATGATCCAGGCGGTACTTGGGGGGATCGGCGCAGTTTCACTGCTGGTAGCGGCGATTGGAATTGCAAATACAATGATGATGTCGATATACGAACGCACGAAGGAGATCGGCATTATTAAGGTTCTGGGCTGCAGCCTGAAGAATATCAAACAAATGTTTTTGATGGAGGCAGCGTTCATTGGCCTGATCGGCGGTGTGGCGGGCATGGTTTTAAGCTTCCTGCTGTCGGGGATCATTAATATATTAACCGGCCATGGGGCGGCTATGGGTATCGAGGGAAATATTTCTTACATTCCCGCCTGGCTGGTGCTGGCGGCCATGGGATTTGCAATGCTTGTGGGAACACTGGCCGGGTATTTTCCGGCGCTGCGTGCAATGCGGCTCAGCCCTCTTGCGGCGATAAAGACCGAATAAGCCGGCGGCTATAGAGAACATAGAAAAAGGAATCCCTGCAAGGGCAGAGTATATATCTGCCGGAGCGGAGGATTCCTTTTTGGATCACTTCATATATTTATCTATTGATCTTCTTCAATGACCTGGATCTCAAGGTAGTCAAATGAGATAGAATCTATGAAGCTGTCCTGATAGAACCTGGCCTTGGAATGCCGCTGGAATTCGGAGACGGCGGTATCCAGCCAGATGGGACTGCTTAAATCAAATTCGTAACAGATCTTTTCCAGAGCATGAAATACCTTATGCGTGCGGGTGTCGTCTGTCTCATCGCAGATAACGGTATCCTTAAGCATCCGGTTGTCTTTGAATTCTTTCGCCCATAACCGGAACATAGATCAGCTCTCCTCTCATTTTGTTTACTGCAAGCGCCGGAATATCTTTTGATGTTTACATGATAAATATGTATTTTATAAATGTCAAGACTTGTATTTTGCCATAGAGGTGTGTAACAATAAAAACAGAGGTGAGAAGTATGGATGGAGAACAGAGAAGGACTCTGATCATGGAACTATTGAATACGGAAACGGAACCAATATCAGGCGCTGCCCTGGCAAAGCGTATGGGTGTCAGCCGCCAGGTGATCGTACAGGATATTGCATTGCTGCGTACGGCGGATAAGAACATTCTATCCACCAATAAGGGTTATATCATTTACGGCAGGCAGGATGGCAATCTGGCATATAAACGCGTACTTGCGGTGAAGCATACAGACGAAGAGATGAGAGAAGAACTTTACTGCATTGTGGATGCGGGCGCGAAGGTGCTGGATGTTATTATCGAGCATAACGTATATGGACAGATTTCAGCAGACCTTTTTATCAATAACAGGCGGGATGTAGATGAATTTATGGATAAGATACAGAGCAACCATGTAAAGCCGCTGAAAGAACTTACAAGAGACATCCATTTTCACACGATAGAGGCAAAAGATAAAGAAACGCTGGATCTGGTTGAACATAGGCTGAAAGAAAAGCAATATCTGATTCCGGCAGAATTGTTGACTTCCTGATATAATTATGATAAACTTCCCAAGTGACAAGACAGATGTAAAGCATGGGTGTAAGGAAATCCATGCAAACGAAAATTCAGGGAGAGAGTACGATGGGAAAGTTTAGGAAAGTATTAGACAGGATTTTTATTGACGGACTGAGCGGGATGGCGCAGGGATTATTTGCAACCCTGATCATAGGAACGATCATCCAGCAGATCGGTACATTGATCGGCGGCGCTGCCGGCGGGATGATTTTTGTGATCGGAAAGGTGGCTGCATCGCTGACCGGGGCAGGGATCGGTATCGGCGTGGCGTACAAATTTAAATGCAGCCAGCTGGTGGTAGTATCAGCGGCGACTGCCGGTATGGCAGGCGCATTTGCAAGTAAGCTTCTTGCGGGAACTGTCCTGGTGGAAGGAAGCATGGTTTATGCTGGGCCGGGAGAGCCGCTGGGAGCGTTTATTGCTGCATACGTCGGGATCGAAGTGGGACAGCTTGTCTCAGGCAGGACAAAGGTGGATATTCTGGTAACGCCGCTGGCTGCGATCGGAAGCGGTTCTCTGATAGGATTGATTTTCGGGCCTCCGATTTCAGGGTTCATGACATGGCTTGGTTCGATTATAAACTGGGGAACGGAACAGCAGCCGTTTTTGATGGGGATTGTGGTGTCGGTACTGATGGGTATGATCCTCACGCTTCCGATCAGTTCGGCAGCGCTTGGAATTATCCTTAATCTCTCGGGGCTGGCTGCCGGCGCGGCAACGGTAGGCTGCTGCTGTAACATGGTAGGCTTTGCAGTGGCAAGCTACCGTGAAAATAAAGTAGGGGGGCTCTTGGCACAGGGGATTGGAACATCAATGCTCCAGGTTCCGAATATCGTGAGGAAGCCGGTCATATGGCTGCCGGCGATTTTATCAAGCGCTATCCTGGGACCGGTAGGAACACTTGTCCTTCATATGACCAGTAATGCGACCGGATCCGGAATGGGCACGGCGGGCCTGGTAGGACAGATTATGACCTGGCAGACGATGATCCAGACGGAACCGGCGATGGTTGTGCTTGTGAAGATACTTATCATACAGATCATTCTTCCGGGAGCTGTAACGTTAGCAATATCAGAATTTATGCGGAAGAAAGGATGGATTAAGTCAGGCGATATGAAACTGGATCTATAAGACAGAAATCCCCTGCTGCATTTATCTGACAGAAATGCTCCTTTTTTAGCTGGCAGATCACTGACGGCATAAAAACGGACAAAAAGGCAATATAGATAAAGAAAGAAGGGGAATCATCATGACAGAGACTGGGTTAGTGCATATATATTATGGCGATGGCAAGGGAAAGACAACAGCGGCTGTGGGACAGGCGGTCCGTGCCGCCGGAAGCGGGCTGGCGGTATTGTTTTTTCAGTTTATGAAGGACAATACTTCTAACGAAAGGAAGATATTGGAGGAAGTCCCCAATATTACACTGCTTCCAGGGAAAGAACACGTAAAGTTTTTTAATCAGATGAATCCGGAGGAAAAGGCGGAGTACCGGCATTATAATACAAAGGCGCTGGACGAGATCGCGAAATTCTGTATTAATTTTGACGTGCTGATCTTAGATGAGGCAGTATGCGCGGCAGAACTGGGACTTCTGAGTGAGGAAAAGCTGGTGCATTTTATCAGGCATAAGCCAAAGGGGCTTGAAGTCATAATGACAGGGCACCATGTGAGCGACGCACTGTTTGAGGCGGCGGATTATGTGACTGAGATGACAAAAGTGAAACATCCCTTCGATCTGGGAAAAGGAGCCAGGGAGGGAATTGAATTTTAACTCTTAAAACTCTTAAAATATTGTGAAATCTATGACTTTGCTCTCGCAATGTGCTATAATGTACGTATATAAATACATGAAAGCTTCAGAATGGGAAGCGAAGGAGGAGAGGGAGAGTATGGAACTGGCAATTCGCAATTACGAAGACGTGGATAGTTGGAAGACCGTGATGTTTCTCTATACGTCAGCCCTTAAGGAAGTCAGTACAAAGCTTGAGATATTGAACGACGAGTTTCAGCATGTGCATAAATATAACCCGATCGAGCACATTAAGACGAGGATCAAGTCGCCGGAAAGTATTGTTAAAAAATTAAAAAGAAATGGGAAAGAAACTTCAATTGAAAATATGGTCAAATATGTAAATGACATCGCCGGAGTCCGGCTGATCTGTTCATTTACATCGGATATTTATAAATTAGCTGAGATGATTGGGAATCAGTCAGATCTGAAGGTCCTTTCCATTAAGGATTATATCAAGAATCCCAAGGCCAGCGGCTATAAAAGCTATCATATGATCGTATCGGTTCCGATCTTTTTGTCAGATAGCGTGGTGGACACAAAGATAGAGATCCAGATACGGACCATTGCGATGGATTTCTGGGCGAGCCTGGAGCATAAGATCTATTATAAATACGAAGGCAATGCGCCGGAATATATCAGCAGGGATCTGAGAGAATGTGCGGATATGGTGGCGACTCTGGATGATAAGATGCTGCAGCTGAATGAGGCGATCTTATCCTGCCTGGAAGATAAAGAGATGCATGCGTTGGAAAAGCAGGAACGCCATATGGAGGAGAAGCGGATGGATGATGCTGAAGAAACGCAGAAATCATTACATCCCCGGACTCAGAGCGCCTGAGGGTATCTTTACTTTCCGCACATGGTGGCCTGTGATCCCTTGTCCAGGGAAAGTATTATTAAAACAGGGTAATGAATAAGACTCCGGCAGGGATGCCGGAGTCTTTTGAGAAGGAGAGATACAGACTGATGAAGCAACCGCTGGGAATGATCTATGTAAAGACAAATGTGTGGAAAAAGAAACTGAACTATGAATAGTATTTTCCGGGATGCCCGGAAGAAATGGAGTACAGATAGAGCGATGCAGGTAAAGAAAAGAGATTCGGAGACAGGATTTATACTGGCTGTCTGGACCGGGATCCTGTGGGGAGCCTCCAGTCCGGTTGCACAGTATTTGTTTGACCAGAAGGGAGTGGACTGTTCCTGGCTTACACCCTACAGGCTTCTGGCTTCGGGAAGCATATTGCTTGTCTATGCGGCAGTGCGCAGAAAGGGGATTTTCAGAGTATGGAGGGAGAAGGGGGATGCGGCAAGACTGGCGCTGTTCGGCGTTGTGGGCATGATGGGGATGCAATATTCCTTTTTTGCGGCAGTCCAGGCGACAGATGCGGGAACAGCAACCTTTTTCCAGTATTTAAACCCGGCGATACTGATCATCTATTATGCGGTGCGTAAAAGAAAACTGCCGGGGAAACGGGAGCTTGCGGCGGTGTTCTGCGCGGTGTCCGGGATATTCCTGATCGCAACCCACGGAAGGCTGGATAGCCTGCATATATCCGCGGAGGGGATTGGGCTGGGGCTTCTGACGGCGCTTACTACCTGCTTTTATGCAGTGCTGCCGATCCCGCTTCTGAAAAAATATTCCTCAGAGGTGGTCTGCGCCTGGGCAATGCTCATAGGCGGGGCTGCTCTGGCCGCGGTAAGAAGACCCTGGCAGATGACGGTAGATACAGACTGGGAAGTGGCGGCCGCATTTCTTGCCATAGTGCTGTTGGGAACGATTCTTCCTTTTTGCTTCTATCTGGCTGCGCTTACAAGGATCGGAGCAGTGTACACGGGGCTTATGACCAGCGTGGAGCCGGTAACGGCAGCCGTCCTTGCAGGGATATTTTTAGACACGGCATTCGGCCTGATCGATATGGCAGGATTTCTGCTGGTGCTTTCTACAGGTTTTATACTGAACATGCATAAGAAAGAGGAAAAAGAATTGTGATGAGGAGGAATATATGGCGAAGAAAATAGCAGTAATTAACGACCTGTCTGGATTTGGCAGATGCTCGCTGACTGCGGCGATTCCGGTCATATCGGTGATGGGAGTACAGCCCTGCCCGCTTCCAACGGCTGTTTTAAGCGCTCAGACAGGATATCCCAGCTATTATCTGGATGATTATACAGATAAGATGGAAGCATTCCGTTTGGAATGGGAGAAACTTTCCGCCAGGTTTGACGGGATCTATACAGGCTTTGCTGCCAGTGAGGCTCAGATCGAACATATTTTTAAATTTATAGAGACGTTCCGGCATGAAGATACCTTTCTTCTGGTGGATCCGGTTATGGGGGATGACGGGAAGAAGTATGATCTGTATACAGATGGGCTTTTGCAGAAGATGAAGATGCTGGCCGCAATGGCAGATGTGATAACACCAAATCTGACCGAACTGTGCCTGCTTGCAGATGAAGAATATGATGCTGTCTGTGAGTATACGGGCCAGGAAAAGAGGGAGATCATCCGGGAAATGGCAGTCAGGATCCAGGAAAAAGGCTCCCGTACCGTTATTGTTACGGGAATCCATTTCCGGGATCATGAGGGAGAGAAGATCGGTAATCTGATCGTCGGAGACGGAGGCAGCAGTATGGCTGCGTTTCCGTATATTGGGAAAAGTTTTTCCGGAACCGGAGATTTGTTCGCTTCAGTCATTGCAGGAGGTATGGCCAGAGGAGACAGGATCGAAGACCTGTGCCGGCTTGCGGGAAGATTTACCTGGAAATCTATGCAGGATTCTGTGAAGGAAGGCGCAGAGAACACCGGCGGCACCGAATTTGAGAGAAATCTAAGTATGCTTCTGCCGGACAGGAGCATATAGAACAGAAGGAAAAGAAGGGCAGGATTTGGAATGGAAACAAGAGTATCGGTAATCAGTATCATCATAAAAGACGAAAAAGCAGCAGCAGCTGTTAATGAGCTGCTGCATGAATACCGTCAGTATATTATAGGAAGAATGGGGATCCCATACAGGGAAAAGGGAATCTCCATCATCAGCGTAGTGACCGATGCACCGGGAAACATAACCAGTGCATTATCCGGGAAATTGGGAATGCAGCCCGGAGTCAGCGCCAAGACACTGACGGCAAAGGTCTGAAGATTATCTGACCAGCGCGGGGAATTTTTCTTTGTTCCTGCGTTTGCACTGGTACATAAGCTCGTCTGCTTCCTGAAGGATCTCGTCCAGGGACAGCTTATTTTCAGCACCCTGAACGTCTACAACGCCATAACTGAAGCTGCATTGGTACTCGCTCAGATCGCTTTCCTGAAATTCTTTCAGGATTTCCTCCAGCTTTTTATCTATCAGTTCTTTCATATTGCCGCTTAGGATCAGACAGAATTCATCTCCGCCGATCCTGGCAAAAGTGTCTCCGTTCCGGAAGTCTTTCCGGATCGTTTCAACAAAATTCTGGATGTATATATCGCCTTCCAGATGCCCATATCTGTCATTTACATACTTAAGGCCGTCCAGATCCAGATAGCAGAGTGTAACCGGCTTCTTATCACGTAAGATGATCTCCATGTACTCTTCAAAAAACAGGCGGTTCTTAATGCCGGTTCCGGGATCGTTGTAAGCTTTGTCGGTGAGGCTGTGAGCCGTCCGCTTTTCTTCGGTGATGTCAACAATAATATGTACGTAAGAGGAACGTGACTTTAATTCAATCGGAAATGAGGTGATGCGGTAATGTGTATCGTCGGTGCCATCCATTTCCCAGACAGAGTACTGTTCTTCGCCAGACCATTTCAGAAGTTCAGGATGGAAGGTAAGACGGTTTTTGCAGGTGCTGCAGAAACTGTTGTCAGTATTGTGCAGCTGCTTCCTTTTGTTGCAGTATAGGATTTCCCTGGTTTCCGTATCAACCACCAAAAGCCATTCGTCACGTTTGCTGAGCATGGCTACCAGAAGCTCGTTATATCCCTCTATCATCTCAGAACGGCTTTTTAATTTTTTAAGTTCTTCTTCGAGCTGCTGTTTCTTTTGCTTATATGTATTCAGTTCATGGACGGTATGGTGAAGATGTGTAAGCTCGCGTCCAAGATCGTGATAAGATGCATCAAGCGTTTCCGTGTCGAGTGGAGGGATATCCAGGCCATTGCGGATATCCTTTACATAATTATATAAAAGTGTAATATTGGGGTTACTCATACCACTTCATCTCCTCATTTTTTATTTTAGCATAAGATAAAGGCAGTTACAAGTTGTGATTCAAAGCAGTTATGTTTTGCAGTTATGTTTTGACGGGTTGCGTTAAGCACATTCCGCTGTCTTTCTACCTGCGTTGTGAACCAATGTCATTCTGCCAGGCCGCTGGACGGCCAGATGATATGATACCAATTCACAGGGCATCCGGTAAACGGCGTATTCATATAGATGACTTGAATAAATCTATCTATATATTATTAATATCAATTTCACATGCATATTTAAAAATAGTATACTTTAACGGGAAAGGGAGGAAGAAGCTTGAAATCACTTTTAATAGTATCTCATTGTATATTAAATTCTGCATCAAAGGTATTACAGGATGAAAGCGGGCTTATAGAAGAGTATAAGGAAAGGGACAGGCTGCTGCAGCTGTGTCTGCAGAAAAAGATACAATTATTACAGTTGCCATGTCCTGAATTTATCCTATATGGTTCACAGCGGTGGGGGCATGTAAGGGAGCAGTTTGAACATCCATTTTTTCAGAAAGCCTCTAAGGATATGCTGGAACCGTTTTTAATGCAATTAGGAGAATATGTCCGGCATCCGGAGCTTTTTTCTGTACTGGGAATCGTTTCTGTAGAGGGAAGCCCGAGCTGCGGTTATTATTGTACCTGCAGTGGGGAGTGGAAAGGAGAAATCGGGACAGATCCGGAGAATATTTCACAGATGCAGAATACGCTGAAAATGGAAAAAAAACCAGGCGTGTTTATGGAGATGCTGCAGAGGCAATTAGTGGAACGGAGGCTTTTTATTCCTATTTTGACAATGGAGGAGGCCATTGAAAAACTAAAAATAATATAGTTATCAGAAAGGACAGAGAAATGAAAAACAGAAAAGTTTATGTAACAGCATTTTGCGGGGTGGCAGTAGCCATGAATATTGTATTGGGAATCCTTACTTCTGCATTAGGGATTCCATTATACCTTGACACATTAGGGACGGTTTTATCTGCTGCAATTCTCGGACCGGTTCCGGGTATTATCGTCGGAGCACTGAGTAATATTATCACTGGTTTGATATACAGCGTATCTGATATTCCATTCTGCCTGGTTAATATGGCGGTAGGTCTTATTGTAGGTCTTGTTGCTAAAAAAACCAAATTTGGTATAGTTCCTGCAGTTATTACAGGTCTTGCACTTAGCTTTATCTGCCCGGCGATCGGTACTCCAATCGGGATTTATGTATATGGCGGCTTGAACGGTTCGTTTTCAGACGTATTGGTTATGTCGCTGGTAGAAGGAGGAAAGACGATTTTCCAGGCATCCTTTTTAAGGAATGTGGGTTCTAATCTGATTGATAAGGTGGGGACTTGTGTGATAGGATGTCTTCTTATTAAGGCTATGCCGAAAAAGTTTCTTGCTAATTTTCAAAAGGAAAAATGAGTAGTATGATTAAAATAAAAGATCTGGTACATCGGTATACGATATGGGAAAACGAGAATAAAGAAAGTAAAAAAACTGTGTTGGACGGAATATCATTTGATATTCCGTCTGGTCAGTTTGTAGCTGTTTTAGGAGCAAATGGATCGGGGAAATCAACGCTTGCCAAGCATCTGAACGTTCTGCTGCTTCCGGATGAAGGTACAGTGTGGATTGACGGAAAGGACACAAAAGACAGGGAAAAGTTATGGGATATCCGTTCTGAAGTGGGTATGGTATTTCAAAATCCGGATAATCAGATCATTGGAACCAGTGTAGAGGAAGACGTTGCATTTGGCCCGGAGAACCGTAATATGCCCTGTGAAGAGATCCGCGTACGTGTATCAAAAAGCCTGAGTGCTGTCAATTTACAAAGCAAAAGAAAGATATCTCCGTCCAGGCT
The DNA here is from genome assembly GCA_964529215.1 of uncultured Mordavella sp. Lineage (GTDB taxonomy): Bacteria > Bacillota > Clostridia > Lachnospirales > Lachnospiraceae > Claveliimonas. Next base: position 2,359 of record CAZGVY010000002.1, on the reverse strand, counting down.
GTCCGGAGGGCAGAAGCAGCGGGTAGCGATTGCAGGTGTTTTAGCCTGTACACCCAAGTGCCTTGTGCTGGACGAACCAACGGCAATGCTGGATCCGAAATCAAGGACTGAGGTAATGAAAATTGTCCATGAGCTGAATAGGGAACAGGGACTTACCGTTATTTTGATTACACATCATATGGATGAAGCAGTCATGGCAGACAAAATATATTTGATGAAAGAAGGACATGTTGTCAGGTGCGGTTCGCCCAAAGAGATTTTTCGCAAGATAGATCTATTGAAAGAATTAAAGCTGGACGTACCACAGGTTACGGAATTGGCGTATAGACTGACGGAAAAGGGGGTGGCTCTGGAACTTCCGATATTAAACGAAGAAGATTTTGTATGGCAGATAAAGAATCTGTATGATTCAGTAAACGGCAGGTGAGGAAAAGAATTATGTTAAAAGGAGAACGGATTTGCTTTACATATGGCGTAGGAACGGCAAATGAGAAAGAGGTATTAAAAAATATTTCTTTTGAGATAATGGGGGGCGATTTTATCGGATTGATTGGAACCTCCGGTTCCGGAAAAACTACACTTGTCAAGCATATGAATGGATTGCTGCGTGCAGTCTCCGGAGAACTATATTTTAACGGTGAAAATGTATATGACAGGAAATATCCGTTGTCAAAGCTTAGAAAAGGAGTTGGCCTGGTATTTCAATATCCTGAGCAGCAGCTTTTTGAGAAAACGGTTCTGAAGGATGTAATGTATGGACCATGTAACCTTGGAATGACAAAAGAAGAAGCAGAAATCTCGGCAAAGGAAAGCCTCCGGCAGGTCGGTGTGGATGATTCGTATTTTTATGTAAATCCGCTGGAGCTGTCGGGAGGACAGAAGCGCAGCGTTGCTATTGCCGGCGTTCTGGCGATGAATCCGTCGGTTTTGATCCTGGATGAGCCGGCTGCCGGATTAGATCCGTATACAAAGAGGAAGGTGTTTGACCTGATCCGTACGATCCAGCAGGAACGCAATCTGGCGGTTGTCCTGGTATCCCACCATATGGAAGATGTTGCTCAATATGCCAATCAGGTATGGGTTCTGCATGAGGGAAGACTGGCTTTACAAGGGGAGCCGGAAGAGGTTTTTTCGCAGACAAAGCGCATGAAAGAGTTAGGCATCGGGATTCCTCAGATTACCAGTGTAACGGAAAAGATGATAGAGTGCGGGCTGCCGTTAGAAAGAAACGCGGTCTCGGTAGACGACGCTGAACATATGATTTTACAGATGTTTGGGAAGGGGGAGAAAAGATGATCCGGGACATTACAATTGGGCAGTATTATGCCAGTGAATCTGTAATTCATAATCTGGATCCAAGGACAAAGCTTTTTGGTATCTTCATGTATATTGTAATATTGTTTGTGGTACAAAACCCATGGTGGTATCTTTTCTGCTTTGTGCTTCTGCTTGTGGCATATCATTGTGCAAAAGTTCCTTTTTCTTATGTATTAAAAGGTGTAAAAGGAATTATGGTATTACTGGTTTTTACATTTCTTTTCAGGATGTTGTGTACTCCAGGGAATGTTGTCTGGCAATACCATGTTTTGTCCATCACGCAGGAAGGAATATATAAGGCAGTGCAGATGACCTCAAGGATCGCATTGATGATTGCAGGCGCTTCCCTTTTATCGTATACAACAACTCCGAAAGCAATGGCAGATGGATTGGAAAAGTCATTTTCATTTCTGGAAAAGATCCATATACCGATCCATGATATGGCTATGATTGTTATGATTGCTTTTCGTTTTATACCGATCATTATTGAAGAATTAAACACATTGATGGATGCACAGGCAGCAAGAGGCGCTAGATTTGAAGAAGGTAATATTCTGCAGAAATGCCGTGGTGTAATGACTCTTCTGCTTCCGCTGTTTCTATCTGCGGTCAGGAGAGCTTCCGATCTGGCAATGGCTATGGAAGCAAGAGGATATACCGGGGATAGGGAAACAAGCAAGCTGAATCCGCTTATCTATTCCAGTCATGATAGAATTGCTTATTTTTGTATTATATTTATATTTGCCTGTGGTATTGCTGTCAGAATAGCAGCGTACCGGATGCATTGAAGAAAAGCTGAAAAATATGAAAGAAAGGTATGCTTTCCTGGCCCCAAATGAGAGTATCCTTATCATTCAGATGAAACAAGGACGTTTTTCCAGAGAGGAGAAGAACGTCTTTTTTATTTATGGATATTTTTGCAGCTAAGCCGTATAGATAAAGAAGCATTTTCTTAATATACGGAGAAAAATGAGCATTCAGGATCAAGAAAGCAATTTGGTGATATGTCAAGAGGAAAATGAAAAAGATTTTCTTGGAAAAG
>CAZGVY010000001.1:29643-48748 GCA_964529215.1 uncultured Mordavella sp. | reverse complement strand
GTTTCACAAGGAGCTTGAGCCTGTCCGGGATCGTCTGTTCCCCTTCCCGGCATAATCTCACGTACTGTACCATTGCTTCTATCGGAAGCCCCGCGCTGCGCATACAGAGCGCCAGTTCTACCCAGCCAAGATCCTCTTCCTGATAGTCCCTGATCCCGCCTGCCGTCCGGGTCACCGCCGGAATCATCCCTATGCGCTCATAATACCTGAGCGTATCCGGCGAAATATGATACCGTTCACTTACTTCTCTGATTGTCATTCCAAGTCTTCCTCCAGCTCCGTGTTATTATCTCTATCATAATGCCTGGAGTACACTCAAAGTCAAGTTCTTTTTTCTCTCTCATATAAAACGGAAGCTTCTCAGCAAGTACAGCCATCCCGTCAGCGTAAATGCACTGAACAATGTTGTCAGCATAATTACGCCTGAGGACAGCACTCCCTCATGTCCCATATTTTTTGCCATCACAAAGCTGGATACCGTTGTCGCGGAGCCTAACATTACCAAAATAGCCACCAGCTTTTCATCCCGAAATCCCATATACACTGCAGCCGGAAGGAAAATGGCGCAGAATCCCACCAGCTTAATAAAAGAAGCAGTCACAGCGGGCTTTGCCTGATCCAGCGCTTTATCAAAGCGGAAGGTTGCTCCCATAGCCATCAGTCCCATGGGCGTTGCCACACCGCCTATGCTGGCCACTACCTTTCCAAGGATCTTCGGCATAGGGATCCGGAGGGCAGACCACATCAGTCCTGCCACAATACCGAGAATGATAGGATTTGTCACAATGCCTTTCAGCGTCCGCTTCAGCACTTCGCCGCTAAATCCCTGCTGTCCCGGCTTAAACAACGACAGCACCAGCACTGCCATCACATTATATAGCGGCACACTTCCGATAATCATCAAGGGCGCCATGCCCGCCGTGCCGTAAATATTCTGAATAAACGCGATCCCAAGAAGCGCCGCACTGCTCCGGTAGGATACCTGGATAAATTCTCCGCGGATGCTCTTATCCTCCCACAGGCAAGACACTCCCGCCGCAATCCCTATACTGATCACAGTAACCCCAAAGCAGAACAGCACAAACCTTCCGTCCCACATTTCCGAAAAATCCACTGTCGCCAGATCACTAAATACCAGTACGGACAGCGGCACCAAAAATACAAATTTATTCAGCTTTGCCGCAAAATCATCATCGATCCATCCGATTTTATGAAAAATATATCCCAGTACCATCATAAGGAATACCGGGATCGTTGCATTCAGGCTAAATACTAAATTTTCCATATAACATAACACCTCTATAAAAATTCAAAGATCGAGAGCTGGTCGTCTCTCTGAAGCTGCATCTTACGTTCTGTAATAATCTCGTCTCCCCGGAGATTCCCAATCAGCATCGGCGAGAACTCATCATGCAGCTCATGCTTCTTTTTGGCGCTCTCCAGGCTGCCGGTTGCATAACAGTACTTACACCCATGGATACAGGTACCATACATCCCGATATCCACGCTTTCCACACATCCACATTCCCGGCGCTGTCCCTTGTCCTTTTTTGCATCGATCCTGTACCCTACGATATTCTCAACCTTTTCCCGATCGATACAGGCTCCGGGACGGATCCCACAGGCTGTAAAATTCGTCTTCTCCGCACAGGCGTACAAAGGCAGCCCGTATTTGCCTGCAATCCTTGCAAGTCCCTTTGCCGCCTCTAGCATATCCTCTTCCTCCGGCTCCATAAAAGGACTTCCTTTATAATAATCTACAAAGCTGATGATACATCGCTCCGTATATTCGTGAAGCCAGCCACAAAGCATCTCAAACTGTTCCAGATGATAATCCAGCGTATACCGCTCATTGATAAGGATCGGGTCAAACCTCAGATCCATGCGTTTCTTTCCGATCCGGTCGCTGAGCAGCATAAAGGTAGCCATCGCCTCCTCCGTGGTGGGAAGGTTCGGTTCGATATCCTCCCGGTAATCCGTTATCGTCATCTCAAAATAATAGGGATAACCAAGCGTATCTATTTTCTTCAGATAAGGAAGCATAGGTTCCGGATTCTTCGTCCAGAAAACAAAGCAGTCTACCGTATCCGGAGACAGCGCTATCCTGCTAACCTTCTTTCTGTTGTACGGATTGGGGACAAGCACCTCTCCCTCCCTCAGCCGGTTCATAAACCACTCCGGATACAGGGCGGGAATGTCTGTCCTTCTGCTTGCACTGATAATCATCTCTGGTTCTCCCTTGATTTTCTTTCCAAGTCTCCATAATCTCACTTTTATATTATGTCATGAATCTATTAGAAAATCAATGTTCATATCCAGATAGTTTGTATCTACAGCCATCCTGCTATAACTAAAATTCTATAACTCATCTCTTGCTGATCCAGGTATTTTCAAAGCATACCCAAGCAAAATCCTTTAATAGTTTATACATGTTTAATCCTTTGCACCGATACATCAGGCGGCAGGCGCTGGCTGCCTCCTTCACACACTTGTACTTGACAGCGAGAACATATCTGCGCCTTGCCTTCCAATAGGCAATCCGCTTTCTGGAAGCCTCGTCATCTATATGGCAAATATCTGCAATCTCATCTACCAGTTCCTCATATTCCCGGTCTCTTTGCTCCTCCTCTCTGCGCGTCAGCCTTGTTCTGGAATGACTGTTCTCCCGGACACATACTCCATATAATCTTTCCGGAATCGTCGGACAGCTATGGTAAAACATAAACGGCAGAAGCATTTGAAAATTCTGCCCTACATGATACACCGGTATACGGCGCTCCGGATAAATATGAAAAAACGGTTCCGTTCTCAGCATATAACACCCACAGCACACAAATGACCGATACTCTAAAAGATCCCAAAACAGCTTTTCATTAAAATAATTTTTTATATTTTCGTCTGATTTTGTCAGCTCTCCGGTATCCTGTTTAAAATAATAGGGCAGTGTCCTGACACATTTGTATTCCGGATATTTTTTTAAAAACCGGACTCTTTTTTCTACAGAGGAGGGCTCCAGCCTGTCGTCACTGTCCGGCCAAATTAAAAACTCTCCCGTCACAAAGGAAAGTCCCTCATTTATCGCCGACGCGGCACCCCCATGCTCTGCCCGGACAATATAATATTCATAACCTCTGTCGGTAAATTTCTTTCTGTAACTCTCCGCCATCCGGAGTGTCCGGTCGGTTGAGCCGTCGTCAACCAAAATCATTTCTATCGCAGGATAAGTTTGTCCCAGCACCGAATCCAGCATCGGAGGCAGATACTTCTCGCCGTTATACACCGGCGTAACAATGGAAACCTTATCTTTCACAAACATCTTCGCCATTCAGGAACCTCACATAATCAAAATCCTCCAGATACCGTCTCCTTTTTAACTGATTTCTGAAATTGGTTATGCAGCCCAGCTCCTTTTCTTTCTCAAATCCTTTTATACAGTATGCCGATGGTATTTCCAGGTATTTGACGTGGGTAAAAATCACTTTATTTTTATATGGAAGCTGTTCAAACTCCCTAATTGTGTCATACGTACAGCCGTCCCTTTCTATACCTATAATAAACAGGTTATTCCAGTTTATCCTTTTCTTCCTTCTCTCCCACTTTCTTACCGCTTCCTCAAACGTCTGGTAATGAATAAAATGTATCTCAACATCCCCGAGCATACCCACCGGATATTCTTTCTCCGTTTCAACCTCCACAAGCTTTTGTGCCATATACCATTCCAGATTTTTAACCATTCTGACAAAATCATTCATTCCGATGCTTAAATTGACCGTAGGGGAAGTATACGGCAGTTTCAGATCATAATAAATAAATGTTCCGCTGCAATTAGACGATATAATAGAGAAATCTCTATTTTTCAAAGCCATTCTTTTCTTTCTTCTGTGAATCTGCCATTCCAGCTCTTTTATCAGCCTTTCTGTCCACATTCTCACCCTCTCCTCTCCCCGTTCTTTTATTTCACCCGTATCATTTTCCGGTCTTCAATCCGATATATCCTATCGCACTCGTTTGCCAAACTCATATGATGGGTTACAAGCAGTATCGTTATGTTATCTCCTTTCAGCTTTCGGATAGAAGCCATCACCGCTTTTTCCGTCTCCATATCCAGCGCGGCTGTCGCCTCATCCATAACGAAAAGCCGGGATTGCTTATATAAGGCACGGGCCAGGGCAATTCTCTGACGCTGGCCTCCGGAAAGCGCCGTTCCGTTTTCCCCGATCAGTGTATCTATTCCTTCCGGCATCCTGGAAACATCCTCCCATATCTGTGCATATTTCAAGCACTCTACTACTCTCTCATCGTCTATCTTTTCCTCACGGTCAAAAAACGCCACATTGTTTCGGATTGTTTCTCCATTGAGATACACAATCTGTGGGATATAGCTGACAAGCCTGCCAAGATCAGCCTGGCAGCTTCCTCTAGAATCCCTCTTTAAAACAATGTCATAATCATCATACAGAATACTTCCCGACTGGGGCTTTAACAAGCCAAGCGCCAAATCCAAAAAGGTTGTCTTCCCTGCGCCTGACGCGCCGATAATAGCAGCCGAGCATCCTTTCGGAATATCCAGGGAGACATCATGAAATATCTGTATATGATCATTATATTGAAAAGAGAGATTCCGAACCCGTATCCCCTCCCGGAAAGCAATCTCCTTCTGCCTAAGCTGTTCGAACACTCTCTCCTTTTGCTTCATTTCATCATATCGTGTTATATTTTCCCGCAGTACCTCATAAGACTTCTTTTTAAATTCTACGTTACTCATCCCGTTTACAAAAAAATAAGCCAGCGGTATTACCCGGATCAGGGTCGTAATGTAAACGACCATTGATATGAGAATCTTAATTAGCGCTTCCTCCTGGCTCCACATAAGAAAAGCAAGCAGCAGAAATAGAATACTCATAACGGAATTTTGCATGAGTACGCTGATTGCGCTAATCCTGTATTTGAATTTTCTCTGCACCTTCGCATATTCACTGCTGGCATTTTCGTAGCGTTCCAGCATATATTCCGGGTTCTCCGAAAGCTTCATTTCCTTAAATATGCCGTACGCAATTGTAACCTGTGCATTCGTCTTAATCAGATTTTTTCTGCAGCTTTCGCCGTAATTTTTCATCTGCGTCCGATATTTATAAAACATCGCAAACATAAACACCATCAGCAAAATACAGCTTATCACGCCAATCCATTTTGACACATAGATAAGCACTGCAAAACACCCGGCCATCGTGATGATGTTCGGCCATAACTGAACTCCGATAATAAGAATATCAATGCCATTCTGCGTATCGGCTCGTACCATCGACAACATCTGCGCCACATCCTTTCTATTATGATGGGGCAAATCCTCTTTTATAAACAGCTCGCATACCTTCACCGACAATCTGTGCGCGCCAAAAAATTCAAGCTGATTGCATATTTCACATTTATATAATTCAAAAAGGCCGACAAGCAATGACACAATTCCCATAGCAGAGGCAAACACAATCATTTCCACGGATACCCTTTTTTCACGGACAATCGTATTCACAATATAAATCAGCGAAGAAAAACTGAAAACATCCGTAATCGGAGTGATAAAGCTGGCAAGCACCAACTTTTTCCATATTTTCTTATCCTCTTTTGCTATGACCCCAGTCAAATATCGGAACATTTCCACCATTTCCCATGGCCCCCAGTCTCAGTTTTATTTCACACGCAGGCTTCTGTAACGCAGCATATTATCTGCAGCTATCATAATAACTGCAATCAAAGACACGGCTTCTGCCAGCCTCCAATACCACGGCTCAACAAAATCAATCATAACTTCCCCGGAAAATCCGGCGGGTAATGTAAATTGAATAAGCGCATTTTTACTGTCTGTAATCTCATATCGCTTCCCGTATTCGTCTGTAACCCGATAGCCTTTATAATTTAACATTGGAAGCTCTACAATTCCCTCCGATTCTGAAGACTCACAATACAATTCCATATGGGTTCCTTCTCTGGACAGAAGCTGTACCTTCTGCATATTTCTATGGACAATTTCTCCGGAAAAATCACCCGGTTCCGCCTCTATCCGCAAATACTCTCCTCCATGTTGTGAATATGTGCTAATCTCTGCTGTATCATAGTAATAAATCATCCAAGCTTCATCGCTGTAATTACTGATATAAAACAGCATCATGATGAAACAGGAACCCACCGTCAATACATAAAATCCTTTTCGGCAGCTCTCCTCCTTTTTAACAAGCCCCCATATGTTCCCCAAAAGCAGCGTCAGGAATACCGATGCAATTCCAAGATATCGCCATGGGAATTGTACCTGTGCAATCAAATTGATCAACCTGCAGTTCAACGTCAGATGGTTCCAGGGGAACGAATTCGATGCCAAAAACAATAAAAATACAGAAAAACAAAAATATAATTTTGTTTCCTTCGTAGCTTTCCCCTTCACCCATATCACCGCCGCAATCATCAGAACAGCCATCAGAGGCAAACCGGGCGTAAGACTCAGCCTTTCCGTAGGATCTATCGCACCCGAGCCGAACATATTTTTAAAAAATGAAAAATATTGTCCGATATATGCCCCATACCACTGTATTGTTTTTATATAATCCACGGCACGGCCTGCATGCACATCCGCGTTCCTGTAATAGTCCAGAAAAGGAACGATAAAATACATATTTAAAACAATCGTTTCAATAACTGCTAATAGATAGCCGCGGAAAACATATTTTTTCAATGTACTCTTCCACAGCACGATACACAGAACCGCCAATGTGAAAAACACCACCTCTACGCTCAAAATATGGGAGCCAATCACACCCGTCATTCCCAACGCCAGAACAAGGGCATACCTCTGATAGGCTTTCCACTCCTTTGCGTCCAATGTATAAAACTGATATACCGCAAGTGCGACCACCGGGAAAAACATCATCGCACTATATTCCCCAACGGCAGCGCGTACATAGATATTGACAATTCTGTAGCCTGCGGTTGTATAAGCAAACGCGGTTAGCAGCGCTGCATCACTATCTTTGAATACTTTTTTAAAGCAGACATAAGCAATTATCACTGTCCCGGCATTGATCAGAAGTACATACGATTTATATGCGGTAATAACCGTAAATCCTATTATACGTAAAACAGCCACTATATATAAAAGCAGATCTCCGTAAAACACCGACACCGGGTAACCGTAACCATCCATCCACAGCGAAGATAACTTCACAGGGAAAACTCCGTTTCGCAGTTCCTCTGCCAGTCCTTCAATTCTCATCAAATGAAATGTAAGATCATGTCCGACATTGATACCCTTCACAAGCAGCGGACAGGAAACTAGCAAGATCATTCCGCACAGCTTTAAAATAAGCAATTTATGCTCTCTTATATATTTTCTGAAATAAAAGCATAGATTCAGGCATAAGATAAGCAAAATAACAATGGTAAGCATTCTCTGAAGTCCTGCGGAAGTATGGTAAATCTCAATATTATTTACTTTAAACTTCCCTGCCCCGTTATACATCACAAGCACTTGAAAATTACTTATCTCCTCCTTCAATGTAAAGTCAAACTGTACGCCTGTCTGATTTTTGCTCAATATGTTTTTCTGTCCGGCTTCCAGGTATGCTCCATCCGGAGAGTTCGCATAGGCCTGGCAGGCTTGATCCTCGTCACATTCATAGTCAACCTTTACAGAATAGGTTCCTCTCCCTAATGCAATCTCCGGCCCCTGCAACCATACAAATTCATCGCTGTCAGATTCTGTGTCCTCCTCTATTTCACTGTCAAATTCTACGGATCCTATCTTTTCATCAATCGACCACCCGTCATCATACGTTACATACTTTGAATTCCAGTCCGTAATAGAAATATCGACAGCCTCGCGGTTTTCTTTCTGCTGGACAATAATCGCTATAACGAAAAAAACAACTATCCCTGCCTCCAGCGCAAGCCTCATCCAGACCCTCTTTCGTTTCAGCAGAAAATACACGCATAAATCAATGATGGCAAAAAGGAAAATAACAATTACCAGTTCCTTGCGAAGGCTGGCCGTATCAGGTTCTATCTCAATATCTTTAATTCTTACAGCGCCCTGTCCGTCGTATTTTACTACTACCTCCAAATCCTCTACATCATCGGTCAGGAAAAAATCATGGGATACATGATTCTGATTATTCCTGAGTTTCCCCGGATTGTTTTTTACACAATCTTTATTTTCCGTCATGGTATATACGGTGTATTCCTGATCCGAATCACATTCATATTCTATAGTAAAAGAATACGCCCCTTTTTTTAAATCTATATAAGGGCCATAGATAAAATCAACGGTAGTATCCGTTTTCAGGAGCTTTTCGTCCGCATACCAGCCGTCATCGTACGTGGTATACTTCGACTGCCAGTCCGTAATAGAGGTTCTTGTATCTACAAGGTTTCTACGAAAAATCATCCCTGCCAAAGAGAGCGCCGCCACCACTTCGGCAAGCATTAATAACCATATAATCTTTCTTCCTTTTCCTTCCTTCAGCGCTTTTTGTATTTTTTCTCTCATAAAGCCTTTCCTCTTCGTTTATCTTATCTTTTCTACATTCTTTCTATTAGTTTCTGCAATAATATAATGCGGCCTCTTCTTCGTTTCCATATAAGTTTTTGCAAGATACCATCCCATAATCCCAAGGCAAAACAACTGGATACCTCCGATAAAAATAATAATACAGGCGGTAGATGCCCATCCCGCGACCGGATCTCCAAATATGATCTTACGGCCGACAATGATTAACAGCATAAAGAAAGAACAGACCGTCATGAGTAAGCCAAACCAGGAAGCGATGCTAAGAGGTACCTGCGAAAAATTGATAATCCCGTCAACGGCATATTTTAAAAGCTTCCAAAAGCTCCATTTTGTCTCGCCGGCAATTCTTTCAATATTTTCATAGGGAAGCCAGTAGGTACGGAACCCGACCCATCCGAAAATACCTTTCGAAAATCGGTTGTATTCGCCCATAGAAATAACCGCGTCCGCCATATTCCGCTTCATAAGCCTGAAATCCCTGGCCCCGTCTACAATATCAGCATCCGATATTTTATTGATAAGCTTATAAAATTTTCTCGCGCACCAGCTCCTTATCGCAGGTTCTCCGGACCGGCTGACACGTCTTGTAGCTACGCTATCATACTCTCCACTTTCGAGTATCTTAAGCATTTCAGGCAGTAAACCCGGCGGATCCTGCATATCCGCATCCATAACCGCAATAGAATCTCCGCGAGCATTGCAAAGGCCCGCATACATGGCGGCCTCTTTCCCGAAATTACGCGAAAAGGACAGATAATGAATGTGGCTGTCTTTTTCTGCAAATTCTTTCAATATAGACAAAGTATTATCCAAAGAACCGTCATTGACAAAAATAATTTCATAATCACATCCTATTTTTTGCACAATCCGCGTCGTCTCTTCATAAAAGATTAAAAGCGCTTTTTCTTCGTTATAGCACGGAACAATGATAGAAAGCATTTTTTCCTCCATTTATACACAGCAAACACAATACTTATATTAAATATATCTTTTTCCACTCCGCAGCCTGCTTTCTTTCCTCTCCGTCCCCAGTCCCTGAAGAAGATAAATGCCGCATGCAAGCACCCGGTAACATCTCATGCAAAAGAGTGTCGATGTACCCCGAAGCAAAATTCTCCATGTAACAGAATGTATTCCTCCCAGATACCTGCCCCTCGCCAGAGAAAGCATCGTACGCTGTACCAGCCGGTTTTCTCCGTATCTTTTTATAACTGCGGCCGTCTCTTTCCCTCTGCCTCTGCCTTTTCTTCCCTGAATGGGTTGTCTCCCGATTGTAAAGATTCCGCAAAATATATGAAAAGCCAGCAAATCTCCGTATTCCTCCAGCTTTTGCCGCTCCTTCAGGAACCGATAAAAGCATTCCGCCACATAAATCCAATCCCTTTCAAGAATTTCCATTCTTCTCTGATACTGTCGTGTCGTGGAGTTTTCCGTAATACGGTAGTAATATACACAGTCCTCCACAAATGCATATACAGGTTCACAGACGCAGCACATCATATTACGAAGCTTGTCCTCCATGCAGATATGTCTTTTGCACCATAGACTGTTCTCAAGCAGGAACCCCCTCCGATACAGCTTTCCCCCATCCATAAGCAGATGCCCCTCCGACAGGAATCCGCGAAACCGAAAATCCACTGTTTTCGCATAAGCATTTCCCCTTAAATGATGTCGGTTTACCGGGCCGTATCTTTCCCCTTGAAAACGCCTGAAATTTCCCATCACAGCATCTGCATGTTCTCTGAGGGCTGTTTCCGCCAGTACCCGAATCGAATCCGGCTTACTTAAAACATCGTCTGAATCAAGAAACAGCACATAATCTCCCTCCGCATTCCTAACTCCGGTATTTCTGGCCGCACCGGCGCCCTGATTCTCCTGATGCACTACTCTAATCTGGGTATATTTTCCTGCATACCAGTCACATAATGCGGGACATCCGTCCGGTGAGCCGTCGTCAACCAATAGGATCTCCAGATTTGTATAATCCTGTCCCAGTACGCTTTCTACACACTCCTTCAGGTAAGCCTCCGTCTGATAAACCGGAACGATGACACTGACCCTCAAAATGTCCTGTCCTTTCATATTTTCTTCATTCCTTCCCTTATAAACTCTCCTGAACGCTTTCTCTCTTCCTGAAGGATCCTCCTGACCGTCGGCCAATCTATCGCTTCCTCCATCCGGGACAAACTTACCGTTTTCTCCGGCTTTATAAGCCGCCGCTTAAGGGAAAACTTCTCAAGGAGATTGTTAAGCCTTGTATGATAAACGCTGTGCTGAAATACAAGAAACTGTCTTTCAAATAATACGGAAAAGGCCAGCCCGTGAAAAGAATTCGTAATGATAAAAGCTGCATGCTGAAAATAACCTATGAACTCCTCCGGTCTCACATCCATACGGAACAAAAAGCTTTTTTCCCGTTTTCTCCAAAAAGGAACCGATAGCTGTACCACCGGCATGCCGGTCGCCTCACTAAGCTTTTTGGCAAACCGGAGTATGAATTCCTGAGGCTCCGTAATATAAAAAAGAATGTATTCTTTCTCCCGGGGCTTTTTTCCAAGCCGTTCCCATTCACGCCTGTCCAAAAGCAGCACCGGATCCAGAACGTCTGCTACCGGTCTGTCCAAAAGCCGTTCCGCGAAATCCGCTCCTTTTCTTTCGCGAATAGAAACCGCCGTAAAATTATTCTCAAACGCTCTTTTAAATTCCCGCCATTCCCGCTTCGGCGGGTTTGCTTTTCCAAAGCTTGCGCCATAAGCAACGAGACGGCATGATTTTCCTCTCTCAATATTTCCCATATAAGCGTCGTCTAATCCATAAGTAATTTCCGAATTCCAAACCTGATCACTTCCGACAAACACAGTCTTATACGGCTGCAGCCGCAGCTTCCGCGCATCCTCTATCGGCTTTTCCTCAGTCAGATATTGCTTTCGGAAATGTCCCATAGACGTCCTTCTTCTGTATAATATTCTGACATAGCACAATCTCTGACAAAAGCTTAAAAGATTTCTGTAAACGATCCACTTCCCCCGCCTGTATACCGCGTTTACCGGTATAAGCTGATACCTCCCCCGAAGCTTCAGGGGCGCATAGGGAATAATCTCCACAGTCTCTCCCTGGCCTTCCAGATATGTCTTCAACGCATATGTCTGGAGCATCGCTCCATAATCGTCCGCCCAATAAAATGTCAAAATTCCTATCAAACTATCTCTTCTTTCATAACATTTTTTCAGAAAATATTACCGAGAAAATCAAATATCATACTGCGCAGCCGATATATCGGCCAGCAATGAAATGCCAGCCCGTATTCCAGCTTCGTTCTCGGGTCTATCCCTCCCGCTTCCGCCAGGCAGCCTAGCTCTTTTCTCAAAAGCCTGTATGTATACTGCAGCAGAAAAGCGTCGTCTCTTCTATGAGCCGCCGCATGCCATGCGGCGATTTTTCTCACAATTTTTTCCTCCCGTCTCCAAGCAGACTTTTCTCTCCCTTTCTCTTTTTCCTGAAGAAAAATATATTTATCGCTGGCATATATGCTCCTGCATATTTCCACCGTCCTCTCCGCGCTTCTGCTTCGCCGATGCTTTCTGTAATAATACTGCTTCCCATTCAGTACGGCCACATCAGCTCCCTCCGCCAGAAGCTGATACATATACTTGGTATCCTCACCGCTTATCAATAACTCATCAAATCTGATTTTCCGGGCGGCTCTTTTCTCAATCAGCTTTCCTCCTATCGCATATAGCCGTCCCTGCGGGCAGTCTCCGATGAGATAACCTAACGCTTTTTCAGAATCCAGATATTGATATTCCGCCTCTGAACGCTGAATCCCGGAGGCCGACAGGCGAAACAGCTTTCTATCAAAATATTCAGAAGACATCCTACAAAAATTCTCGGAGATAATTACAGCCTTTGTTCTTTCCCTAATCCGCATAAGCATTTCTAAAAGCTGCGGATGTATGGCGTCATCGCTGTCTAAAAAAAACAGGTATTCTCCCTCCGCCTCTTGAAGCCCGAGGTTCCTTGCGGCGGAAACTCCTTTATGCGCCTGCGAAAAAAAACGAATCCGGCTGTCTTTACATACAAACCTCCTGCAAAGTTCTTCCGATCCATCCGAAGATCCGTCCGATATTAAAAGCAATTCAAAATTTCCGTAGGTTTGTTTTAATACAGAAGCGACGCATGCCTTCAAAAAAGCAGCACAGTTATAAACCGGAACGATAATCGAAATCCTTTTATCCATTTATCTGTCTCCTATTTTTGCCAACACCCGAAACGGAAGCGCCTGATATGCCTCCATGAAAAGCTTTCGGTACTTTGCCTGTTTTGTCGGTTCTACAAGTCTCGGCTGCAGTATTTCCTCTTTCTCACATACAAACCATCTCACACCCTCTCTTACAGATTCCCAGACTTCCTCCGCCTTTTTCGTATGTACCATAACAAGAGAGGTACCCATCCCATCATTCCATTCAGGTCTTTTTTTCTCAATCCCCCAGAAATCTCCCAGCGTAAAATCACTGTCCCTTTCTACCGTACAAAATCTACAGGTATGGCAGACAGGCCGCAGTATATAATTGCCAAAATACAGCTTGCAGTAAAGATTTTTATTCATAGGCTCTATTGTCTCTTTTCCGTCTGTCACATAGGAACAGCTCCTCCCGGAATCTCTTTTTCTCTTATCCCGAAAAGAAAAGCTCTCAAGCTTTCCCTTCTCCCTCTGTTCCAGATAGTCCACATAGGATTCCCAGACCCCCGGAGAAGCTGCCCCGTAACAGATAAGGTCCGCAAGAATCAGTCTGGGAAAGCTCTCTCTCAAAAAAAGCTTCATTGCCCGCACCTGACATGGAGTTCCGCAAAACAACACCCATTTCCCTCCTATCAGATGCTCCTGTATCTCGCGGTAAATACCGCTCATATCGCTCTGGACATATTTTGCTCTCAGAATATGCTTTAATTCGCTTTCTTTATAAATCCCTTTATGAACAACTGCCATTTCCCGATTAAATCCTGCCCCATACACGACGCCCCCTCTTTTCAATACGAAATCCGCAAGAATTGAAAACATCCCTCCGGAAGAACTGGAGCTCCGAACCGTATCCTCCTTCGCCTGCACGCCGACATAAATCCGCTCTCCTTTTTTTTCATCCGAATACTCCATCGGGCAGACCCTTCCACACAACCCGCAATGGGTACAGCGCCCCTCCTTCTTTATCGGATACCAGAACCCCTCTGCATCCAAATACATATGTATCGCCTTTACCGGGCAGATATCCTGACAGGCCTGGCAGCCGCAGCATGCGTTTTTTTTCTCATTCTTCGTCTGCTTCTTTTGCACCTTATACACTCCCCATCTCTTACATTCCGAAACATTAGTCATACACTCTGTCCAATCGGTACACATAAGCCGGAATTCTTCCCAGATTTCCGTCTCTTACGATGCTTACAGCCCTATAACCCTGCTCCATAAGCCTCTGCCGCATTCCGCCCTCAAGCTCATCGCCCATGATCATCCAGTAATTGATATTCTGATCCAACGGTTCTATAAGCGCCTCATCTATCATCCGGGATTCCACTTCGGGATAATATGTCCCAATGTTTACCCAGTGAAACAAGTCAACATCTGTCAGTATCACATCATCCTCGGAAATCTCTTCAACCGTTGCATCCAGCACAGCCTGCAGACGGCTCTCCTCATAGTTTTGTTCATTATGATACTCAATATAATTTGGAATGCCGCATCGCAAAACAAGAAAGATCATGACCGCTGTCCAAATCGTCTTATACTTATTCCTTGAAAGACAAATGCCAAATATCAGCCATGCAACGGCAGACACCGGATAAATATACCGTTCCGCAAACATCGGCCTGATAGCGCAGGAAACCGCAACGCCTACAAACATCGTTCCAAGCACACTCAAAACTCCCGCCGCCAGCCAGATAATAAATTTATCTGCATGAAAATCAGAGGCCATAATTGAAACGGTAAAGTTTCCCTTAGAAAAAGCCTTAAATTTCAGCACTTTCGTCTCATATAACATAAATACAACCGCTGCAGCAAGGAACACGGCTAAGAAAACAGTCTGATATCTGCTCTGGAAAAGAAAAAGCAAACAATCCTTCAGGGACGGGGCTCCCTGCATCCAATAGTCCTCCGACGTCCTGGTAAATGTTTGCAGCAATACGAAAAACCACGGCAGATAGGCAAGCACGGTAATAACACATGCGACGATTACTTTTTTTAAATATTTTTCTCTTTTTACAATTGCCGCCACAAGTAATACAAGGTAAAAAAACGCTACGGAAACCAGAGCGTAATAATGTGTATAAGCCGCGCTCAAAGACATTACGACAAACGCCGCATAGTCTTTTTTTCTGTTATGCTCCAAAATCCTGTAAAGGCAATAGAAGCTCATCATCACAAATAAGGCGCCCCATGAATACATTCTCACCTGGACATTATATATAACAGCCGTATCCAGCAATGAGGCAAATGTAATCCATATAATTGCCGGCTCTTTCCCAAATTTCTTCCAAACAACAGTTAATGCAAAAATCAACAGGATTCCATATGGAATCACGGAAAGTAAGCGATAGGAAATCCAAGAAAACCCGGTTAGTCTGCTGATAATCTGCAGCAGGATATAATAGAGCGGCGGATGCACATCTCCTGCCGTCATTTCGAGCATATCCGCAAGGGACATTCTTGAAAGCATAATCGAATACCCCTCATCCGACCAGAAATTCATGTCAAATATCAGCACACAATTCATAGCAAAAAGAATACACGCATATAATACTGCCATCATGTACTGATAATCGAGCTTCTTATTTTTCTCCCCACTGTTCAAAAAAGACTCTGTTTCTTCAGATTCCCCGGTGTCCTCCTGTCTCCTTTTTCCGAACAAAATGATAAGAATAACCGGAAACACCGGAAAATTCATATAGAAAAACCGGAAGTCGTATTGCGTCGCCAGGAGCATTGTCCCGAAATTGTAGCATAAAATAGGAAACGCCAATAAAATCTTCTTCCAATTTTCCCTTTTTCCAAATTTATATTTGCTCAAAATAACAGTAATAATAGCCAGATTGTTGATGCCGGCGAACCAGAAAAAATATTTAAAAATCCGGCTACTCCATGTATATTCCGTATATTTGCGCAGCGCTGTCTGCACACTGTTTTCCTTAAGCGTCAGCCCAAGCTCGTTTTCTGCCGTATTTGGATAAAGTCCCCAGGTTACTTTACCGTCTATGCCATACATAAACTCCTTCGACGCAAGTTCTTCTGCCGTCGCAGGAAGCTGAACCTGTTCCGCCTCATAATTCCATATTCCTGTCGCGTACGGATTCACAGAGTAATAGCAGATTTTTATGATAGCAATCCCGATCACAAAGAAAATGATAAGCTTTATTTTTCTTTTTCTGTCAACATGGAACAAAACTGCAATCAAGAATGGTACGGTAAACAAAATCCCCCGGGCGCTTATAAAAGTAGCCGCTACTATTACAAGCACAAAAAAAGGCAACGCTGCTTTTGAGCCAAGCCATTTCCCGTCTGTCATATGTATCTGAAGCCCTAATGTCATCAGCAGCACTGCAAACATCGCAAACGTCATATCGCTCCACGGGCATACGGCCATATTTCCTGTAACCGGATTCAGCATAATATAAATAAAACTCAGAACCGCAATCCGCTTTCCTCCATACCGCAAAAGTACATAGAACATATAGGCAAGCACAGCCGAATATTCCACAATCTGAAACAGTACGACAGACCCTGCGTTTCCGGTCAACGTAAGCGGAAGTGTAAAGGTCAGCCAGGTCTGCAACATCGGGGCTCCGTTATGATACTCTCCTGACAGAACCTGTCCATACTGCGCAAGCGATTCCGGTGAAAATGCTCCCGGATAATAAGCGATATACCAGCAGCATAATATGAGTAATGATAATACGAAAAAGGATAATCCCCAGACAGTCCCCTGCTTCCGGTTTATCTCATCCCGTATTTCTATTTGAAAGCGTCCTATCCTTCGCTGTAAAAAAAGACAGACCGCGATGAGTACGATCCATAACAACATCAGACTCAGCACAAACGGCATTGATACCTGACCGTCATTTATAATAAAAAGCTGCACAGCTATTACCAAAAGCAAGTAAAGGGACAGCAATCCCACATGAGCTATCGTTCCCCCTTTGAAATCCGTAATCACTTTTTCTAATATTGCCTGACCTCTCCGATTCGATAACCGTACCATTCTGCATCCTCCTTATTAGCCAACAATATAGTCTCCCCTGTGTCTGAATCCAAAATCGAAAAATATACCGTATATTCTCTTTCCGAAAGCTCACGCAAAGGAATATCCACTGAAAGTGTAAGTGTATTCTTTTTTTCGTTTCCTCCTGCCAACGTATGCAAATCTTGTGCAATCGGATAGATAAGCGTCTGTTCCTCCTTTTCGCTGTACAGGATCACCTGGGCTTCCGTTTCTTTGTAAAGAGGTGCAAACCCGATATTTTTCAAAGCGATCTCTACCGTCAGCTCTCGCTCATTACTTTGATAGCAAATACCAGTATCCACAATTGCTAAACGGTATCCCAGACGCCGCTCAATATAAGTCAGTCCGTCCATTCCTTCAAAGCATCCATCTTCGGTAATTACTGTATCGGCCCACTTTTGCAAAACTTCCTGATCATATGCGCTGTTCAGGTATGTTACATGCATAACCTCGAGATCCTTTATGGCATGATCCAGATCATTATATTCATTATCATGGATAACCTCTCCTCCATTCGGAACCGCCCTGCACAATTTATTTTGAAATTCCAGTTCTTCTTCCCTTTTCAAACGTGGAAAAAGTACGCCGTAATCCGGATATTCTCCTGTCCTATAGGTTCCGTAATCACTTTCATTTCCAAGCATTCCATCATTAAAAAGTCCCAATCTGGCTGCCAGAGGATTGTCTGATTGCCAGGACTGCGACTGCATAATACTTCGCCACTGGGCCGGTAATCGAACCGACAAATAAATCGACGGATCTGTCGCGTCCGCCAGCTTTCTCGCCAGCCGCCTCAAATCCTCGTCGGAATTAAATTCCGTTCCGTTCATTTCTCCCCAGTTCCCGATAAAGAGCCCTTGCAGACTAAAAATCTTATCACTATATTTATGTAAAACGTACGATAACTGTTCCATATGCGTCAAAATAATGTCCAGGCTTTCCGGCTCATATCTTTCGTTCTCACCCTCGATATCATACGTAAACCGGACAATTAATTGCTTATCTGAATTCTCCAGAGCTTTAAACAACGCTTCTATATTGGCAAGCCCCTCCTCGGTAATGTTCCCCTGTCTATAAGAACTTAAGCAGATCTGAATCAAGGTCAGCCTTGTATCCTTATCCTCCTGATACATTCTCGATATAATTTCCTGATAGTCCTGCTTTTCCTCCGTAATCGGAAAACTGTATAGCTTATAAAAGCCTCTGTTCGGATTTTGAAGCTCTCTGGAGGATTCCGTAAAGGTCTCGTTCTTAATTTCTATTTCCTCATGGCTGTTCTTAAGAAGAAAAATCATAAACCATACAGTCAATATAATGATCACGAAGCTGCATGAAAAAAATAGTAATTTTTCCTTACGCTTTTTTATCATTTTATTCTTCCTTTATTTGATACTGAGAGTTCTCAAAATTTTTAAAATAATAGCAGACGAAATCATTATCCTCATAATAGATTTCTGTATCCTTCGGATGAAGCTCTGCAAATTCTTGGCACCATTGGTAAGCCTTTGCTTCCAGGATCGTACGGGCCGAAAGTCTTGTATAGGAAAGCCACGGGTTATCATAGAGTACCAAATCTTTCTGCGCCTTCTTCTCTGATACTTCTGAAGCAATGATTTCTGGCGCCTGCACCGCTACGATATTCGGATATTTGTCCAAATATATATCCTTATACTTCTCTTGGGCCAGCCATGACGGCCCCTCAAAAAAATAAGCCTGGGCGTACTGAAGAGGTCTTTTTTCCACAAAGAGAAATGTATGCTCTGACGAAAAAGTATATTCTTCGTTTCCAATATCAGATACAAATGTCAGCAATTCCTCATGCCATCCGTTTTCAACCGCCGGATAAAGCTCATCGGTCGGCGCCACAATCACATAGCTTTTCTCAGGAAATTTTTCTGCAATCGAATTTGACACCTCAACTGCTGCATTATATCTGGTTAGTTCAAAAAATAAATATCCATGAAAATGACCTGTAAGTAATGTCAGCACATAGATTCCCGCAACAGATGCAAAAGACACTGCTCTCAAAATTACAAACCCGAAAAACCGAATCAAAACAGAAAAAACGATATCTGCCGGTATCATCGCAAGCGCCATCATCATCATATGCCCCACGGAACCAAACCGGGTATTTGATATAGGCTCCGGCAGACCTAAAAGCGGAGCTGCATAGAGAAACGCAAATAAAAATGTAAATAACAGCAGCGGCGGATACCCGGAGCAGATCTCCCGCATCCAACCTGATATTTTCTTTCCGGATAAAAAACATACTATGATTCCCGCC
>CAZGVY010000001.1:0-29633 GCA_964529215.1 uncultured Mordavella sp. | reverse complement strand
AGAAGAATAACAACTCCTCCGGACATTCCATAAAGCTCGGCATATCCTTCCAGATACACGCCCTCTATGAGGTCTGACACAGTTGAAAGAATCGGTTTATTCTTTTCCAAAATCCCATCTGAGGCATCTTTCCCTTTCTCCACCCTGGTTTCCTCTCCATCCATAATACGCAGCGCCCAGTTGATAGAATCATTAAACGGCGTACCTGACGCCAGAGCTCCCGCCATGGGAATCCCGGCGATAATACATGCACAAAGGACAGAACACACCAATGGAATAAAATATTCCTTTGAGAACACTCTCTTAAGCTGGAATATCACAAAACAGGCGCACAAAATAAATGCCATAGCCACGATATAATAATGAATCGAGACAGCCGTTGTCAGTGACATAAAAAATAAAAACAGATTTTCATCCCAATAATATCTGGAGGTATGCCCTTTTCTCACAACTCTGTGACGACTCCTCAAATAACGCAGCAGAAATACTGCACACAAAAATTCTGCATACAAACCAAACTCCATCGGGAGCGTAGTCTGCAGACGGAACATGCTATGAATGAGATCCGCGCACACCACGTCTAATGTCAAAAACAATGTCAGCGCCAGAAGCGGCGTATACCGCCAATGGAAAATCTCCCGCATCAGCAAATATCCGGCAAGCAAAAATATTGCTACATGAATCCCCTGCAAAAACATCAAACTGCTGTACACACGGATTCCAAATAGTGCATTCAGACAATAAATAAAGCAATGCATCGCCTCCGGATATACTCCGCCGGAAAAGATCTTTCCTTCCTGAAGCCCGTAAATCCACCCGTGATGCGTATATAAATCTCCGAAGCCATAGGAATGTACCTGAAATGCTCCATAGGAAAAATAAATCACTCCGAAAAGCAAAAGAACTGCAAGAACAATATATTCTCCAGTATGCTCCGCACAGGCTCTCTTGATTTTCCACCTTATCTTTTTAACAATTTCTTTCACATGAAAGGAAAAAGAATGCCGCATAATTTCTTTTATAAGTGTAAAGAAAAAGGTTCCATAGAACAAAGCAATGACTATCAGAGGATGAAGGATATGAACCAATCCCAGTATCAAAACAACCGTACTGGCAATTACAATCGGCACGGTGGTACAGAAACCGAAACAATATGTCTTACTTTTCCCCTTTAAGTGTCCGCCAAATACAACCGACGGCCAAAGGAATAAAAAAAACAAATATCCGAAAAGTACCTTTCCGTATTCCATTATCCAGTACCATGTATCCATACAGATATCTCCTCACTTTCCCTGATTATTCTCTGCCTTTATCTATACCCTTAGCCAGCCGAGCAGAACTCCTTCGTCTGATTCCTGATTTGCAAACTGGATCAGCCTGCCGTCCTTTTTCCGCTTCATTTGAAAAAAAATCTTACTCTTTTTCGCCTCTGTTTCTATCATCGGCAAGGGGAGCAGAAGCACGATTTTTTCTTCATTCTTCCATTCAAAATTTTTCGCCCCAACCTTCCTGAAAATCGTCTCTCCACTATCATCCTCTATTACCAGGAAGCACTCCACTTCCTCATATAGTCCTGAAAAGCCACGATTTTCAATCATAATCTCCAGCCCTTTTTTCGATAATTTCACATCACAAATCACAAAGCGGCTGCCCAGATGGCGGCCGATATAGTCGTAGCCGCTTAATCCCTTCCAGCAGCCTTTTTCCTTCACTCGCTCATCTTTCCATATATCTAGCTGCTTCTTTTGATAGCTGCTGTTTAAATAGCTCAAATGCATGCTTTTCATTTCTTCTGCCGCCTGCCGGTAGCCCACCGGCATTTCATCCGCCACTGCCTCTCCTCCGTTCGGGACAGAAGCCATAAAATGCTCCTGCCATTTAAGCTCCTTCTCCCTGAATCCCTCCCGGTAAGTACCCAAATCCGTAGCAGACCCAAATATCCCGTCATTAAACAGTCCAAGCTTCTTTTTCAACCCCGGCTCTATCTTTTCGTTCTTTGTAATGATCCTCCATTGCTCCGGTGTACGCACCGCAAGATAACAGCTTCCTTTAACGGCACGATACAAGCTGTAAAGCAGATCTGACATATCTGAAGCCGCAAGGAATTTTGAATGGTGCATCTCACCCCAGCTCCCCACAAAAATCCCTTGCAATACGAGAATATCTGACGCAAATCTACAAACGACTGGTCCTAACTGCTTCATATGCTTTTTGATCAGTTCCATACTCTGCGGCTCCCTCTGCATCCCTTTTCCTTCGGAATCATAGGTAAATCGTACAATCATCTGTTTCTGACTAACACGGAACAATTCAAAAATACGGGAAACCGTCTCCAATGCCCCGTCAGAAATTTCCCGTGACTGGAATGCACCAATATCAACCCTCACTAATACAAGGCTTTCCTCCTTACTGATATCTGAAATACATGCCTTTATTTCCTCTGGAGAAATCTCTGCCGGTTCCTGAATCACAAAAGGGTAGACATGATACCATCCACAGCCTGGATTATCTAATTCCTTGCTGCTTTCACGAAACTCCGCCTTTTGGAACCGCACTCTTTTTCTATCTTTAATCCACATCCCGCAAACCTGCCTCGGCATCTATTTTCAATACTCTAATACGGAAAATAATCGCCGGAATATCAAAAAACATCCGGCACATATACCAAAGTGCTAAGAAACCTTTGTGCATACTCTGCCCTCCTGTCCTCGCATGCATAACCGCCGGAATTTCCACTATAAAAAATTTAAGCAGCAGCATCTGAATAAGCATATTTGCATCTGGATACTTGTCGTCAAAATGCCGAAAATCCGAATAATAGCAGAACGCTTTTCTGCTGAGTCCCTGAAGGCCTGTAGTAGGATCTGCCAGTTTTCTTCCCGTCGCTGCATAAATTAAAATCCGAAACCATGTATAAGCTATTTTTTTTGATAAACTGACCGAGAAATCCGAGCTTCCTTTCATAAACCTTGAAGCAAGCACCACATCCGGGCAGCGGCCATCCGAATCCAAGCCCAACAGCCTTTCATAAATAACCGGAATATTGCATGCGTCATGCTGCCCATCCGCATCCATTTGGATCACATACCGATAGTTTTTTTCTACCGCATATTGATATCCCACCCGCAGGGCGTTCCCATATCCCAGCCTGCGTACATTTCTGACCAAGAGATACGGTTCAGTCTGTACAATCCAGGCAGTTGAATCCTCGGAAGCGTCGTCTATTATAAGAATATCTGCCATCTCCCCAATTCGTTGTTCCTGAAGCTGCTTTAACACCTTCCGTATATTTTTTTCTTCGTTATAAGCCGGTATGATAACCAGTAATTCTTTCTGCCAACTCATAATTTTTTTCTTTCCATTGTTCATTTTCAGCTAAATGTGTCAGTATACCAACAATTCCTCTAAAAGCTTTTCATGCTCCTGCGGTATTTTTCTTGTTTCCGCCGCACGTCCAAGCCTTTTCCGCTTGTCTTCATCCTCCAAAAGTCCGGCAATGCTTTCGGCAACAGCCACAGGGGTAAGCGCACAGAGTACTCCGTCCTCCCCGTCCGTAACCAGTTCCCGGTTACCGTCACAATCCGATGCGACAATTGCACAGCCCAATGTCTGGGCTTCCTGAACTGCTATGCTCTTTCCTTCAAACCGGGTTGCCTGTATATAGATATCCGTCTGTTGATAATAAGGATAGGGATTATCCACAGCTCCCAGAAGCAAGAAGTCCTCAGCAAGCCCAAATTCCGCAATTTTTTTCTCTAAATACCTTCTCTGCTCTCCTTCTCCCAATACATACCATCTCACTTTCCGCCCCGGCTTTTTCAAAATACGCATAGCGTCTATCGCAATATCATATCCTTTCTGATAGGTCAGCCTCCCCACGGTTAATAGTCTTATCCCATCAAAATCATCTGAAAATCCTCCCCGCTTCTTTGCCAGGGCACGGATTTCCTCCTGGTCGATACAATTGTTAAAAACAGACACCTTTTCTGCATATTGCGGATAAAATGCCTGAAAGTGTTCCTTTACTTTTTCGGATATTGCCAGAATCCGGTCATACTGTCTCCAGCACGCCCGATCCATCTCTCTCGTATATCCCGCTTTCTCATAATCAATATGAATCAGCGCTGCCTTTCTCTTAGCTTTTACATGATCCGCCACATAATACGCTGAACCGCCCTCTAGCCACGCGACTGCAAGATCAAACTCCGTATCGAAGCGTTCCGCCCCGTCTGAAAGGATTCTCCAAAATAACTTGCTTGACTGAATCCTTCTTTTTCTTGCCATGTCCACAAGATTCCGAAGAATGGCATACAGTTTCCCACACCACCCTCCATATCTGAAAAAAGCCTGTAAAACCGTGTACATCATTCTCTTTCTGCCCTCGCCTGTCAAAACTGACAGGTTGGAAAGCGACGGATTCAATACCCGGACATAGGATGGCAGCTTATCGCTCATTTCTCCCTGCCCCATAAGCACATAGAGAAAAATCTCATACTCTGATTCATCTATTTTCTTCAGGAATTCCAGAAGGGCTATTTCTGCACCCGCCTGACCCATCGTATTAATCACAAAAAGAATTTTTTTCATTTCTTTCATCCCGTACTGCAAGCCTTTGTTCTTCTTCATACCTTAGCAAAGAAAACCTGACAGCCAGCTCCTGATTTTTTATCGTCAATCCTGAAAATAGAAGACTTTCCAAAAAAAACACAGGCAACAGCAAACCCACACAAAGATACAGAAATCCTTTTTTGCCCCTTTCCGGCACTTCCGCCCGGCCGGGCAGCGGAGCAAACGTCCCCGCCGCAACCAGCAGAATCCCTGTGATTCCCCAGAAAGCCGTAAGATTTGCCGTCAATTTCCTAACAGCGCGAAACCAGACAGCAAAAATTATCGCCAACGCCCCCACGGCCCACATAGTCCGTCTCATCATAATGCGTTTTCCTCTTCCCGGCTTTTCTCTGCTCTCTTATAAACCAGCCCGGACGGTCTCGGAGCATTTTCCCGTTTTATTATGTTCCCCCGGCAGAAAATATGTACATCCAAATTTTTCTCTATCCAGCGCAGCCTCATATATGCAGCCGTCCATCCTGCAAAGCCTCCCAGTACAAGTCCCATACCGTGCCAGATTTCCGGCAGCTGCATAGCGGCTATACTGCCCGCCAGTGTGACAGTGAAAAAAATCAGCGACGTGATAATCGTGCCCGCCACATCGTTATAATAATATAAAAACAGAAATGCAGCGTACATAACAAACACAATAAAATATCCTGCAGCCAGACATGGATAGATACGCATTACCATGCCTCCAAAGCCATACTGAGGAGCCAGTACGATACAAAGCAGATAGGCTACCACGGAGATCATGAATTGCACACGCACCAGATTCATAAGCTCATTTCCAAGCTGCCAGAACATCTGGCTCTTGGCGCTCTCGATATCCACTCTTTTCCCACCGATGACCGCTTCGGAATAATTTTTGTATTTTTCATGGAAATGCATTTCCATATGCGTAACAAAAATCACAGTAGCCGATGCATTCGTAAACACAGTAGCAAGACAGGTCGCCATATCATAAGACTGATTAAATACAAAGCTATCTGCCGCAACTCCTCTGCCGTCCGCTGTCCAGAATACAAAGTTATGGACATAAAGACCTAAAACATAAAGAAAATTCGAGAGAATCAGATGCCACCATTTCCTGAAATATTCAAAGATTGGTTTGTAGTTGTTACTGTTCCCCCTGAAATAACTTTTTATGGTTGCATATTCCAGCACCGCAATCAGCAGGAACCCTGCCATCAGGGAAAAGAGCATACTTTCCGCTATTTCCCAGTGACACCGGAACCGCAGTATCCATGAGAGGCCAAACGCCACAGCCATCCCGACGAAAAAGAAAAGAGAAATTTTCTCATAGTCCTTGCAGCTGGAAAGATAGGTCACAGAATAAAATACCAATATCATGGCAATATAAGCGCAAAAACCAAGAAACACAAAAAACAGGTCTACGCCTCCTACAAAATATTCCCTAAGACAAAACGGAATCCCCAAAACACATCCCAGCCCCACTGTCATAGCAGCCCCCAGATAATAGCATGGAAGAATATCCTGGTACTTTTCCTCATAAATGACGTCCTGCATATATCTGGAAAGTACCGCGCTGAAGGGCGCGACTGCCAAAAGTGAAAAAATCAGAATATACATCATCGTACAGGAAAATAGCTCCCTGTCCAGATAAGGCGCTTCTCCTATTTTCAGCATATTCCCCATTAGCAGAATCCCCGCAACAATCATGAGGATTGGAGCAATCGTAATCACAACGCTATAAGTAATTCCGGCAACATCCGCAGCAACTGATTTTTTCTCGAATAAACGGTTTAATTTAACGCCTACGCCTGCCATAATTCGTCTCCCTCACTTTCCTTTTCCTCCGGCGGAGCCTGAAGCTCATCCGCAAACTTCTGGTAAATAGTCCGATAAGCCTCCTGCATATGTAAAAATTGATATCCTTTCATCACTCTCCGGTATCCTGTCTCACCCATCTTACGTCGCAGTTCTTCATTCCATGCCAGCCGAAGGATTGCATCTGCAATCTCTTCCACCTGCATAATATGAGTAACAATGCCTGCCGCTCCATAATCGTCATTCTCTCCTAGGATCAAGCCGCGGCAGTTCCCGACGTCTGTGGATATAACGGGTTTATGCGCCGCAAAGCTTTCCAGAATCGTAAGTGGCTGTCCTTCGCTGATGCTGGTCAGAATCGTCATATCCATTCTGCCATAATATTCCCTGACATCAACCTTACCGGTAAATTCTACGTCCGCGATTCCCATAATACGCACCAATTCAAAGCAATTCCTTGCATACTCCTCGTCTTCCCAGGCGCCCATGATCCAGAGTTTCAGCCTCGGCTCCCTTTCTTTTGCAAAGCCGAATGCCTGAATCAATGTCATAATGTCCTTAATCGGAGTTACGCGCAGTACGGAGCCCACATTGATCTTATTCTGATCCTCTTTCCTTTTCCCCGGTATATCCCGGAAATTCTCCACCCGGACTCCATTCGGTACGATTCTATGTTTTTCCTCAGAACATCCCAGCTCAATCTGAAGCTCTCTGGCATGCCGATATAATCCAACAACCAAATCTGCCCTGTCATAGGCAAGCGCCGACATTTTCTTAAATTGTTCAATCCATATATTTTTATAAATTCCCTTCACCCATTTTGCCTTTATCAGCTCCTCCTCGCGCTCACGCGTATAGATACCGTGCTCTGATATCAGAAGACGCCCGCCGCAGAGATACTTCGCCATGCTTCCCAGTACTCCCGCATAACCGGTAGAGGTGCAGTGATATATGTCGGCGTCTGGGATTTCCGATTTCAAAACTGTGAACAGCGGAAGATAAATTGAGCGCATCATCCACAGAAAATCAACATATACAATCTGGTTATACTGCAGACGGTAATACTCCGTAACTGCATTCATAAAATCTTCCCCCATCAGCACATTGTTCATAGACACCCCTGCTTTTTGAAAATAGTCAAACAGCAGCTCCCAGTCCGTCTTCTGCCCAAGCATCAGGTTCACAAGCGCCCGGTATTCTTCCTTATTCATCCGGAGCCTTTTCCTGTTCTTCCTGCCTCCCCAGTCAGAATCATTCAAATACAGCTCATGCACTTCCGTTACATTTTCCGGAAGTTCATATTCGTATTTCCCACGGAGTGAACGATCCGCCACAATTGCAAGAATGATAAATTCCTGTTCCGGATAAGAACGTATCAGACCATGTATCCACTCAGACACGCCACCTACTATATAGGGATAGCACCCTTCTGCTACTATACAAATTCTCATCTTATTCCTTCCTTTTCCCTAAATTAAAGCTCAATCGTCACATGCTCATTCTGGGCCTCAATCAGATAAGCGTCCTTCTCCAGCATTGTCCAGTCTCCTCCTTCTACATGCCTGATCCTCTCCCCGTCTGTCCTCAGGATAAACCAGGCTGATCCGCCAATACCTGTGAAATCCAGCTGGATCGTATCTCCGCTTCGTTCTTCCTCATAGTCAAGAGCCAGGAAATTCCGTATTCTCTGATCGGACTCCGAAAGTGTTGTTCCGGAAAAGGCGCTGAAATTCTTCCAGTTTGTTCTGACATTCCAGCTAAAGTCTGAAATCATCCGGTCTATCTCATGCTGCGTGTCTGCCGGATAAACTGCACGGCTGATATCCATCCCTACGCTGCTGTATCCTAACGCCGTTTCTACACCTCTCATCCGGAAGTCTTCGCGATATGTATGCGTCGTACCGTCAGAAAGAATACTCTGGCTGGTAATATACTCCGACTGGTATCCGATCACCTGGCTTCCCCCGTCATAATCCCTGGCAATAGTTCTTACCGTTTCCAGAATATCCTCTTCCATCACAGAATTAAGCTCAGACTCTGTCAGTCCTCCCGCGTAAAAAGAACTAAATTGATAATCCGAAAGTAATTTTTTTACAAACCGCTCGTCCTCATCTAGCTTCTGTCTGACAGGCGTATCGGATATACTTTCTCCAGATAATCCTGCTTCGGCGCTCTGTTCTTTCAAGCGCTTCATGTAAAATTCCAACTCCTCCTGGCTTGGAGAAATATTATCCTCATAATCGTATTGCGGCGCAAGCATACAGGTAAGCCCCAGTGTATTTCTCCGGTAAACCGACACAATAGACGGCCATGCGATATTCCGGAACATTTCCGTCATGGACTGCCCATATTGATCCTTCATCTCAGCTTCGTTCTCCGGCGCCATCCCCGGACAATTCATGATCACCATATTTTGTGCGTTCACTACCGGATACAATTCATAATCTGCTGTTTTTGCTGAGATTGCGGATAAAATCCCCAGTCCCGCCGCATCCTTCATGTAATCTCCATTCACAGCAAACACCTGCGCGTCCTGGAATTTTTTCTTCCAGATGACCGGCGGATAATTTTTTGCGTCCATCTCTTCTCCAGGGATTCCCCTCATATAGGCTTTCGTACCTGAGGCGAGCGAATACCATGGAAATTTCAGATCCATATCCTGCCTTTTCGCAGCTTCTTCCTCATCCTCTGTCCGATATACAACTTCTCCGCCCAGGAAAAAACCTTCATATAAATGAATTCCCTCTACAGACGTTTCCTCTTCCCGCACTTCTTTAATCCCCAGAAGTTTTCTAAGATTTGCCTTCTCCTCTATTACAGATACATCCGGAAGATTGCAGAATACAAGGTCTGTTCCCTCCCTGACGCATTCCTCCAGCTGCTCACATACCTGATCCTTTTCCCAATTTACAGACTCTGCATCTACTGCGATCATCTCAGGAAACGTCTCATCTCCGGCTTTCATATATTCTCCAACTGTATGATATATCTCAGCTTCCCACTTCATATAATTCGCCCAGTCATACACAACCTTGCCTAATATCTCATCCTCATTTCCAATATATACGATTCTCTCACGGGAATCTCCAGAACCTTCTTCTGTTTCCTCCTGCTGATAGGCGCTCCCCTTACCGGCCAGGCTTTCCCTGTCCTGGGCATAAGCATTCTCCTCATACCCATGCCATCCCTCTAACACAGCATTCGTGAACTGGAACATGAAAAAAACGACAACCATTATGACCGTAATTGTAAAATAATTCCTGCGTGATATCATTCTCTTTCTCTCCTCAACTAAAAATACGGATCATCTCCAGAGTTTCACTGTCAATAACCACGTCTGTTTTTTTCAAGATGTCAAGCGTCTGAAAAAAGGCTTCCCTGTCATGTAATGTAAAATATAATTTTAATTTACAGGTATATGCACACAAAGCCTCCGGGTGCTCCTCAGCAAGCCGCTGGCACCACACCTCCGAAGCTTCAAAATCCTCTGCCTCCATCAGCCGCAGGCACACGCCCTCAAAATGTTCTGCCGTAAGCCTGGATGCATCCTCTTTATAGAGTATATCCGCAACTTCTGCCATGATCCTGACATATCCGTCTTGCTCCAGCTGTGTAAAAACCTTCTGCTTCAGAAAGCTGTCCATATAGTCGAGCAATTCTTCTTCATATCCCGTCTTTCCTGGGTTTTCCTGTATTTCCGAATACTTTTCCCGTACATTCATACGGAATTCATTCAGCTTATCAATCAGCACCGACGCCGCATAATGCGCCGTCTCAGAATCCCCGGAATCAAGCGCCAGGGCAATTGAAGAAAGAGAGCTCTGAACCTCTCCTCTGATAATGCTCAGCATCGCCGTACGCAGGCTTTTCTTATCGTTTACGATGAGTGCTTCTTCTATCGGAATAATATTCCGTTCCTGTTCCTCGTCCGCTTTCACCTGAGTATCAACGCGTTCCTTGCTGAAGGTAATATCTTCCAGATTCACTCTAAAACGGAAAATTGTTTTATAAAGCAGCTGCGCCAGCAAGAAAAATACAAAACCCGCCACTGGAAATAGCACCATTATAATAAAACGGAGAAAATAAGCCGCCTTTCCGTCTCTTGAGATCTCCCCTTCCTTTTCATCCTTCTTCGCAAAAAGTATTCCGTACAGCAGATAAAGCGCCGCCAATACCAGATTGACAACAAGGACTCCCAGCAAAATGCTCTCTTCTCTTGTCAGCGTCATACCTCTTCCTCCTTTAACAGACTATCATACCCTGCAAGCCGGAACCGCTCTATAACGCTTCCCACATTATTTTTATCTGTATTGGAAAGCAGCGCATACAGCTTTCCATTCTCCAATACTCCGAAATAGTCTGTCGATCTGATGCTGTCACTCAAAGCATCCGCCACATGCTCATAACTCTGATTCCTGGTCTGTACTTCCAGCAAAGCACATTCTGTCAGGCCTTTATTTCTTGCCTCAAAAAATGCAAGTACCAGCCGTGTAAAGGCCTCCTCATTTAACACATTCGTTCCTTCTACATAGCGCTGCTGCCTGAGACTTTCCAGATAGCGGCTTGCACGTACCAGGCCATTCTGGATCAGGGTTCCTATAATGGTCAGCCGGTTGGCTTCCGCCAGTGTCATACGCTGCCATGGGATTCCCCAAAGCATCAGGATCAGCTGCATATCCCCTTCTGAGAACACCGCGCTCGCCATTAACGGCAGATGAGCCTCCATCGTTTTATTGATATAGACTCTTCCCTCTTTCAGCTCATCATACATCTCCTTCATAGCCGTATATTGAATCGAGCTTCCCAGTTTCCTTGCATCCTCGGAGGTCGCTGAATATAACCGCGCATAATCGCCATTTACCACAAGGTAAACCGCCACATCCCGGCTGTTCATCAGCCGTCCCAGCATCTGGGCAGCATAGAAGAGCACCTCCTCCGGACCATACTGGTCAAGCTGTGATGTGATCTCATATATTTTACCAAGGCTGTCCTTCTGATTTACAAGCTGTACCTCAAAATTCTGCTTCATTCTTACATTACTGTCATTGATCTCGGCAATGCCTTCTATCTTTTCATAAAGGCGCCGGATCTCTTCCGCATTATCCTCCTGTATATGGCGGATGTAATCGCGCATATATCCCACCGCCATTCCTACAATAAACAACTGTGCCATCCATACATATGTATTGTAGTCCAGTAACACTTCATACACGCTGTGAATATACGCTTGCTGGACACAGTACCCCACTACGGACAAAAGCGCTGAAAAGATTGCCTGCTGCTGTCCATGAACAATTGCAAATAACAGAACATATAACAGATAAAAATCCAGCCGGTTAAAATACTGATTTCCCGCGGCCTGCTGATTCAGCACAAAGAACAGAGCAAAGCAAATGATATTTTCAACAAAGGGAAGCAGGATCCGGAAAGCCTTTTTAACGGTATGCCACGTCTTGCCCTTCCACCGTCCGCCGGGATCGCCTGCTTTAAGGAACGTGTCGCTGTACTGTTTCATATATTGAACGACCCTGTCCACTCCTTTTTCATAATTCGTAAAAATCTGCTGTCCGAACTCCTCCTGATATCTTCTTCCGTCCAGCACCAGGCGGTGGCTCTCTCCTCCAGAACGGTCTATAACCGCAGTCTCCCCGCCCATCTTATCCCTTATCAATTCTGCAAGCTGCATCTCATCAATCTCTTCCATGGAAGAAATATGATAGCATGAGTGTTTTGCATTCTCTGCCTCTATCACATGATAGATCAGCTCTACCGCATCGTTGAGATAAAGCATGGAGAATTTCTCTCTGCTGTTTGCCGAGATCTTTCCTGTCTTTAATGCCTCCAGGCACATTTTAAAACACGGATCCCCTTCTTCCTGCCCTTTTTCAGGAACACTGTAAACATGATCCAGGCGCAATACAATCGCATTCGTCCTCTGTATCTCCCTGTAATTCCTGCATATTTCTTCTCCCTGTGATACTGCTGAAGCCTTAAAGCCTCTTGCCGTCGCCGCTTCCGTCTCTGAAACGTCGTTCGCATAGGAACCGCCAAAAACTTCCTGGGAAGAAAGGTAGATAAACTTTCCTTCGCCAAGCGCGGAATATGCAGTCAGCAGATTAACTATGGCCGTCGTGTAACGCTGTGCTTCTGTCTGACCGCTATATTTCCAGTCAAAGCTCGTGTCATAGGCACCGGTAAATACTACGGCATCCGGTCTTATACTCTCAATAATGTCCTTCACATTGCTGTCTGTGTAGGAAAAGTTATAGACTTCGAAAACGCGTTCCCGGGAAGCCTTTTTCTCCTTTTGCCCAGTAAGCCAATAGATCCGGTGGTTACTTTTATTCAGCTTATTTATCATGGAATCCACCAGTTTGTTATCGCTGCCGATTAATAATACATTCATTGTCCTTTGCCATCCTCTCCCTCATATTTTTTAGATTTAATGAAATATTTTGGAACCTGTTATATCTGGCTGACACATGCTTTCATAATATCAACCATTTCCAACACCTCTTTAAACTGCCTGCTGTCATATTCGTTCAGCCATGGCTGAGCGCCGAAAAGCGCATGGGGCGCATGCTTTACAAACTCCCCGAATACCCCTCCCGCCTCAGATCCTGCCAGATCCATCTTAAGTACAAAATGATTCCGCCAGCGGTTACAGATTACCAGGTCGCCATCCATATCTTTCGTAATCTCCGTAATCTCTGGTTCGTACCAGTCTGTCCGGCCCTGCTCATATACTCTCAGGCTGACCCGTACAATATCCTCATATGAAATCTGATATTCTCCTATATGGGGATCTGTGATCTCAACCCATTTTTCTGCAAACCGGATATCCGCCGGTCTTAGTATAATGTTCACATGCTTTTTCATACCCTCCGCACGCTCCTTCAAATATCCGTTTTACACTCTTTGCCCGGCAAGGTATACTGAACAAGCTGCTAATATCCGTTATCGTTCGTTATGGTACACTTTGGCGAATCTTAAAATATTGACATATTTTAGGAAAAACTGTATACTATAAATGATAAATACGCCTTTTATAAGCCTTTTTCAGTGATTATTTCTGGCTAAATTACAAGTCCGCCAAAGTGTACTTTGACGGACATTTTAACAAAATCTGACAAAAAAAGATGCCTCCTCATGTGAAGCATCTCTTTTTTATATCCATATTCTATTCTTCAAAATTCCTTTCAATCAGCCTGCAGTATTCCTCATACGCCGGATTACCTGCAAACCTGTCCTTCAATGCATTCCGCACGCCTTTATAATACCATCCGATCTTCTCCTTATCTTTCATGCGGAATCTCTTCCATAATTCATCACCCACCAGAGGGTAGTCCCTGTCAATATCTCTCATATTAGAAAGCTTATCCGCCAGCGCTATCTTCTGCACATCGCAGTCCGCATCCTTAATATGGCATACCGTATTATTCTTCCGTTCAAACCAGGTCTTGGATTTATCTTCGCTCTCCTGGGCGACGATCCATGCCACCCTTGGCGAAAATTCCGCCGCGAGGATCTCCTGTGTGATCCCCGGGCAGTCTTCTATCGTATCATGAAGATAAGCCGCACTGATCACTTCTTCATCCTCCG
The DNA here is from genome assembly GCA_964529215.1 of uncultured Mordavella sp. Lineage (GTDB taxonomy): Bacteria > Bacillota > Clostridia > Lachnospirales > Lachnospiraceae > Claveliimonas. The sequence goes on along the minus strand of CAZGVY010000001.1, from coordinate 15,632 downwards.
TCATGGTAGATACAATATCGGCAACCTCCATCGGATGCACGATATATGGCCGCTCAGAGCCCTTACGATACTGGCCCTCATGAGCTTTAACAGCAAATCTGATAGCTTTATCAATCATGGTACACCTCTCTTGTTCTCCGGCCTTATCCGCCGTGTCCTTAAGTGATTCCAATCATTCTACCTCTTTATTATCTGTGATATTTCCGTTCCCGTCAAGACCGGAAAGCTCTGTTTCTTTTTTCTTTTTCCGGAATCCAAATCCCTTCCGGTGGAACAGATCATAAATACACGGCACAACAAACAGTGTAAGAAGTGTTCCGTACAGCAGGCCTCCGATCGTTACCACCGCCATGGGGCGTGCCATATCGGCGCCCATGCCTACTCCGATTGCCATCGTAGATAACCCCAGGATCGTAGTCAGCGCAGTCATGACGATCGGCCGCAGCCTGGTTTTCCCGGCTTCTACAAGCGCCTCCCTCTGCGGCATTCCCGCCTGGATCAGCTGGTTGGAATAATCTACAAATACAATACCGTTATTTACTATAATACCCGACAGCATAACAAATCCTACCATTGAGATCACGCTGACTGCCGATCCTGTAATCCAGAGTCCCAAAAAACCTCCCGTAAAAGCAAGCGGCACGGTAAACATGATGATAAATGGTGATTTCAGGGATTGGAACTGTGCAACCATGATCAGATACATAAACACGAGCGCCAGGGCAAGCATCTTCATCACCTCAGTCATCGCCTCATTGATGGTTTCATCCTCTCCCGCCATCTCGATCTCATATCCTTCCGGCGTCTTATAGTCCTCAAGCTCCCTGGTCACTCTGCTGCTGACAAGGCCAATGTTATCTCCGTCTTTAATTTCTGCGGATACGGACATCACCCTGTTCTGATTGATCCTGCTGATCGCCTGCAGTCCGGAAGCGTCTTCAAAAGCAGCAATATCTGCAAGTTTTACCTCCTGGCTTTTGCCGTCCTGTCCGGTTACCTTAAGCGTCAGGTCACGGATATCATTCCGGGTCATATTTTCTCCTGCATCATCCACAACATATATGTCGTATTCATCTGTATCCGTAGAAAGTGCAGTCATACTCCTGGCTTCTGAAATATGGCCGGAAATCTCCTGATAGACCTGAGCCACTGTAAGTCCGTGCTCCATAGCTTTGGCTTTATCTACCACAACTCTGAGTTCCTCGTCATTATCCTCTGTTCCGTCCGTCACATTCTGGGTTCCGTCCACTCCCTCTACGATCTTTTTTACATCCCGGGCAATGCTCTGCAGCGTATCGAGGTCTTTTCCCGTTACCCGGACTACGATTCCTGAATTGCCAAGGGCGCTCATATCCATAGAAGACATGTTTACAGTAAGCTCTCCGTCCAGGTCTTTTGTTACCTTTTCAATCTCCTTTTTCAGTTCTGCATTATTAAGCTTTGGCTTCTCCTTTGTGATCGCATAAAACTGAGCCGTCTCAGTGCTATTGTCTGTGCTCAGCATACTGGTACTTCCGATCATTCCGCCCAGATCCTCAATATCCTCCAGCTTGCCGACTCTCTCCATCACCTGGTCGGCTGCCGCCGCAGTTTCTTCCATGGTACTGCCCTTCTCCATTTCCAGAGTCATGGCCACCTCTGTACTCTCCATCGCCGGCATAAATTCCGTCCCTCTGGCAACAGCCAGCTTAGCGCTGACGATCAGGACTACCAGCGCACCGGCCAGCACGGCCGGCTTGATACGGAGCGCTTTTTCAAGCAGGCTGCCGTAAATCTCCTTTATCCGTCCCATCAGTACTGATTCCCTGGACTCTGTCTTTTTCAAAAGGCCGGCAGACATCATCGGAACAACCGTAAGCGCCACCACAAGACTGGCCAGAAGTGAGTACGCGATGGTAAGCCCCATATCTACAAATAACTGCCTGGTCACGCCCTTTGTAAACACGATTGGCGCAAATACACAGATCGTAGTCAGTGTAGAGGCTGCGATCGCGCCGGATACCTGTTTTGCCCCCTCTATCGCCGCCGTTTTTGCAGACGCTCCTTCCTCATTGCGCATCCGGTAAATATTTTCAATTACCACGATCGAATTATCCACCAGCATTCCAACGCCCAGCGCCAGACCCGACAAAGAGATGACGTTCAGCGTGATTCCTGTAAAATACATGGCTACCAGCGCCGTCAGGATACTGATGGGGATAGAGCATGCGATCACCAGCGTGGATTTCGCACTCCGCAGGAATATCAGCAGAATGATAATTGCCAGTACTGCACCGTACATCAGGTTCTGCAGAACAGACTCCACAACCAGATCAATGTATACGCCCTGATCCATCAGGGTTACCGTCTTTACTCCAAGTTCTTTATCCTTACTTAATTCCCCGAATTTCTCAAGCACGCGGTCGCTTACGTCGCCGGTTGAATACCCGGTCTGTTTCTGGATACTCAGCATTACGGCCGCCTTTCCGTTCAGTTTCGCGTAAGTTTCATCTGCATTATTCACAAGCTGTACGTCCGCTACGTCCGAGAGCCTGACCGGATCCATTCCTTCCATATCCAGAAGCACCAAATCCTGAATCTCCTCCAGGCTCTTAAACTTATCTCCGACCCTGATCAGATAATCGATCCCGTCTTCCTTCACATAACCCGCGGGCATGGCAAAGTTCTGTGCAGTCAAAAGCGTCTGCACCATCTCCACATTTAATGTACCGCTCATATCCGCTCCCGCATAAGCCTCATCCTTAGCGGAATCCATCTGAGCCTCCTGCTGGGTGATCGCCGACTCGCCTGCCACAAGCTGGGCGCTCCCGGAACTCAATCCAAGCGTCGCCTGAATCTGCGCGGAAGCCATCTGCCCCCTGGCCTCGGCAAGCGTAAGAGCGCCTGCGTTTACCTGCTGCTGGATTGCCTCCAGCTGCGCTCTGCCCTGTGCAAGCTGCTGTTTCATTAATGGCAATGCCTGTTCTTGTCTTTCCAGTTCTCCGATCCCGTTAACCAGCTCATTTTTTACATTGTCATAATTGTCTAACATATTAATCTGTTCTTCCAGCATTGCCAGCTGTTCACGCTCTGTGTCAGTCAAATTGGGATTGCCCGCTAATGCTGCATATAGCTGCCGGATCCGCTGCTCATCTGCTTTCAGCTCTTCCAAAGACTGCAGCCTTGTCTGTAGCGCAGCTTTCTGAAGCGGAAGCATGGAAATCCCCTGATCCAATGAGGTCTCTTTCAGATTTAGATCCGCCATCTTTTCCGTAATCTCAAGCTGTGCCTGCTTCAGCTCTTCTGCCTTTTTCGACATCTCGGCTTCCGCCTGGCCCAGCTGGCCCGCTGCCTGCGCCTGCCCTGCCTCAAGTTTAGCCTTTCCACTTTCTACCTGTGCTTTCGCATCCGCCAGAGCCGCATCCGCTTCCTCAAATTTGCGGTCCAGCTCCGCCTTCATCTCGTCGCTTAGTTCCTCGACCTTCCTGGCATTCACTCTTACCTCGACTGTCTCTTCGATACTGCCGACTGCCGTTACCGAAGCAACGCCCTCCAGGCTCTCGATCTCTGGAACCACCTGCTCCTGTATCAGTTTACTGGTTTTAGCCGGAGTGCCTCCGTCTGCACTGACACCGGCAATCAGGACCGGCATCATGCTTGGATTTAATTTCAGGATCATCGGATTACCCACCGTATCCGGCCAGTATCCCTTGATCTGATCCAGGCTTTCCCTCATCTCAATCGTTACGGAATCCATATTTGCCGTCTGCTCAAATTCCAGCATAACCATGGAAGCATTTTCGCTGGAGGTAGACATCATATCCTTAATGTTACTGATCGTCGCCATACTCTGTTCTACAGGCCTGGTAACCGTCTCCTCCACTTCCTCCGGGCTTGCCCCGGGATATGTAGTCATTACAATCGCATATGGCATGTTCATATTCGGCAGAAGATCCACCGTCATATTTGTGAATGTCACAAATCCCAGAATCATGATCAATACCACACCGACCACAACCGTATATGGTTTCTTTACACTAAATTTTGAAAGCATAACGCATCCTCTTTCTCTAATTATTTCATACGATAGTAAGGCTGATAATCACTGCCTCCTGACACCAAGAATAGGTAAATCATATCATTTCATACTTTAAATATCAATCATTCTGGGATATAATGTAATGACATAATGATGTTTTTTATAGAAATTTTATAGAAAGGAGTCCGCCATGCGTCAAAAATATATTCTTGTTACCGGCTCCTCCCGCGGTATTGGAAAAGCGATCGCACAAAAATTCGCTTCCCAGGGGTATCATGTATTCTTAAACTGCAAAAGATCGCTGGATGAACTGCGACAGGTTCAGAAGGAGATCCTGGCAGAAGGGCGGGGCGGATGTACCCTGCTCCCCGGCGACACAGGCAATCCCCGGGATGTACAGCAGATTTTTACAGCGGTCCGAAGCCTTTGCCCTTCTCTGGATGTACTGGTCAATAATTCCGGCATCAGCTATACAGGACTTCTGATCGATATGACCGACGCCGATTGGGATATGCTCCTGGCCGCCAATCTGTCCTCTGTGTTTTATTGTTCCAGAGAAGCCTTAAGAGATATGGTTTCTGTAAAATCCGGACGTATTATTAATATTTCCTCCATGTGGGGAGTCTGCGGCGCTTCCTGTGAAGCTGCCTATTCGGCAGCCAAAGCCGGTATGAACGGCCTGACAAAAGCGTTAGCCAAGGAATATGCCCCCAGCCATATCGCGGTGAATGCGATTGCCTGCGGCGTCATAAGCACCCGGATGAACCATCACCTGTCACCCCAGGAACAGGCGGCGCTTGCAGACGATATCCCGGCCGGGCGTTTCGGCACGCCGGAAGAAGTGGCCGGTCTCACCTGGAAGCTTGCAGGCTGCCCCGAATATATGACTGGCCAGATTATCGGAATAGACGGCGGGTATCTCTGACCGCCCGCCGTCTTTTGCTTTACCTTATTATCTTTAGCATATCTTTCCAGAGAGGCGTATCCGCCGTTTTCAGCAGCTCAAACAAAACCGCCTCGCTGGTGGTTAAGAGCGTTCCCTCCTGACGGGCACGTTCTACCGCCATATCCCGGTCTGCCGTTCTTCTGCTCCCGATGCAGTCGGTTACCAGCACAGGGACATATCCCGCCGCAGCCAGGTCAATGACCGTCTGAAGCACACAGCAGTGTGCCTCCGTCCCGCATACCAGGACATACTTCTTCCCCTGAAGAAACGGTTCCGCCGCACATAATCCGCTGAACGAGATCTTTTCCACATACTCCGGCGTTCCTAGCGCCTCCCGGATCTCCGGCACCGTCCTTCCCAATCCTTTGGTATACTGCTGCGTCACAAGCACAGGCACCTCCAGAAGCCGGAGTCCCTTTAACAATATCTGCAGTCTCTCTGTTAATTCCTTATAATTGCAAACGGCGGGCACCAGCTTTTCCTGAAAGTCGATCACCAATGCCGCCGTATATTCTCTCTCTATTCTCATCTTACTGTATCTCAAGCGTAACCGGACAATGGTCTGAACCGTAAATATCCGTCAGGATCCCCGCATCCCGGAGCCTGCCCTTCAGGCATTCGGAAACGCAGAAATAATCAATACGCCATCCTGCATTCTTGGCTCTTGCGCTGAACCGGTATGACCACCAGGAATAGATCCCTTCCGCATCCGGATAAAAATACCGGAAGGTATCGATGAACCCAGCCTCCAAAAGCTCTGTAAATTTCTCCCGTTCTTCATCTGTAAAGCCTGCATTTTTCCGATTTGTCTTAGGATTCTTCAGATCAATCTCCCGGTGGGCAACATTCAGGTCGCCGCAGAAGATCACCGGTTTTTTCTCCTCCAGCTTCTTAAGGTAAGCCAGAAAATCGGTTTCCCACTGCATACGGTATGCCAGTCTTGCCAGTTCGCTCTGCGAGTTCGGTGTATACACCGTAATAAAATAATAATCCTCAAATTCCAGAGTGATTACCCTTCCTTCCTGATCGTGTTCTCTGACTCCGATCCCAAGGGTCACGCTAACAGGCTCCTTCCTGGTAAATACAGCCGTTCCTGAATATCCCTTCTTTACCGCATAATTCCAATACTGATAATATCCCGGCAATTCCAGTTCCAGCTGTCCCGCCTGCAGCTTACTTTCCTGAATACAGAAGATATCTGCATCCAGCTCTCTGAATACGTCTAAAAATCCCTTCTGCACGCAGGCGCGGATTCCATTTACATTCCAAGATACAAATTTCACGTTTTATCCTCCATCTTCCCTAATTCCTTTTGGACATTACAATATCCGCAGAAATGAACCTTCCAGACATGATCCGAATACCTACATCAGGCAGATCTCTCCGTCCACAAGTCTTGCATTGCAGGAGCTTACCTCCTGCGTTACCTGGATTGTCTCATTCCCAATCGTCAGCAGTATTCCCGGATAAGCGATCTGGCAGCGCATTCTGCATCCGCCCTGTTCTTCCAATTGTCCCTCGAGCTTCTCTTTCTCTTTGTCAAACTGTCCGATCTTCATCCTGCTGACCGACAGATCCAGCCGGATCTTCCCCATCCGCTTTGCCTTAGCCGGGCTTTCAGGCTGGCGCTCCAGCTTCATCATCTCTTCTTCCAGATCTTCTATATTCTGCCTTAAAAGCGCCCGTTCAAAATCTGCACAGGGCTGGCCTCCCAGAATAACTGTCGTAATACTCTCAGACTTGGAACCCACTGTATTCGCCAGAACACTCTGCGCCGCCCGGATCCTTCCTCCGATAATGGCGCCTCTTCCAGAAGTGACCTGTACTTCCCCATCACAGTAAACATCGCTGTGAAGAATACACTCCGTAACAAGATTCCCTCTTGCATGGATAATTCCATTCTCCAGATATTTCGTATAGATATTGCGGTTTGCCCGGATGATACTCTCCTTATTGCCCACAATACCCTTGACAATGACCAGATCGCCGCCGGCTTCCACAGTACCGGCTTCCACCACGCCGTCTACTGTTATACTTCCTACAGATCTGACGGCGAAACCGCTGCACACGTCTCCGCATATATGCACATCTCCTGGGAAATTAATGTTTCCGGTGGAATAGTCTACATTTCCCTTAACATCCATGACAGATTTTACCTGAAATACACGGCCGCTGTACTCCACGCTTCCGGATCTGGATGCCAGCAGGAGATTCCCCTCTTTATTGATCTGCGTATTCTGTCCTTTGGGCAGCGTCGCCGCTTTTCCGTCCTTGCCGGGAACCGGCTCATCCAGCACGGTCCGTCCAGGTGTCGCCTTCGTAGGCGGAAGCGCCTCGCAGATCACCGCGCCCTCCTCCACACTCTGGATCAGATTCAGCGAAGCATAATCTACCCGCCCCCGGTCATCGATCACTACCTCGCCTCTGACATGCCGGTCAAAAAATTCCCTGATCTGCCCGTCCTCTCCGTTCACCGCCGGCGTTCCCTCTGCGATCTTATAAAGATGAAAATACCGTTCCCGGTCATCCGGCAGGCTATCCAGCAATTTCTCATCTATGCCATATGCAACAGACCTGTCCTTCAGAGCCTTTTCTATATCTTCCCGCCGGATTTCTTTTCCATTTCCCACAGGCGGAAATATCATAAGCCATGCAGTCAGCTTATCGGAAGCTATAAAAACAAACGGCAGGGCGTCCAGATCGGCCAGGGCGTTCTCTCTCTCTTCCTCCCCTGTCTCATGAGGGATCTCCTGATTCTCCTGCCCCTTCTCAGCATCCTCCCTCTCCTGGACATCCTTTCTATCCTTTGCAGGCTTTTGCGCTTCCGGAACTGCTTCCTTCAGTCTTGCCTCTGCCAGCAGCGTAATCTCCCTGTTCAGCCGGCCAAGCTCCAATTCCAGTTCCTTATCCGAAAATCTTTCCGTCCCATCCATCAAAAGCCGTACGGACGGCTGGCCTCCTATCTGTTCCTCCCAGAGGTCATGAAGCTTTTTCAGTGCATGATCTATCGAAAGCACCAGTTCGTTTGCCTCTGCCGGAGGTAAAGAAGCCTTTGTCCCTTCCTGATACAGCAGTAATTCTTCCTTCATCTGCTCCATCAGTTCCGGATTCCCCTGCAGCTCTTCTTCACTGACGCTCTCCAGTTTAGAACCAAACAGCTTTGCCAAAATTGAATTACTGAATTTCATACTTTGTCACCTCCCCTTCCTAGTCTATTCTTCCGTATCTGCTACTATCATCATTGTATCCTTTCCACTGGTTTTTAGCAAGAAAAAAGATTGCGTGCCCACGCAATCTCTGCTGCTAATAATATACCTGTCTAAGAAAAAGACCTTTTGCCGGCGCAAGAAATCCCGCCATATTTCTGTCTCTCGCCATGATAATCCCCGGAATCTCCTCCGCTTTACGCTTGCCTTCCCCAACTTCGATCAGTGTACCCGTAAGTATCCTGACCATATGGTACATAAATCCGGATCCATAGTAAGTAATACGTACCTTTTCGCCCGCCCGCACGATTTTAATACTATACATCTTCCGCACCGGATCTGTGACTTCCCTGTTATCCGTAAAACTGCTGAAATCCCTGATGCCGATCAGATACTCCGCCGCGTCCCGCATCGCTTCGATATCCAGCTCCTGAGGATAATGATAACAGTACTTTCTGGAAAAGACGTCCGGCTTTTCCCGGCAGTCAATAAAGTATTCGTATTTTTTCCCTTTTGCACTTTTCCTCGCGTGGAAGCCATTTCTGGCCAGCTCCACGCGGATAATCCTTATATCCTCCGGCAGGGATCTGTTCAGCGCATCCTTCAGATCCTCAACATCATATAATTTCGACAGCCTTACACTTGCCACCTGCCCTCTGGCATGGACTCCGCTGTCAGTTCTTCCGGAACCGTCTACCTGCACCCGGTATCCTACCATCCGCCCCAGCGTCCACTCCAGAATATGCTGTATCGTATTATCCGTCGTTGCCTGCCTCTGCCAGCCCTGATATCTGGTGCCTTCATAGGAAAGAGTTATCTTATATGTTCTCATACCATTCTCCGTTCATTTAACCAGCTTTATAATCTCAGCGGTCCAGAATCTTCTTTATTTCATCCATAAATGTATTGACGTCTTTAAACTCTCTGTAAATGGACGCAAATCTTACATACGCAACTGCGTCCAGTCCCTTGAGTTCTTCCATCACAATCTCTCCGATCATACTGCTCGGAATCTCTTTCTCTTCCAGACGGAAGATCTTTGTCTCGATCCGTTCAACCGTCTTTTCGATATCATCTGCTGAGATCGGACGCTTATAGCATGCCCTGAGGATTCCTCTCTCAATCTTCCCTCTGTTATACTGTTCCCTGTTATTATCCTTTTTAATTATGATGAGCGGGATCGTCTCCACCTTTTCATATGTGGTAAAACGTTTTCCACAGCTATCACAGGATCTTCTTCTCCGGATAGAGGTTCCGTCGTCTGCCGGCCTGGAGTCGATCACCCTGGTATCCGAATAATTACAATATGGACATTTCATTTCCCTTCTCCTTTGCTTCATCTAATGTGTCAATGCTTTCCATCCTCATGTATCTCTACCAGAATGATATCCGGGCCGATTCTTTTGATACAGCGGAAGGGTATGATGTATTCCCCGCTCTCGCCAAAAAGGAAACACCATTTCCCTCCCTTTGGAACTACAATCGCCTCAATGCAGCCTTTACACTCATCAAAAACAATATCTGTCACATAGCCGATCTTACTGCAGTCACAGGAATTAATAACTTCTTTTTTCTGAAATTCACACAATCGCATATATTATCACCTCTGCTTTAATATATGCAAAACTGCGCAATCCTTGATTCTATCTGCCCCTGGTATAAAGTCCAGCTGATCTGGAGGCGTTATCCCAGATATCATGAGCGGATAATCGTTCCTGTTTTTCCCTTTAGTCCGTCTGCCAGCCTGTCATAAGAAGTAATAATGGCCTCTCTGCCTTCGCGCTTTTCAATAAATCCCACCGAAGCGCAAAACTTCGGGAGCATATTATATACGCCAAAATGGCCTTCCTCCATATACTTTTTCGCATCCTCTACCGTTATTTCTCCCAGTTCCTTCTCGTCTTCCTTCCCGCGATTGATATACACCTTCTCAACGCTGGTAAGAATGATCAGTATATCCGCATCAATATCCTCCGCCAGCTTACCGGCTGTCAGGTCTTTCTCTATCACCGCGCTGGCGCCCTTCAGGCGGTTCCCCTGCTGCATCACCGGAATCCCTCCTCCGCCGCATGCAATTACCACCTGGTCTGCATCGAGCAATGCCTTAACCGCTTCTATCTCTACGATATTCACCGGGTTCGGGGCTGATACGACACGCCGGAAGCCCTTTCCCGGCTCCTCTACCACATAATTTCCCTTTTTGCGTTCTGCCGCTGCATCTTCTGCAGACATATACCTTCCCAGCACCTTTGTCGGCGTATAAAAGGCCTCGTCGTAAGGATCCACCGTCACCTGCGTCAGCACCGTGCTGACCGTACGGAAAATCCCCCTCTCCAGCAGTTCCTCCCTGATTGCATTCTGAAGGTCATAGCCTATATATCCCTGGCTCATAGCAGAGCATACAGACATAGGCGCTGCAGTATAATCCTCATGGAGTTTTCCAAATTCATTCAGCGCCGTATGGATCATCCCCACCTGCGGCGCATTACTATGTGTAACTGCCACCTGGTATCCTTCTTCTATCAGATCGGCAATTACCTTCGCAGATCCGCTGACCGCCTCTTTCTGCTCCGGAAGCGTAGTGCCCAGCGCTCTGTGTCCCAATGCTACTACTACTCTCTTTTTCATCCGTCTTTCTCCTTTACGTGAGATATTGCAATTATAGTATCCCGCTATGATAAATGCAAGCATCCCTTATATTATTTTCCAGAAAACCACGGCCGTTTCAGCCTCCGCCAGCTATAGTCAGAGCTTCAATACGTCCTGGACCGTATAGAATCCCGGTTCCTTATCCGCCAGATAAGCCGCACAGTCACAGGCTCCCCTCGCAAAGCACTCCCAATTATAGGAATGATGCGTAATCTCCAGACGCTCTCCCATGAATCCAAAATAGACGCTGTGGCTGCTTGGGATATTCCCGGCGCGGAGGGAGTGATATCCGATGGTTCCTTTTTCCCTGGGGCACTCTCCTTTTCTTCCATATACCGCTATATCCGAGATCTCTTTCCCCATCGCATGCGCCATAAGCTCTCCCATCTCTCTGGCCGTCCCGCTTGGCGCATCCTTCTTCCATTGATCGTGCATTTCAACGATCTCGATATCTGCTTCCTCTCCTATTGCCGAAGCCACAATTGTCAGTAATTTATTCATTACGTTCACAAGCCGCGAGGTATTTGCCGCATAGAGCATCGGGATCGTTTCCGAAGCGGCTCTGAATCTGTCATATTCTTCGGAGGTAAAGCCTGTTGTGCCACATACCAGCGCCTTTTTATACCTGACCGCCAGGTCAAGAACCGCCATTGCATTCTCCTTCGTGGAAAAATCAATGATCACGTCGCAGTCATCTATCACCGATTCCAAGTCGTCCACTACCGGTACGCCCAGCTCATATCCGGTTAATGCTACCGTTCCCAGGTCGGCTCCGATATAATCCCTGCCTTTGGGGGCAACTCCGGCCACAAGCTCCATATCCTCTCTCCCTGCTGCAACCTGAGTAATCAATCTTCCCATCTTTCCTCTTGGACCAATTACAATCACTTTCATAACACAGGCTCCTTTCACATACATTTTCCTATAAGCCATAACATTTTGTATAGATATGGTAATAAATAATTTTTTTGTTGCATTATCCGACAAAATATGCATATAATATTTATATCGGGGTATGGCTCAGTTTGGTTAGAGCGCACGGCTGGGGGCCGTGAGGCCGCAGGTTCGAATCCTGTTACCCCGATTTTTTCATGCCTTTTTTAATGATGGAACAGCCGGATCCCGGTAAATGCCATTACCATGCCATATTTATTACAGGTGCTGATCACATTGTCATCCCGGACAGACCCGCCTGGCTGCGCGATATATTTCACACCGCTTTTATGCGCCCGTTCTATATTATCCCCAAACGGGAAGAACGCGTCTGAACCAAGCGCCACGCCGGACATCTGATCCAGCCATTCCCGCTTTTCCTCTCTGGTAAATATCTCCGGCTTTTCTTTGAATATGCCCGGCCACGCCTCATCGTCCAGCACATCCATGTATTCCTCGCCAATATAAAGATCAATGGCATTATCCCGGTCCGCACGGCGGATCCCGTCTTTAAACGGGAGACCTAACACCTTTGGATTCTGTCTCAGCCACCAGTTATCCGCTTTCTGGCCTGCAAGCCTGGTACAGTGGATCCGGGACTGCTGTCCTGCTCCGATACCGATGGCCTGGCCGTCCTTCACATAGCAGACAGAATTAGACTGGGTATATTTCAGCGTAATCATAGCAATTGCAAGATCTATCCTTGCCTGCTCTGTCATATCCTGATTCTCCGTCACAATATTGCTGAAGAACTTATCATCGATCTTCAGCTCGCTCCTGCCCTGCTCAAAAGTGATCCCATAGACCTCTTTATGCTCCAGCTCTGCCGGCACATAGTCCGGGTCGATCTGGATCACATTGTAATTGCCGTTCTTCTTCTGTTTCAGGATCTCCAGCGCCTCCGGTTCATATCCCGGCGCAATAACACCGTCAGACACCTCTCTCTTTATAAGTCTCGCAGTATCTGCATCGCACACATCCGAAAGAGAGATAAAATCACCAAAAGAAGACATCCTGTCCGCGCCTCTTGCCCTTGCGTAAGCACAGGCAAGGGGTGACAGTTCACCCAGGTCATCTACCCAGTAAATCTTCGCCAGGGTCTCTGTAAGCGGAAGTCCTACGGCAGCTCCCGCCGGAGATACATGCTTAAAGGAAGTCGCCGCAGGAAGTCCTGTCGCCTGTTTTAACTCCTTCACAAGCTGCCAGCCGTTAAATGCATCCAGGAAATTAATATACCCCGGGCGCCCGCACAGCACCTGGATCGGCAGATCGCTTCCATCTTCTACATAAATCCTGGACGGCTTCTGATTTGGGTTGCATCCATACTTTAATTCTAATTCTTTCATCTCATCTGCTCCTTATTTATTCTTATTTATGATCTTCGATTCATAGTTTCCTGTTGCGATATCAATATAACGCACAAACAGCGACACCTTGTTGTCTTCATTCAGGCTCTTCCACAGCATATCCGTGAATGCATCCATATCATCCGGGATCTCCACCAGCTTCGGCTCACCCTCAAAACTGGGAAGCGGATTCCCATCATGCATATAAGTATGTATAAAATGTCCTTCCCCCGCTTTGGCGTTCTCATATGCAAAGGTATACCGGCTGCAGCTGGAAGGATCCCCATGATTACTTTTTAGTATAGACATAGCATAGCTGTATTTTCCATTCTCAACATGCATGATCCCAGAAATCCTCGGAGTATAATTCGGCCCGTCCGGCTCAAATTCCCGGCTTCTTAAAGACTGTTCAAAGGTAAGCTGCCTGTCCATCCCCTCATAAATGGTATCGGTCTGGTCTCCATTTGTCACAATGGTCTTATTCCCCAGTACACGGACCGGAGCATAGATGATCAGGCTTGGATCCGTAACCTTAGACTCGTCAAAAGCCTGCGTGCGGATCCCTTCGCCGTCCTCCACAAAAATACGGTTACGGCTGTTTGCGCTTCTTCCCATAATGAAATAGGCCGCCACCGCCTTCGTACCGCCGGCGCTTCTTCCAATGATAATCCCTCTTCCCGGATATGCATTTCCCTTCAGTTCCCTCTCGATTGACAACATCTCCATGAATCATTCTCCTTTTCTTCATCTTATGGTCTGTTTTCCTGCATACATTTTCATTATATAAAAAACCTGCTGCTATTTCCAGTAGATTCTCAACAAACTTTACCGGTAATCCTTGCTGATCGAAAAGCCCCTTCCTCTCACCTCGGTTACTCTGCTTACGATCATAAATGCCTCCGGATCAATATCCCGGATCAGTCTCTCCACCTTCGGAAGCTCACGGTTTGACAGAATACTCATCACGATCTGCGTTTCTTTCTGAAGATACCCTCCTTCTCCATACAATATGGTAACGCCCCGGTCCACCTGGCTAAGGATCGCGCGCCTGACTTCTTCCACATGCCTGCTGATGATCTTCACCTCTGTCCGGGTTGTTCCCATCATCATTACCTTATCCAGGACCAGTGTATAGAGCATCGTCAGCAGGATCCCATACAGGATCCGCTCCGCCGGATTGTATACCGCCTGCCCGGCCAGGATCAGCATATCAAATACATTCAGGCTTACCGATACCGGAATACGGAAATACCGGTTCAGTACAAGCGGCGGAATATCCATTCCTCCCGTAGATGCGCCCGTCCGGATCACAAGCCCCAGCGACAGGCCGATCCCGATACCGGAGAAAAGCATATTTAACATCGGATCGTTGGTCAGTATCACATCTCCCAATATACGGTTAAGAAGTTCCAGGGCAAACGGATAGGCAATGGAACTTATAACCGTGGTAAGCGCAAACTTCCTGCCGAGGAATACGAATCCTGCCGCCAGCATGATCATGTTAAAAATCAGCACAAATCCGGGAAGCGATATTCCGGTATAGTGGTACACCATAAGGCCAATCCCAGTCGTTCCTCCTGTCATCAGTTCTCCCGGAAGCAAAAACAGCTTCACCACCAGCGCATACATGATATTTCCAAATATCACCACCAGTACCATCCAGATATTCCTCAGCTTCCTGTTCTCTGCCTTCATAAATATCTATCCTCCATCTTCTCCCTGTACAAAAAGCCTGTGCCTCATCCCCCGCCCTGTAAAGCAGGAGGGATCTGCTATCAGCAGGTTCCTCCCGGATACGGATGCAGCAAACAAAACACGCCTGTCAGAGAATTTTCCCTAACAGACGTGGATCAAGGCCTTGCCTAATACAGCTTTATTATAGATATCATCCGCCGGAAATGCAATATATTTCCGAAAAGAAAGTGAAAAAGATGGCAGCTAAAATCTGCGGATCGAATCATCTTCACTCTCGCCTGTATTCTTAATTGATTTGATCACAACATAATAACCGGCGGACTCATTGATCTCCACATAGATCCTGTCGCCCACTTTATGCCCAAGAAGCGCTTTCCCCAGAGGAGATTCAATGCTGATCAGGCCTCTTAAGGAGCTTCCCCTCACCGAGGTCACTAACCTGTATTCCTCTACTTCTTCTTCATCCTCAAAGTACACCATAACCGTATTGTTAATGCCTACTTCATTCTCTCTGGATTCATCTGATACGATTACCGCCGTCTTAAGCATCCGCTCCAGGTAACGGATCCTGCTCTCATTCTGATTCTTGTCCTTCTTTGCTGCATGATACTCAAAGTTCTCACTCAGGTCACCGTGGGCTCTGGCCTCCTTGACAGCCTCTATAGCCTCCTTGCGCACTACAAGTTTCCGGTATTCAATTTCTTCCTCAATCCTTTTCACATCACTCTGGGTTAACTGTTCACGCATCTGATGTCTGTTCCTCCTCTTTACAAATGCTGCCTTCAGTATACCATGTAATGTGTTTTTTTTCCAGTCAAACAGAACTTCGGAAACCAAAT